>JAYUVC010000105.1:0-21475 GCA_043754325.1 Hyphomicrobiales bacterium
TGTCTTCGATGTTGTGTTCGCGCGTCGCCTTGCCGGAGTTGATGTCGATCGACACCAGGGCTTCGGTCTGGTTGATGACGATGTAACCGCCCGATGGCAGTGTGACCGTGGGCGAGAACAGCGCGTCGAGATGGGTTTCCACGCCGTGGCGGGTGAACAGCGGTTTGTTGTCGGAATAAAGCTTCACGTTCTTGGCGTGGGACGGCATGAGCATTTTCATGAAGTCCTTGGCTTCACGATAGGCTTCGTCGCCTTCGACCAACACTTCATCGACGTCCTTGGTATAAAGATCGCGGATGGAGCGTTTGATCAGGCTGCCTTCTTCGTAGACGAGGCAGGGGGCTTCTGACTTCAAGGTGAGGTCGCGCACAGATTCCCAGAGGCGCATCAGATAGTCAAAGTCGCGCTTGATTTCGGGGCGGGTGCGCTGGGCACCGGCTGTACGCACGATGAGGCCCATGCCCTGTGGCACTTCGACCTCTTTGGCGACTTCCTTCAAACGGCGACGATCCCCTGCGTCGGTGATTTTCCGCGAGATTCCTCCACCACGGGCGGTGTTGGGCATCAGCACACAATAGCGGCCGGCGAGTGAGAGGTAAGTTGTGAGCGCTGCACCCTTGTTGCCGCGTTCTTCCTTGACCACCTGCACCAGCAAAATCTGGCGGCGCTTGATGACTTCCTGGATTTTGTAAACGCGACGGCGCGGACGGCGTTGTTGGCGGCGCTGCGGCACTTCTTCCATGGCGTCTTCGGCACCGATGACTTCGATCTTGCGGTCTTCGGCATTTTCTTCAATGGCCACGATTTCGGCGGCTTCGGCTGTGGGGACAGGTTCGGCTGGCAGTTCGTTCTCGTCGGATTCGGCCAAGCCGAAAAGCGACGGAAGTTCCTCCGCTTCAAGCGGCATGGCTTCGGTTAACGCATCCTCTTCGGCGCGAGGTTCTTCATCTTGGTGATGTTCGACGGCCTTGCCGTTGTCATCGTCATGATTGTCATCATCGTCTTCTTCACGGTCGGCGGCATCGTCCTCCTCCTGCTCTTTCAGCAGGGCAAGACGGTCGGCGATCGGGATCTGGTAATAGTCGGGGTGGATTTCGGCGAAGGCCAAAAAGCCATGGCGGTTGCCGCCGTAATCCACGAAGGCTGCCTGCAACGAGGGTTCAACCCGGGTTACCTTGGCGAGGTAGATATTACCTTTGAGGGGTTTGCGATTGATGCTTTCGAAATCGAATTCTTCAATGCGGTTGCCGCGGGCCACCACAACGCGGGTTTCCTCGCGTTGGCTGGCGTCGATGAGCATTTTGTTGCCCATGGGTGTATAATCCTTATGGCCGCACTGCCACCAGGCCTTGATGTTGCGCGATCCGGTTCCATGCGCTGGTCAAGGTTTGGTGATGTGCGTGCGAGATGAGAGGGCGGAAGGCCTGACGCCCGAACAGCCGCCGCCGCAACCCAAGGGGCGCTTTTCGGTGTGCTGTTGCTATGGTCGTTCAGGTTCATTGGCCCTGCTGTTGGTTTGACTGTGCCCGGACTCTGGCCCCGGACGGTTTGATACGCTTTGGTTCGACCCGTTTGGTGGTTCCGACCACGCCAACGATGTCGGGGAAGCCCAAGGCAACCCTTTTTTCACGCCGCTGACGGGTTGCTTTCATGTTTGAAGCGAACCGGACACCCATCTGTTGCGAAACTGTCACGTCTTTGACCGGATTTGGGCGATTGGGCTTGAGTCTGGTTGCGGACAAGTCGGTTGTAGGGGGTGATGGGGGGGGATGCAAGCGGGGATTCGGGGGCGCAATAACAATTTGACGCCGAGCTTCTCTGATGTGGCCTCGAAGCGAATCCGTGCTAAGCCCTACCGTCAGGTATAGGAACTTAAATCATGGTCGTAGAGTGGTCCGGAAATGCCTGCATTATTTGCCTCAAACACGCCGAGCGTTCGCTCGAACATATTATCCCCGACTCTTTGCGAGGTAGACTTACAAGCAAGTTCCTTTGCCAGCAATGCAACAGCTTTTTCGGACAACACATCGACGCACACGCGAAAAGTGACCCCGCAATTCGTTCTGCCGCATATGCGCTTCAAGAGTCAATTCCGAGCCACGTCGCTAGTATTGAGGAGGGCCAACGATATCGCATCCACACCGAAGTCGTGACGCTCGTTGGTAAGAGGCAGGGTAATAATTTTTTAGCGAAGTGGCATGACATGCCGGATGGATCAGTCATTGCGCCTCAACGCCAAGCAGTCGTATCACTTCGAGGAATGATGCGCGCTGATGGTGTAAGCACTGTCAGAATTGACGAAGCAATTGCCAACTACGAAGCCGCAGAACCCGGCGAAGTCGTTACATTGTTAGGAGGGCTAAAAGCAAAAAAACTTTCTGCTTATCTCGTAGGTCCTGATTTAAGAGCCCCAAGTGTTGACGTTCTGTTGTTCGTTAAAATAGCTTACGAATTCGTGGCGCTTCTTGTCGGTACAGCCATCTACAGTCGAAACGATCAGCTCGACGAAATTCGAGATGTACTGAAAAAATTGCGGCGCGATTCAAATGCTTTTCGTGTTGAAATATTGGAGGCAGAAAGAGCATCCCCGTTCCATGGTATAGCTTTCGAAGGAAATTCACCTCACGCAATCATACAAGTAAGGCTTTTTGGCAAACAGGCGTTTCGCGTGCATCTCAATCACTTAGCAGTTCAACATGCGCCATTTTCCTACACACACGATTTGGAAAGCAACGAACACTTCGCCAGATTTCTGGACGAACCTAAATAGTTCTATGACGACATCATTTTTGTGGTGCATCAAGATCGAATGCGGAAGCCGATCATATACTTCGGTGGTCATACCGCTCTATTTCCGTGATCCCGCCGCTTTTTCTTGCAGCATTTCGCGTCTCAGGATGGCGTTCATTCTTGTTTGATAGCCACGACCGTCGGCTTTCAGCCAGGCGAGGACATCCTTGTCTAGGCTGGCGGTGATTTGGGTTTTGACGGGACGATAGTGTTGGCCGCGGACAGCCGTTTTCCACTCATCATCGGTGAGTTCGGGAATGTCGCTCAGGTCAATGTCGCGATCAAGACGGGCGGCCAGTTTTGTCAGCCGATCTTGATCTGCTTTGGTGAGAGGGGGCAAATCTGCCAGCTTCGCGCTAACCATTTTCATTTTCATATTTTTGCCTTTCGTAACGTGTGGCCAATCGGGCTGAGATAATGCGGATTTTTTCTTGACCATTGCGAGATCGATATGTGTGTGCCGCCATGATGATTGCGGTGCCACCAACTTGACCGTAGGCACGCCACCGTTCCTCGTCGTGTTCTTGCCCGTCCGGAACCAATAGCACCAAGGGGTCGTCAAACACTCTCGCTGCATCTTCGAAGCTGATGCCATGCTTTTTCTGGTTTGAGAGATTCTTTGCCTCATCCCATTCAAAATCTGCATCATCCATGTATTTTTATACTTATATTTTTATAGTTATACAAGTAGATTGCGAAGTTGCTTCCGACTTGCAGCGTTTGACAGGAAACCGAGATGTGGTCCATGACAGTAACGCGCAACTGGCAGGTTAATTTCATTCCCTATGTGTTCATTGCCTTCCCGTTCAATTTAGCGTATCTTACTTCTGTCTTACTACAGAGGCATGAGGCTATCTTGGACCCTATCACCACCGTTATCTCCACCAAGGGGCAGGTGATTTTGCCTAAGGTGGTTCGTGACCAACTCCGTTGGTCGGCGGGAACACGGTTGACTGTCGAGAACACGCCGGAGGGTGTTTTGTTGAAGGCGATACCGTTGTTTGCTCAGACAACCGTCAGTTCCGTTTTCGGTTCCCTTCGGCATACAGGTCCTGCCTTGTCTCTCGAAGATATGGACAACGTCATTGTCAAGGAAGCAAAGCGTCGTGCGCGCCGTTGATACCAATATCCTTGTTCGCTTCCTGACGGCTGATGACCGCAAGCAGGCAGACGCCGCGCGGCGGGTGATTGAGGCGGGTGACATTTTTATCGGGACTACCGTCATTCTTGAGACGGAATGGGTTTTGCGGGCGGGCTATGGGTTTGCGCCAACCGTGATCGCTGCGGCTTTTCACGGGCTTGGAGGACTTCCCGGAATTTCAATCGAACAGCCAACAGAGATTGCGCAAGCTTTGGATTCTATGCTTGCAGGAATGGATTTTGTGGATGCCTTGCATCTTGCGCGGTCAAGTCATTGCAGTGCTTTTGTGACATTCGACAAAAAATTTGCGAGCCGTGCCAAGGGTAAAACCGCCGTCGCCATTGAGACCCTTTGACGGTTTGAAAGCTCTGGTTAACCAAGGGTGTTTACGGTTGGCCCTATGTTCAACTTCCGTCGCAGCTTCTATCACCCCGCAATTGCCGTTTTGGCTGTGGTTGCACTGGCGTTGTTGAACGCGGGCTGGGTGGCGGCGCTTGCGGCCAAGCCTGTGACGACGACTGCGATTGAAATTGTGGCCAAGGGGCGGATGACGCGGCTTTTTGTGGAACTGACGGCTGAAACCGGATTTACCGCCACGGTGCTGGCTGATCCTTACCGGGTGGTGATCGATCTGGCGGATGTGGGTTTTGACCTGCCGCCGGGGGCAGGGCATATGTCAAAGGGCCTGATCCGGCAGGTGCGCTATGGCGTTGTGGAGAAGGGCAAATCGCGGATTGTGGTTGATACGGATGGGCCTGTTTTGATCAAGCGGTCACAGTTGTTGCCGAAGAAGGGCAAATCCAAACCCCGGATTGCCATTGATCTTGTTGGCACAACGGCTGAGGCATTTTCGGCGGCGCAGTTGCAAGACGAAGCGGCATCGTCACCGGAAACGACGGCCAGCCTGCCTGTCATCATGCCTGCGATCAAACCCGGTGATGTGCCGGAATTGCCCCGCGACAAAGGCAGAAAGGTGATTGTGATTGATCCTGGTCATGGCGGAATTGACCCCGGTGCGCTCAGCCCTTCCAAAACAAAAGAAAAGGACGTGGTTTTCGCCTTTGCGCTGGAATTGAAGAAAGAGCTGGAACAGAACGCGCTTTACGTCGTGCGCATGACCCGGACTGAGGACCGGTTCATGACACTGACAGACCGCGTGGCTTTCACGCGGAAAGCCGGGGCGGATTTGTTCATTGCCATTCATGCAGACACCGTGCGCGGCAAAACCGCCAATGGCACGACGCTCTATACGCTTTCAGATACAGCGTCAGACGAAGAGGCGGCGGCCTTGGCGTTGAAGGAAAACAAAACCGATATCATTGCCGGCATCGACCTTGCGGCGGAAGAGGGTGCGGTTGCTGATGTGCTAATTGAACTGGTGCAGCGCGAGTCGAAAAACCACGCGAACCTGTTTTCGCGTAGAGCACTTGAGGAACTCAAAGGTGTGACGACAATGACGGGAAAGCCCCTGCGGTCTGCCGGGTTTGTGGTTTTGAAATCGCCTGATGTGCCGTCTGTGCTGATTGAACTTGGGTACCTGTCCAGCAAGGACGATGAGCAGAAGCTGAAAACGCCAAGCTGGCGCAACAAGATGGCAGCAGCTTTGGTCAAGGCCGTTAACCGTCATTTTACCGTGATGAATGCCGCCGAGTAGCCACAATCCGGCCTTAAGTTTTTTCGCATTGGCGTTGGATTTGTGCTGGACAGTGATATCAGGCAATCCGTCACTGACGCACAAGAATCGGGAAGGCACCACGGGCTGATGCTCAAATTTCTGGGATGGATGTTTACTGCCATGTTCATGGTGGTGCTTGGGCTGGCGGGCGTGGCTTTATACGTGATCTGGGACGTATCGAAGGAGTTGCCGGACTACAAGCAACTGGCCGCCTATGAACCCCCGGTCATGACACGCATGCATGCGGCTGACGGTTCGCTTCTGGCAGAATATGCCGAGCAGCGCCGTTTGTTTGTGCCTATTGACCAGGTGCCGAAGAAACTGATTGAGGCTTATCTCGCGGCCGAAGACAAGACCTTCTACCAACATGCCGGGCTGGACTGGCGCGGCATAGCGGCAGCGAGCCTGCGTTATGTGCAGATCAAGGTCATGGGCCAGCAGGGAACCATTGTGGGTGCATCGACCATTACACAGCAGGTGGCCAAAAACTTTCTGCTCAGCAACGAGCAAACGCTGACACGCAAGCTGAAAGAAGCGCTGATCGTCCAGCGCATTGAAAGTGCTTTCACCAAAGACCAGATTCTCGAACTTTATCTCAATGAAATTTTTCTCGGGTTGAATTCCTATGGCATTGCGGCAGCGTCGCTGAATTATTTCGGGAAGTCGCTTGATGAGTTGACCATTGACGAGATGGCCTATCTGGCGGCACTGCCGAAGGGGCCAAACAATTATCACCCCTTCAAGTTTACCAAACGGGCCACAGAACGGCGCAATTGGGTGCTGCAGCAAATGCAGGAAAATGGTTATATCACTGACGCTGAAATGAAAACCGCCCAGGCAAAACCGCTTGCCGTTTCGCCACGTCCATTCGGTGCGAAACTGTTCGCCGCTGAGGGCTTCGCCGAGGAAGTGCGGCGTGACCTTGTGGCGCTTTACGGCAAAGAGGCGCTGGGCAAGGGTGGTTATTCTGTGCGGACCACGCTTGATCCCAAGCTGCAGATTTTTGCACGTCAATCGCTGGCGCGGGGCCTGATTGATTTTGACCGGAAGCGCGGCTTCAGGGGACCAGAAAAGCACGTCGACTTGCAAGGTGGCGATTGGGCCAAGTTCATGGAAGACATGAAAGTGTCTGATGACGTTGCACCCTGGCGGCTTGGCATTGTCACGTCGGTGGATGACAAGGCGGCGCAAATCGGGTTGCAGCCGCCGAAGCTTGCGAGCGGTGCCATGGGTGACGAGCGCGAGACGGGCACTATTCCGGTTGAATTGATGAGTTGGGCTGTGACCTATGTTGATGGCACCAAACTTGGAAAGCCGGTGACCAAGGCTTCAGAGGTTCTGAAAGTGGGTGACATTGTCTATTTGGCGCCTTCAGCCAATGTGCAGCAATGGCATCTGGTGCAAATTCCTGACGTGGAAGGTGCGCTTGTTGCCATGGACCCGCATTCAGGACGGGTGTTGGCCATGGTTGGCGGGTTCTCCTATTCAGGTTCGCAGTTCAACCGTGCGACGCAAGCCATGCGGCAACCGGGATCGTCGTTCAAGCCTGTGGTTTATGCAGCAGCGCTTGACAACGGTTACACGCCGTCTTCGGTGGTGCTTGATGCTCCGCTGACAATCAAATTGTCGAATGGGAAAACCTGGCAGCCGAAAAACTACGCGGAAAAATTTGGCGGACCTTCAACATTGCGACGCGGGATTGAACAGTCCCGCAATACCATGACTGTGAGGTTGGCAGACGATCTGGGCATGACCAAAATTGCAGATCTGGCACAGCGGCTTGGCATTTACGACCAGATGCCGCGCCATCTTGCCAACTCGCTGGGCGCTTCTGAAACAACGCTTTTGCGCATGACCACTGCCTATAGCATGTTTGCCAATGGCGGCAAAAAAATTGAAGCCACCCTGATTGACCGCATCCAGGACAGGCGGGGCAAGACAATTTTCAGGCATGACAAGCGCGATTGTTCGGCCTGTGAAGCCGGGCAATATGTCGACGGCATTGTGGAGCCCGAGTTCATTGAAACGCGGGACCAGGTGATGAGCCCCTATACGGCCTATCAGATCACGTCGATGCTTGAAGGTGTGGTGCAGCGCGGCACTGGCAAGAAGGTTTTGGTCGTGGGCAAGCCAGTGGCTGGCAAAACCGGCACCAGCAATGACGAGCGCGATGCGTGGTTTGTGGGTTATACGCCCAATATGACGGTCGGGGTTTATGTGGGTTATGACAACCCAAAGCCCATGGGCAAAAAGCGCACCGGAGGTGAGTTGGCAGCGCCTATTGTCGCCGATTTCATGAAGCTTGCGCTGAAAGACCAGCCCGCCATTCCGTTTCATGTGCCGCGCGCCATTGAATTGATTCCGATCAATGCAGCCAATGGCAGACGCGCCATATTCGGCGAAACGGGCACGATTCTGGAAGCCTTCAAGCCGGGTGATGAGCCGCCGGCCAATACCCGTACCATTGGTCAAACAGCGGATGGTTCACCTGCGGCAGTTGGCAAAAAAGGCGAAGGCGTGGTGTTGGTACCGGCTGTGAAAAAAGCAGTTCCCGTGGCCGTGCAACCCGGCGGGTTGACGGAGCAGGGTGGCGGCCTCTATTGAGCGGTCACATTTTGAATCAGGATTTTACACATCATGCGCGCTGAAATCGTCAAACTTATCGAAGAAATCGAGCAATCCGTCGGGCTGCTCAGGAGGCATCTTTGACTGGGATCAATCCATCCGTGATCTGGCGGAGCTGAACGCCAAGGCTGAAGACCCGACGCTGTGGAATGACCCGCAAAAGGCGCAGGAGATGATGCGCCGAAGGCAGGAACTCGAAAACCGTATCGGTACGATCCGCCGCATTCAGCAAACCATTGCCGACAGCAAAGAGCTGATCGAAATGGGCGAGGCGGAAGGTGATCCATCAATTGTCGTTGAAGCTGAAAAAGCCATTGAGGCGGTCAAGGGCGAAGTCGCGGCAGCTGAGTTAGATGCGCTGCTGTCTGGCGAGGCTGATGCCAATGACAGCTTCCTGCAAATCAATGCGGGTGCAGGTGGCACCGAGAGCCAGGATTGGGCTTCAATGCTGATGCGCATGTATGTGCGCTGGGCCAACAAAAACAAATATAAAGTCGAAGTGCTGGACATGCATGATGGCGAAGAAGCAGGGATCAAATCCTGCACGCTGCAGATCAAGGGTCACAATGCCTATGGCAAGCTGAAGACCGAGAGCGGCGTGCATCGTCTCGTCCGCATTTCGCCATATGACTCGAATGCGCGGCGGCACACGTCGTTTTGTTCGGCCTGGGCCTATCCGGTGATTGACGACAACATTGTTGTCGAAATCCTGGAAAGCGATTTGAAGATCGATACCTATCGTGCTTCGGGGGCGGGTGGTCAGCACGTCAATACCACGGACTCTGCGGTGCGCATCACGCATGTTCCCACAAATATCATCGTGGCCTGTCAGGCTGAACGCTCACAGCACAAAAACCGTGCGACCGCGATGAAAATGCTGAAGGCGCGCATTTACGAAATGGAACTGCAGAAGAAGCAGGAAAAAGTCGACGCGGCAAATGCCAAGAAGACCGATATTGGCTGGGGCCACCAGATCAGGTCCTATGTGTTGCAGCCCTATCAGCTGATCAAGGATCTGCGGACGGGCCACACCAGTACAAATCCGGGAGCAGTGCTGGATGGTGATCTGGATGATTTCATCCAGTCATCATTGGCGCACCGGGTTTATGGTGGTGATGTTGTGGTGGAGGATATTGAATAGGGGATTTTGCTTCTCCGTCATCTGCCTATCATTTTCACACATCTTTGAGAGCGCAGTGTTTCGGAAACAAATGATACCAAACGTCACATAATGATACCAAACGTCACATAAAGTGACTCACTGCTCTCGATCCAAACCCGGTGGGGTTCCCTCCCCACAAGGGGGGAGGGTGAAGAGTGGGTTAATTCATATGACGGTTGGTATGACTCTGCATTTTCTCGTGAATCCGTCATCCCCGCGCAGGCGGGAACCCCGCTTTCTCCGCATAGAGCTGGTGGCTAGCGGGGTCCCCGCCTGCGCGGGGATGACGAAATTAAAAAAATCGTTTCAGAAGTTTGGTGCCGTTGCGTCGAGGAGGCATCGGCACTTCAACACCTTCTTCAAAAAATGGATTATTTCCGGTTTGAAACAACCCTCAGGCTGCCTTGCGGGTCCAGTTGCGGATTGGGGGGCGGGGTTTTGGGTTTTGTTCCATTGAGCTGTGCAGGCTGTGGGACGGGTGCTGTGTTGTGGCGAATGGAGCCATAGACATAGGCGCCATTTTCAATGCTGATGGTGTCGTTGAACACGTCGCCTTCGACATGTGCGCCTGCATGGATATATACACTTGATCCCTGGATGGGACCCAGAACCCGGCCACGGACATGAATGACATCGCCTGAAACCGTACCTTGGACCACCCCTGCAGCATCAACAACACACATGGCAGCCTGAACCGTTCCCCGCACGGTTCCGTCGATATGCAATTCGCCATCACAGATGATGTGGCCCTCGAACATGCAGTTGCGACCAATAAATGATGGTTCAGCTGCGGCGTCCACCGATTTTTGTGGACCGCGTGCCGACGGCGATGATTTTTTCTTGCGATTGAAAAACATGAACTCAAACTTTACCCCGCTTCACACGTGGTACCCCACTGGACGACAACACCCTAATGGCTTCGTGACGACTTGTCATGGTGGAAATGAGGCGTGGCATTCATTAAGGATCTTGCCTTGGATTCGACATGCTTTGCTGGCCTTAAGGCCTTGGAAAGCGGCAGGTTTGGCGGCTATTGATGGTGCGATGAGACGCGTTTGAGTCTCGCTGGAAATGAGGTAAGCAAGGCAGGTGCGGCGCAGGTCACTCAGAATTGCGGTGTTCAGCTTGCTGTGGGTTATGGGATTGCTCATAATCTGCGGTGCCGGACTCTATTGGCGGCTCACCCAGGGCCCGGTTTCACTGGCGTTTATGGGTAAGTCGATTGAGCAGGCCATCAATTCCCAATTGCCGGGTTTTCATATTTCGCTGGGCGAAACCGAACTTGAACTTGATACTGACACGGGCACACCAAATGTGAGGGTGCGCAATCTTGTTCTTGTGGACAGTGATGGAAAGACGATTGCAAGTGCGCCCAAAGCCGGAGTGGCGCTTGAAGCTTCCAGTTTGCTGCGCGGTGTGGTCAGTATCCGGTCGCTTGATCTTATTGGCCCCCGCATCAATGTCAGGCGAAATCTGGACGGTAGCATGCAGCTTGGCATTGCCAATGATGTAGCAGATACAAACGAGGAAATCGTTTTGGACCCAGAGTCATCAGGCGCTGGATCTTCGGGAAAGTCAGACATCAGTGGCAATCCTGCGCCAGCGCCGACCAGTCTTGTCTCAGGAAGCAAGATCCTGGAATTGCTTGATGCAGGTGGTGCACAGGGAAGCTTGTCAAAACTGGAAGAGGTGCGATTGTCCAGGGGGACGCTCCGGATTTATGACGAATCCAATGACGCGACTTGGCTTGCACCACGGGCCGACCTTGCATTCCGCAGGGTGCCGTCAGGATTTGTGCTGGCTGCCAAGGCGGATGTTGCAAGCGGTGGCGAGCCCTGGAAACTTGAGGCGTCGATAACCTATCGGCGGGCGCAGAAAAACTATACTGCCAATGTTGCAATCGACCGCCTGGTGCCGGCCAATGTGGCCGATAATATTTACGCACTTTCACAGTTTGCGCGGTTGAATACGCCGCTGTCAGGGAATTTTCAGCTGGAAGCTGAAGAAAGCGGGCAACTGACGAAGCTGGTTGGGCAAATATTTGCAGCTGCTGGCCAAATCAGTCTTCCGGAATACCTGGCCAAACCGATCCTGATTGATGAGGGCACGTTGCGCATCCGCCAGGCGGGCAATGGCAAACCTTTTGAGATTCTTGAATCGTCGCTGCTGATGGGCGGATCACGCGCAGATCTATCCGGGACCATAACACCCAACCGCTCTGGCGATGGCAGAGTCACGTCCTATGGGGTTGATCTTGCAGCGGCCAATGTGGCTGTTGATGCGCAAGGCACGGTGAAAGACCCGGTGTTCATTGACCGGGTTTCGTTCAAGGGCAGCTTTGGTGTTGAAAACCAGGTGGTTGATATTGAAGATCTTGTGGTTCAGGCTGGAACATCGGGTGTGCGTTTGCGCGGCAAAATTGTCGGTGGCGAAGAGTCTCCGGGCATCACTGCGGCGGGGCGGTTGCGCGATGTCGATGCGGCACTGTTGAAAAAACTCTGGCCGCCGATCTTGGCACCGAAAACCCGGGGCTGGATCACTGAAAATGTGGTATCGGGCACCATCGGTGAAGGGTTGTTTGAAGTGGCCTTTCCGCCCAATGTTATGGCCCGGGCGCTGCGGGACAAGGTGCTGCCGCCTGATGCTGTAAGTTTGACTTTCAATATGCGCAACGTCAACACGCGTTATTTCAAGTCATTGCCGCTGCTGCAAGGTGCAAGTGGAAATGCGGTTTTAAAGGCGGGAACATTCGGCCTCGATATCGACAAAGGCTTTGTGACGTTGCCTTCAGATCGCAAATTGGCCTTGGCACAGGCCCGCTTTGACGCCACGGATTTGCTGTCTGGTGCTGTGCCGGGGGTGTTCCGGTTTGATATTCAGGGTGGCGTGCAGGAGCTGCTTGAATTCGCATCATTGCCGGATTTGAATGTGGTGAAAGATGATGTGTCGAAACTTCCGAAAATCGAGGGCAAGGCGCGGGCGATTGTCGGTTTGAAACTGCCGCTGATCAAGGATGTACCGCGGGACCGCGTGACGATTACACAAGAAGTCAGTCTGTCTGATGCTTCTGTCAAAAACATTCTGCCGGGTGTGGATTTGACGGATGGTGACTTTGCCATCAACCTGACCAAAGACATGCTTGCTGTTTCAGGCCCCGCAAAACTGAATGGTGTTGCCGCGAAGGTGGACTGGCGGAAGTCCCGCAACGGCGGCGAGGCCAAGGTTGCGGTTGAAACGACGTTGACTGAAAAAATGCGGGACAAGCTGGGCATCAAGCTTGGCGCCTATATGTCGGGTGATGTGCCGGTGAAGCTGGCAATTGAAGGCATGTCAAAGGACAGTAAACGCATTGGCGTCGAGGCTGATCTTTCAGGTGTGGACATGCGCGTGGCGGCGGCCGGGTTTTCACGCGCAGCCACCAAGGGAACCACGGCGACGTTCAATTTTGTCGATGACGCGAAAGCCGGGCGCAAAATCGAGGATTTGCAAATTGATGGCAAGGGCCTGCGGGTGCGCGGCAATATCAGTTTGAGTGATAGCAATGCGCTTCGCGTCATCGACTTGGATGAGATCAGGTTGAGTGAGGATGATGTGTTTGCGGTGCGCATGGAACCTGGCGACGGTGTGACGAAGTTGACGATTTCCGGAAATTCATTTGACGCGCGGCCCTATATCAAAAACCTGATTTCACCTGCAAAGTCCGGCGGTGCCTCCGGAGAGGGGTCGAAGAGTGGTGACTTTATTGTGGATGCGCGGTTCAAAAGCGTGACGGCGCATCGCGGTGAAGAGATCAGGGATATGCGCGGTACATTCGCGTCAACAGCGGGAAAAATTACAGCGGCGGAAATCACCGGCAATTTTCTCAGTGGCTTTCCGATCACCATATCTTTGAAGCCTGTACCCGGCGGGCGCGAATTGAATGTGACCAGTACAGATGGCGGTTCGGCGTTGCGGGCGGCGAATTTCTATTCGAAAGTTGCAGGGGGCTCACTGCAGTTTCATGCGCTGATGGCCAATGCGCCGGGTTCTCCCATCCGCAATGGCGAACTGCTGCTGCGGAAGTTTGATGTGCGCAATGAAGCGACATTGGCCGAGTTGGACAGCCGAGGCAAACCGAAGCGATCCGGCCCGCGGGTTGATGGCATGGCGTTCAAAAAATTGCGCATGCCATTTACCACAGATGCCAAATTTGTGCGGCTCTGTGGCATTGAATTGAAAGGCAATGACTTGGGTTTTGTTGCAAAGGGTGTGGTGCGAAAAGCTGATGGTGCCATTGACGTTACCGGCACCATGATACCGGCACAGGGCATCAACGGATTTTTGAATGATGTGCCGCTGTTGGGTCTCATTCTTGGGGGTGGAAAAGGTGAAGGAATCTTTGCCATCACATTTGCCATGGGTGGAACCATTTCCAAACCTCGAACACAGGTGAACCCCTTGTCAATGTTGGCACCCGGCGTGTTTCGCAAGATTTTTGAATATCAGGGTAGCTGTGGGTAATAGTGTTCAGGCCGCCGTCAACAATACGTGGCGCTTTTTACCCATTGAGAGTTTTGCGGGTGCTGTGATTTGCTGTTTTTCGTCTGAAACCGTCTCATCGTTCAGTCTTATCCCACCGCCCTGGATTGCCCTGCGGGCTTCGCCGTTGGATTTTGCAAAGCCCGCTGCGATGCAGGCTTCGATGATGCCGCAGGGGAGGGTGAGCGCAATAGTGGGGAGGCCTTCGGCACTTTCGCCTTCCTCAAAGGTTTTGCGGGCAGTTTCGGCGGCGAAGTCTGCGGCTTGTTGCCCGTGCAGCATTGTAGTAGCGGCATTGGCCAAGGTCTTTTTTGCTTCGTTGATGTCAGAGCCGCCGAGGGCTTCGAGCTTGGCGATTTCGTCCAATGGCAATGTGGTGAAGAGTTTGAGGAAGCGGCCCACATCAGCGTCTTCGGTGTTGCGCCAGAATTGCCAGTAGTCATAGGGGCTGCGGGAATCGGCGTTCAGCCAGACGGCACCGCTTGCGGTTTTTCCCATCTTGGCACCGGAGGCCAGCGTGATGAGAGGTGACGTCAGCGCGTAAAGTTGATGTGTTCCCATGCGGCGGCCAAGGTCAATGCCGTTGACGATATTGCCCCATTGGTCAGAGCCGCCCATTTGCAGATTGCAGCCGTAACGCCTGGCCAGTTCGGCAAAGTCATAGGCTTGCAGCACCATGTAATTGAATTCGATGAAGGAGAGTTCGTGCTCTCGTTCGAGGCGCATTTTCACGGAGTCCATGGCCAGCATGCGGTTGACGCTGAAATGTTTGCCCACATCGCGCAGCATGTCGATGTAGTTCAGCTTGGTCAGCCATTCGGCGTTGTCGACCATTTTCGAGTCTGAGCCCGTATCGCCAAATTCAAGAAATTTGGAAAACACTTGCTGAATGCTGCGCTTGTTATTTTCAATATCGTCGAGCGATAAAATCTTGCGGCTTTCATCGCGTCCTGATGGATCGCCGACCCGCGTGGTGCCGCCGCCCATGAGAACGATGGGCTTGTTGCCCGTCTGTTGCAGCCAGTGCAGCAGCATGATTTGGACAAGCGAGCCCACGTGCAGGGAAGGTGCCGTGCAATCAAAACCGATATAGGCCGTGACGTCGCGCTTGGCAGCAAGGGCGTCGAGACCGGCAAAATCCGAGCACTGCTGGATATATCCGCGTGTTGCGAGAATGTTCAGGAATTCGGAAGAATGGCGTGTCATGCTGCTGGCTTTTAAACACAGGATTGAAACGTGTCAAAACCCTTGACCGCCATCGGGCTGATGAGCGGCACTTCACTGGACGGAATTGATGTCGCCTTGCTGGTGACAGACGGTGAAATCGTCACCTCACGCGGGCCCGCCATGACCGTAAGCTATAACGACACGCAGCGCAGCTTGTTGAAGCGGGCCTTGGCGGATGCTGTGGGGGTGACCGACCGGATGGCGCGGACTGGCTCATTGCAGCAGATCGAGACGGATTTGACGCATTGGCATTTCGAGGCGGTGCAGACGTTCTGCAAACGTTTCGATGTGGCATTGGACCGGGTTGATGTGATCGGATTTCATGGGCAGACTGTTTTGCATCGGCCAGAGATTGGACTGACGGTGCAGCTTGGCGACGGGCCGGAATTGGCGAGGTTGTGCGGCGTTCCTGTGGTTTATGACATGCGGGCCAATGACATGCTGCATGGCGGGCAGGGTGCGCCGCTGGTTCCGGTTTATCACCGGGCGCTTGTTTTGGCATTGACTGAAAAACCTGTGGCCATCGTGAATATTGGCGGTGTGGCCAATGTGACCTGGATTGGGGCAGATGGTTCACTTGTGGCTTTTGATACGGGCCCCGGAAATGCGCTTCTCGATGACTGGATGAAACGACATACAGGGGCCAGCCGCGATGAAGGTGGGGCCATGGGGCTTGTGGGTATTGTTGATGATGCCACGGTTGCACAGTTTTTGGGAGATGGTTTTTTTGAGAGGTCGTTGCCGAAGTCACTGGACCGAGACTCCTTTGCAGGGATTACGCTTGATGGCTTGAGTGTGGCGGATGGTGCAGCAACACTCGTGGCAGTGACAACGCGGGCGATTGCGGTGTCTGAATCATTGATGCCGGAGGACCCAAAGTCCTGGATCATTTGCGGGGGCGGACGGCATAATCTGGCGATGATGCGGGGACTGGAAAAATTGTTGGACAATGTGCAAACGGCTGAGCAACTGGGATTGGACGGCGATGCTGTTGAAGCTGAGGCCTGGGCGTTTTTGGCTGTGCGGAGTTTGCGCGGGTTGCCGCTGACTTATCCCGGAACGACGGGTGTGAAAGAGGCGATGACAGGCGGGGTGCTGGTCAGGCCAGCTTGAGTTTTAGATATGTGAAGGCGCGGCCGTCAATGATGAGCAGTGACACCCCAATAACAAGCGCTCCAATTATTTCATGCGCCGAAAGTTTTTCGTTCAGGAACAGATAGCCCAAAGCAATCGCCGACACAGGTACAAGCATTGTGACAAGTGAGACAAAAGATGGTCCCGCTCTGGCAATGATGCGGAAGAACAGGAGATAGGCAAGAGACGTGGCCAGTGCTGCCAAGGCAATCAGCGCGGCCCAGGTTTTCATGGAGGCTTCCGCATAGAGGCTGATGTCCTGGGTGGGCAACACGATGACTGCCATGATCAGGGTTGAAAGAGAGAGCTGACAGGTGGCGATGGTGAGGGGCGGGATGCCGGTGAGCATTTTCTTCGACCACGGTGCGGAGAGGCCGTAAAAAGCAGAGCCTCCCATCACAGCGAGAATGCCGAGGCTTTGGTCGCCGAGATTGCTGACGTCAGCGCCTTGCAAAATGATCACGCCTGCGAGGCCGACGAGCAGGGCGATGGTTTTGCGGAGAGTGATGGCTTCATAGGCTGCAAGCGCCATGAATATTGCGGCGAACATGGGTGTGGTAGCGTTGATCACGGAGGCCAAGCCGCTGGCGATGTGATGTTGGCCCCAAGAGATCAGCGTGAAGGGGATGACGTTGTTCATGACTGACATGCCGGCGCAGGCGATCCAGGATTTGCGGTCGCCCGGCAGTTTGCCGATGAGGATAAAATGGGCAGGAAGCAGGATTACAGCGGCCATGGCAACGCGGGCCAGAACGATGAGCAGGGCAGGCAGTTCTTTCACTGCGATGCCGATGAACATGAAGGACCCGCCCCAGATTGCTGCGAGGGCGACGAGGAGCGCCCAGGATTGGGCGTCGGCAGTTTGCGGGTTTTTTTCGATCATTTTGCCTCGCGGTGAAGAAGGGACCTCATCAGCCCTTCGGGCAGCTTCTCCAGAGGAGAAGCGACTGGGCGTTAGTCCTCCTTCGACGTCTGATCATTTAGGGAGGACTTCGACCGAGCCGCTTCTCCGCTGGAGAAGCTGCCCGAAGGGCTGATGAGGTCCCTTAACCTACGCCTCCCGCGTCATGCGCTTGTCGAGATAGTCGGCGCAGATTTTTGTCAGGTCTTCAATCTTGTCCTGGAAGAAGTGGTTGGCATTGGGGATCACCTTGTGTTCGATGGCGATGCCTTTTTGGGTTTTCAGTTTTGAAACCAGGCTGTGCACGGCTTCAGGTGATGTGACAGTATCCTTGTCGCCGTTGACAAACAGGCCCGACGCCGGGCAGGGGGCGAGGAAGGAAAAGTCGTAGTGTTTGGCCAAGGGGGCAATTGAGATAAAGCCGGAGATTTCGGGACGGCGCATCAGCAGTTGCATGGAAATCCAGGCACCGAAGGAGATGCCGGCGATCCAGCAGATTTTCGATTCCTTGTTGAGGGCTTGCAGCCAGTCAAGAGCCGAGGCGGCGTCGGACAATTCGCCCGCACCATTGTCGAACATGCCCTGGCTGCGGCCGACGCCACGAAAGTTGAAGCGCAGCACGGAAAAGCCGCGGGTCTGGAACATGCCGTAAAGCGAATGCACAATCGGGTTGTTCATGGTGCCGCCGAAGGTGGGGTGCGGATGCAGGATGAGGGCGATGGGCGCACCAGAGGCTTTGGCCTGATGATAGCGCGCTTCGATGCGGCCTGCAGGTCCGTTGAAAATCACTTCTGGCATGGGGCGTCCTTCGGGTGGGCCAACGAGTCTTTATATTTGACTCCGCTAGTCGGAATTATTATATCTCTCCTTAGAATTGTTCCAAAGTGAGATTGTATTTGTTTTGTGGCGTTTAACACGCCACGGGGGGCAAAAAGCAAGCTTTTCGTGAACCGTAACAGGGCATCGACCAATGAAAATGAGCACAAAGGGCCGTTACGCCGTGATGGCCATGATTGATATTGGCCAACATGGGGCTGACCGGCCGGTGTCGCTCAATGAAATTGCGGAACGTCAGGACATCAGCCAAGAATATCTGGAGCAGCTGTTTGGGCGATTGCGCCGGGCTGGTTTGGTGGACAGTACGCGGGGGCCGGGCGGTGGCTATCAACTGTCGCGTGCCGCTTCGGACATTGCTTTGTCGGATGTGATTCAGGCTGCTGATGAACCTTTGCGGGTGACGCGCTGCGAGGGCGATGCGGTTGAAGGCTGCGTCAAAGGCGAGCAGTGCTGCGCCCATGACCTGTGGTCTTCGCTCGGGCGGCAGATGATGTATTTTCTGGAATCGATCACACTTGAAGATGTGGTGGAAAAGCGGAACCTGGCGCTCGCGGCTTCGATCAAGCAGGCGAAAGACCGTTTTGTGCCGGGTGTGGTTCGATGAGAGTCTATCTCGATCATAACGCGACGAGTCCGCTGCGGCCTTCCGTCAAGGCGGCGATGTTGGCAGCTATGGATGTGGGCGGCAATGCGTCCTCGATCCATGGCGAGGGTCGGCGGGCGCGGAAATTGATGGATGATGCGCGAGAAGCTTTGGCATTTTCGCTGGGCTGCTTGCCGCAGATGATGACCTTCACCAGTGGTGGCACCGAGGCGAATAATTTTGCACTGCGCGGGGTGGGGGCTGAGGTGATCTTGGTGTCTGCTGTTGAGCATCCATCGGTTCTCGCGGCGGCGCGCGCTTCGGGCAAGACGGTGGAATTGATCCCGGTGGATGGTGTGGGCCGGGTCATGATTGACGCGCTTCAGACTGTGTTGGGACGGCCCAATACGTTGGTCTCCGTGATGTATGCCAACAACGAGACCGGTGTTGTGCAGCCGTTGGAACAGGTGTTGGACATTGCCCATGCGGCGGGTGCACTTGTGCATGTTGACGCGGTGCAGGCATTCAAAAAGACGCCGCTTAATTTTGGAATTCTGGGTTGTGACATGTTGACGGTTGCGGCCCACAAGGTTGGTGGACCGGTTGGGATTGGGGCGCTTGTGGTGCGCGATGGATTGGTGATTGAGCCACTGCTACAGGGCGGTGGGCAAGAGTTGCGTCGCCGGGGTGGAACGGAAAATCTTGTCACGATTGCGGGTTTTGGTGCGCTTGCTGCTGAGCCGCAGCTTGACACCCATGATTTGATCGACGCGCTTGAGGCGGGCCTTGAGGGTGCGGTGATTTTCTCGGATGGCGTTGCGCGGTTATGCAACACGACGTGCTTTGCGGTGCCGGGTATGAGTGCTGAAACGCTTTTGATGAATTTGGATCTTGAAGGTTTTGCGGTGTCATCGGGTTCGGCTTGTTCGTCAGGTAAAGTTGGGCGGAGTCACGTGCTGGATGCCATGGGAGTCGCACCCGCAATCTCTTCGGGGGCCATTCGCGTAAGCATGGGATGGAACACGACGGCGGATGATGTTTCCCGCTTTATTTCGACATTGAATTCATTGCGGGTGCGACATGTTTCGCGCCGCGCCGCTTAGGAACTGAAAATGGCTGACCAAGATACCATTGACCTCGTGCGCGATATCGAAGTCGATAAATACAAATACGGTTTTACCACCGATATTGAGAGCGACTTTGCGCCGAAGGGCCTGAGTGCGGACATTGTGCGATTCATTTCGGCCAAGAAGAATGAACCGCAATGGATGCTGGATTGGCGGCTTGAGGCTTATAACGTCTGGCTCAATATGGTTGAGCCGACTTGGGCCAAAGTGAGCTATCCGAAAATTGATTTTCAGGATTTGTATTATTACGCGGCGCCGAAAACTTCGGCTGCGCCGACTTCTTTGGACGAGATTGATCCGAAGTTGTTGGAGACTTACGCCAAGCTTGGCATTCCGCTGAAAGAGCAGGAAATTCTTGCGGGTGTGCAGAAGCCGAAACGGCTTGATGATGACGGCAACGAAATTGTCGAGGCGCGGGTTGCTGTTGATGCGGTGTTCGATTCTGTTTCTGTGGTCACCACGTTCAAGGATGAACTCGCAAAGCACGGCGTGATTTTTTGTTCGATTTCGGAGGCCTTGCGTGAGCACCCGGAACTGGTGCGGAAATATCTCGGTTCAGTTGTGCCGCAGGGTGACAATTATTATGCGGCGCTGAATGCGGCGGTTTTTTCGGATGGATCGTTTGTTTACATTCCACCGGGGGTGCGCTGCCCGATGGAGTTGTCGACGTATTTCCGCATGAACGCGAAGAACACCGGGCAATTCGAACGTACACTGATCATTGCCGACAAGGGATCTTATGTTTCCTATCTGGAGGGCTGCACAGCGCCGACGCGGGAGGAAAGCCAGTTGCATGCGGCTGTTGTCGAGTTAATCGCGCATGATGAGGCGGAGATCAAATATTCGACGGTGCAGAATTGGTATCCCGGAGATTCAGATGGCAAGGGTGGTGTCTATAATTTTGTGACCAAGCGCGCCGATTGCCGGGGGCATCACTCGAAGGTGTCTTGGACGCAGGTTGAGACGGGGTCTGCGATTACCTGGAAATATCCAAGTTGCATTTTGCGCGGGGACCATTCGCGCGGCGAGTTTTATTCCATCGCGATTTCGAATGGCCGCCAGCAGGTGGACTCGGGCACCAAGATGATTCACTTGGGCAAGAACACGTCGAGCCGCATCGTGTCGAAGGGTATTGCGGCGGGGCGGAGTGATAATACGTATCGTGGTCTGGTGTCGGCGCATCGCAAGGCCACGAATGCGCGGAATTTCACCCAGTGTGACTCGCTGCTGATCGGTGACAAGTGCGGGGCGCATACGGTGCCTTATATCGAGGCCAAGACCTCAACCGCGCAGTTTGAGCATGAGGCGACAACCTCGAAAATCTCCGATGACCAGATGTTCTACTGCATGTCGCGCGGCCTCAGCCAGGAAGAGGCGGTAGCCCTAATCGTCAACGGCTTCGTGAGAGACGTGCTCCAGCAATTGCCCATGGAATTCATGGCGGAGACCCAGAAATTGATCGGCATCAGCTTGGAAGGATCAGTCGGATGATCGCCAATTACGTTCCCCTTTTCCCCTTGAGGGAGAAGGTGGCGCGCAAGCGCCGGATGAGGGGGCTGCATGATGCAGGTTCCACATCAAGACCAACCATACCCCTCACCCGTCAGCCTTCGGCTGCCACCCTCTCCCTCAAGGGGAGAGGGAAAATTCAGTACCAGGATAAGATCAGTGTCAGACATTGACGTCTACTCAAAACAAATGGCCGAAAGCGCGGCACTCGCAAAAGCCCTGGTGGAGAAAAACCTCGGCGCGAAG
>JAYUVC010000106.1:0-31881 GCA_043754325.1 Hyphomicrobiales bacterium
AAAAGCGGAAGGCGGAGTTTAAACATCGGTGAAAGCGGGTGCGTGCTTCGAGGCATCGCAAGAGGGCGATGCACCTCAGCATGAGGGAAACCTTTTATAACCCAAACCCTACTCTCCCTCATGCTGAGGTGCATCGCCCTCTTGCGATGCCTCGAAGCACGCACCCGCTTTCACCGATGTTTAAACTCCGCCTTCCGCTTTTCGAGAAACGCGGCCATGCCTTCTTTCTGGTCGGCGCTGTCGAAGCAGTTGTAGAACATGGCGCGCTCACGTTTCAGGCCGTCGGCCAAGGAAAGTTCCAAGGCTTCATTCACGGCACGTTTTGCGGCAATGACGGCGGGGCTTGAATAGCCTGCGATTTTTTCTGCTGTTGCAATGGCCTCGTTCAAGAGTTGATCTGCTGATACTACCCGCGCCACTACGCCCAAACGTTCGGCTTCCACAACATCCATCATGCGGCCTGTCAGAATCATGTCCATGGCCTTGGATTTGCCGATCAGTTTGGTCAGGCGCTGGGTGGCGCCGGCACCAGGAAATATTCCAAGTGTGATTTCCGGGAGTGAAAATTTTGCGGTGTCGGCTGCGATGATGAAATCCGCGGCCAGTGCGAATTCAAACCCACCGCCGAGACAATAGCCTGATACTGCGGCGATGACGGGTTTCTTTACCAGATTGATGTGGTCCCAGATTTTGATGAAATCCGTCTGCAAGGCTTCGGCCTTGGTAAAATCTTTCATCTCGCGAATGTCGGCACCTGCTGCGAAAGCTTTTTCGCTGCCTGTGAGAATAATGCAGCGGATATTATCATCCGCGTCAAAGCCATCCAAAGCTACATTCATTTCGGTGATCAATTGCGTGTTCAGCGCATTCAAAGCCTTGGGTCGATTGAAGGTGATGATGCCGACGGCGTTTTTTGTTTCTGTTATAATGGTTTCAAAACTCATGCTGCGTTACCTCTGACAGGTGGGACAATAAAATGTGGATCGTCCGGATTGTACGATGCGCAAAATAACGCTCGCGCAACCCGATGAAGAACAGTTTTCGCCCTCACGGTCATAGACCAGAAAGCGCTGCTGGAAAGTTCCCTTTTCGCCTGACGTTCCTTGAAAATCTTGCAAAGTCGAACCGCCAGCGAGGATTGCGTCGTTCAGGATGTCCTTGATGTGGCGTACCAGATTTTCAAGACGCGGGTCCGGACCTCTGGACTTGATCAGTCTTCCGGCCATCAGCGTGGGCGATATGCGGGCGCGGTGCAGGGCTTCCGAGACATAGATGTTGCCAAGGCCGGCGACGATGTGCTGGTCGAGCAGGGCGGCTTTCATCGGGGCTTTTTTGTCGCGTAGCTTCTCGATGAGATGACCTGGATGAAAGCTGTTACCCAAGGGTTCGACGCCGATGTCTCTCAAAAGTTTGTGTTCATCGCGCAGGTGTGTGTCGGCCCAGTCCATGAAACCAAAGCGTCTCGCATCATTGTAGACGATGCGCGTGCCGTCATCGAGATGCCAGATCACATGATCGTGCGGGCCGGGTTCGGTTGTGCCCATAAGGTCATGGTAAAAAGCTCCGGGTTCGAAGCTTTTGCCATCGGGTTTCAGGATGGTGAACCGCCCGGTCATCCCCAAATGCAAAATCAGGCTTTTGCCGTTGGAGCAATGCACGAGAATATATTTGGCGCGGCGTTCCAGCGCCTCGACGGTTGCACCCTGCATTGCATCGGCCATGCCTTCGGGAAAGGCAAAGCGCAGGTCTTTGCGCCGCAATTCAATCTGTTTGAACCGCCGCCCCAGCAGGGCCGGTTCCAAGCCCCGTTTGACGGTTTCGACCTCTGGCAGTTCCGGCACATTAACCTCGTTGCCGCAGTCCGAGCGGCGCAATGGAATTTCAATCAGACTTCGCCTATGTAAGGCATATGAGCATTGAAACCAAATTCGGCTTCCGCGATGTGGAAAAGGGTAAAAAGCAGGGCCTCGTCAATGAGGTCTTTGCGAAATCCGCCGCCCGCTACGACCAGATGAATGACCTGATGTCCGGCGGCATGCACCGCTTGTGGAAGGACGACTTCCTCACCCAACTGAACCCGCCGCGCAATGACCGGGCTTTCAAGGTGCTGGATGTGGCGGGGGGAACGGGTGACATTGCCTTTCGCATCGCGGGTATTGGTGGTGCGGGAACCCATGTGACCATTGCCGATATTTCACCTGACATGGTGGGGGAGGGCAAGCGCCGGGCGGAAGCTGGCACGCTTGCATCGAAGGTGAATTTCACCGTGGGCAATGCGGAAAGCCTCGCTTTTCCGGACCAGAGTTTTGACGCCTATACAATTGCCTTTGGCATTCGCAATGTGCCGCAAATTCCGCTTGCCTTGAAAGAAGCGTATCGGGTTTTGAAACCCGGTGGGCGGTTCATGTGTCTGGAATTCTCGCATATGGAACTTGATGCTGCTCAAAAGATCTATGACGCTTTTTCTTTCACCGTCATTCCTGCTGTGGGCAAGGTGGTGATGGGGGATGGGCAACCGTATCGCTACCTCGTTGAATCAATCCGCACCTTCCCGAAGCAACAGGATTTTGCTGACATGATTGAGGCGGCCGGGTTTTCGCGTGTGACCTGGCGCAATCTCACGGGCGGCGTGGTTGCCATTCATTCCGGCTGGCGCATCTGATGGCTTTTGCCGTTACGAATTTTTTCCGTATTGTGCGGGCTGGTTTTATTCTGGCACGGCATGGGGCCTTGTTGCCGCCGGAGCAGACGGCGCAATTGCCATGGATTGCGCGGCAGGGATTGTCGCTTGCACAAATCGGTAGCGATACGCGCGAAGTGGGGCAGAGCAACCGGATTTCGGCGGCCCTTGCAGCCCTTGGCCCCAGCTATATCAAGCTCGGACAATTCCTGGCCACACGGCCTGATGTGATCGGCGCAAAACGTGCCTTTGAACTCAAAGTGCTGCAAGACAAGTTGCCGCCGTTTTCGATGAATGTTGCCAAGGCCATTGTCGCGAGGGAATTGGGCCAGCCAGTCGAAACCTTGTTCGCATCCTTCAGTGACTCCATTGCAGCAGCTTCAGTGGCGCAAGTGCACAAAGCGGTGACGCATGACGGGCGCACCGTTGCCGTCAAAATTTTGCGCCCCGATGTGGACAGGCGTTTTGCCGCCGACATTGACAGTTTTGGTTTTGCGGCCCGCATGATTGAGAGGGTGTCGCCAGAGGGTCGTCGATTGCGGCCTGTGGCGGCGGTCGCCATGCTTGAACAATCGATGAAGCTTGAGCTTGACCTTCGCATGGAGGCGTCAGCCCTTGGCGAGATGGCGGAGAACACCAAGGATGATTCCGGCTTTCGTCTGCCGAAAGTCGATTGGGCCACGACGTCAAAACGCGTGCTTACCACCGAGTGGATGGACGGCACGCCGATGGCCGATGTCGCAACCCTTGCGTCACGCGGTCTTGATTTGATTGCACTCGGCGATACGGTGATACAAAGTTTTCTGCGCCATGCCATCCGCGACGGGTTTTTCCATGCCGATATGCATCAAGGCAACCTGATGGTGGATGCTGCGGGCAATCTGGTGGCGCTTGATTTGGGTATCATGGGCCGACTTGGCATGAAGGAGCGGTTGTTCCTTGCTGAAATTCTCTACGGCTTTATCACCCGCGATTACATGCGCGTGGCGCAGGTGCATTTCGATGCAGGCTATGTGCCGCAAACGCAGGATGTAAACAATTTTGCGCAAGCACTACGTGCCATTGGTGAGCCCATTCTGGGTTTGCAGGCCGACCAGATTTCGATGGCGCGATTGCTCACCCAATTGTTCGAGGTGACAGAGCAATTTGAAATGGAGACGCAGCCACAATTGCTGCTGCTGCAAAAAACCATGGTGGTGGTGGAAGGGGTCGCACGCACATTGAACCCCAATCTCAATATGTGGAAAACCGCGGAACCCTTTGTGCGATCATGGATTGAACGCACCTTGGGGCCGCTGGGCAAATTGCAGGAAGCAGGCGAAAGTGTGCGGGCACTGGCACGTTTGGCCTTGCAGCTTCCCACACTTCTGGATGAAGGCCACAAGGCCATGCAGACTTTGGCAGCACAGCAGGAGGCTGCCGTTCAACCCAGACCTGATACTGTGGCGGCCATGAAGCCATGGGCATTGGCAGCCTTGGTCTTTTCATCGATCGTATTGGCTTTGATGGTGGGGCAATTGATATGAGCAAGTCCGTGTTGCTGATCATCGGGGGCGGCATTGCCGCTTACAAATCACTGGAATTGATCCGTGAGCTGAAGAAACGGGGTATCGACGTTCGCTGCATCATGACGAAAGCAGCTGAGCAGTTTGTGACGCCTTTGTCTGTTGCCGCTTTGTCGGGCGAGAAGGTTTATTCCGATCTGTTTTCACTGACCGATGAAACGGAGATGGGGCATATCGAATTGTCGCGCTCGGCGGATTTGGTTGTGGTGGCACCTGCAACGGCAGACCTGCTGGCGAAGATGGCGACGGGACTGGCCAATGACTTGGCGTCAACAACATTACTGGCCACCGACAAGAAAGTGTTGGTCGCACCCGCCATGAATGTGCGGATGTGGCAGCATGCGGCGACGCAGCGCAATATCCGTATACTGATGAATGATGGTATTTTGTTCGTTGGACCCAACGAAGGTGACATGGCCTGCGGTGAATATGGTCCGGGCCGCATGGCCGAACCTTTGGAGATTGTGGTCTCAATTGAAGCAGCGCTTTCGCCGCAGCCTAAGCCCCTCGCAGGCAAGCATGTGTTGATCACAGCGGGGCCGACGCGCGAAGCAATTGACCCTGTGCGCTATATTTCCAATCACTCTTCAGGCAAGCAGGGCTATGCCATTGCCGAGGCTGCCGTGAAACTGGGCGCACAGGTGACATTGGTCAGTGGGCCGGTGAATTTGCCGCTTCCATGGGGTGCCGGAGTCATGACTGTTGGATCGGCTGAAGAAATGTTGAAAGCGGTGGAAGCAGCATTGCCTGCGGATATCGCGATTTTCACGGCAGCGGTGGCGGACTGGAAAGTGCGCTCTGTTGCTGGCGAGAAAATCAAGAAGTCAGATGACGGTGCTTTGCCATCGCTGTCATTTACGGAAAATCCTGACATTCTGAAAACTGTCGCATCACGGAAGTTCGCCCGTCCGAAATTGGTGATTGGATTTGCTGCGGAAACCGAGAAAGTTTTGGACCACGCAAAGGCAAAGCTCGTGAAAAAGGGTTGCGATCTGATTGTGGCCAATGATGTGTCGCCGGAGGGCGGGGTGTTTGGCGGTGATCAAAACACCGTGCATCTGGTGTCAGCTGCCGGTGTTGAAAGCTGGCCCGCGATGTCGAAGGCTGATGTGGCAACGAAGTTGATGGCGAAACTGGCGGGGATGTTGTGAAATTACAAATCCTCCGCTTGTCGCACAGTGCGGATCTACCACTTCCTTCCTATGCCACGCCGGGTTCCGCAGGCATGGATTTGCGATCTGCCGAAGCCTTGACGCTCAAGCCGGGTGCCCGCGCTCTTGTTGGTACAGGCATTGCAATAGTCCTTCCGCCAAATTTCGAGGCACAGGTGAGGCCACGCTCCGGCCTTGCGGTGAAGCACGGTGTGACCGTGCTGAATTCCCCCGGCACCATCGACGCTGATTACCGGGGTGAAATCAAAGTGCCGTTGATTAATCTTGGTACGGAAGATTTTGTCATCGCACGGGGTGACCGCATTGCGCAAATGGTGGTGGCCCCGGTGACGATGGCGGAACTGGTTGAGGTTGAAGTGCTGGATGAGACTGTGCGCGGGGCTGGCGGATTTGGATCGAGTGGGACATTTTAGATGGCCGTTACGTTGAAACACCCCCTCCCCCCTTCGGGGTACTCCCCCGGCCAAGGGGCCGAGGGAGAAAGGTTTTTCAATGCCCCTTTCTGAACCCGAAATTGAACGCTACGCCCGTCATCTCGTCTTGCAGGAAGTCGGCGGACCCGGGCAGAACAAACTAAAATCTTCCTCCGTTCTCGTCATTGGGGCCGGTGGTTTGGGTGCGCCTTTGTTGATGTATCTGGCGGCCGTTGGTGTGGGGCGGATTGGGATTGTGGATCATGACACGGTGTCGTTGTCCAATTTGCAGCGGCAGGTGATTCACGCGACGGATCGCGTGGGGCAGCTCAAGACTGCGAGTGCGGCTGAGCAGATCGCGGCTATCAATCCGCATGTTGTGGTAGAACAATATCCGTTTCGTCTCACCACCGAAAATGCTTTCGACCTGATTTCGCGCTATGATGTTGTCGCTGATGGCTGTGACAATTTTCCGACGCGGTTTCTGGTGAGTGACGCCTGTTACTTCGCCAAAAAGCCACTCGTGTCGGCGGCAGTGGGACAGTTTGACGGGCAGATGTCGACTTACAAGCCTTATGAAAACCAGAACCCGACTTATCGCTGTTTCATCGGTGATTTGCCAGACCGCGGACTGTTTCCGGCTTGTGAGGAAGCGGGGGTAATCGGGGCGCTTCCCGGCATTGTGGGGTCCATGCAGGCGATGGAGGTGATCAAGGAATTGCTGGGCATTGGTGAAAGTCTGATCGGGCGGATTTTAATGTATGACGCTTTGTCGGCCAGGTTCTTTGAAACCAAACTGGCCTGGTCGCCTGACAATCCGCTGACCGGACGCTCACCGACAATCACTAAACTCCTGGCTGGCAACTATCTAGGGTAACAAACCTTAAATAGCAATCAATTCTAAGGCTTTTTGTAGCCTCGTACAGGCGATTCATATTTTCCCCGCTACAGGGATAGCGGACACAGTCTGAACATCGTTCTCTATATGTTCTAGGCCGTTTAAATGGCATTCTGGCAAGGGATGGTCGGTCAGGCTGGTTCCGAAAGCAGGGACACGATCTCCGCCCCCAGCGCCATGTCCTCTACATGCCCGAACGAAACGCGGCGAAGATGGCCTGTCTTGTCGATGAGCATCATGGTGGGCGTGCCCTGCATGCCGTAGAGCGCCATGGTCTCAGGTATGGGGTCAGCGGGATGGCGCGGTTTGTCGACTGCGACGGGAAAGGTAATCCTGTTTTCATGCAGAAAAGCCTTGAGCGAGACCGGCGTCATGGCCTCATGATGCTCAAACACCGTATGAAGACCGATCACCTTCACCGGCGCTTTGGCGAAGATGGCGTGGGCCCGGCGAAGTTGCGGTATGAGATCGGACACGCAACCCGGACACAGCATCTGGAATGCGCCAGCCACAATGACATGCCCCTGCAGGGCAGCGAGGCTCAACGGCTGATCGCTGTTGAGCCATGTGCTGGTAATCCATTCCGGCGCTGGAAGTTTGTCGTCCATACCTTACTCTGACACAGTTCCAGGCAAGCTCAAATCGCCGCTGGCCACGTCCAGGACATTGACGACGCAGAGCAACGGAGCATGGGCGCTTTCATTGACCCGCAAGCCCGCCGTGACGGCATCGAATTTCATGGCGCTTATGTCACCCAATGTCGCCAAGGGTACTGAGACTGTTACCGACGTGGCATCAAAGGCGGGAGCGAGATTGGGGCTGTCAATCAACAGGGGCAGGCCAGGCCAGGTCGCGGGAAGTTTTGGTTTGGCACCTTCGGGAATATCAATGACTTTAAGGGCGCCCTTGCCGCAGGCCCCGTCGGGCCCCAGCACCACCCAGTGGCTGTGCCAAAGGCCACCATCATTTTTTGTGTCACCATCCGCATTTTCGTCAGCTTGGGGTGTGTCATCAAAATCAGGGTGTGCTGTTACGGCGAGAGCGAGAATGCCCTGCTTTGTGTCAAAGCCCACGACGGAAGAGTCCAGTGTTGTTGGCCAGACATAGGAGTAGACATTCGCCCCTTCAAGCTTGCCATGGGCTGCGGGCTTTGATGCACCTGCGGCGCCTGCAACAGCAATGGAGAATGTCAGCGCATCGGCTGACTTTGAAACCTTGGTTGTGACGATGTCAAAGGCGGTATCAGGTTGATTGCCGCTTTTCGCAGCAATGCCATCGGCCAAGGCGGGGGATGCAAAGAAGACGAGTGCGGACGCTGCGAGTAACGAAGAACGTGTAGTCATGATAACAACTCCCATATTTATTATTTAGGATTCCTAATTGTTGATTCTGTCTTTGTCAAGCATTAGTTAGGAGTCCAGAATGCCCAATCAGGACCACCTCTCCAGTCGCATCGCCACAGGCCTCAGCCGCATTGCCGTGGTTTTGCGCGGCCTTGCGTGGAAGGGGGCGACGGAACAATCGATCACGCCCACGCAGGCTGAGATCCTGCAACAATTGGCCGATGCGCGCATGCCGTTGCGGTTGGGGGAGGTGGCAAAGCGCCTCGCCATTTCCGCACCAACGGCCAGCGATGCCGTGTCATCGCTCGTCAGCAAGGGGCTCGCCAGCAAAGTGCAGGGTGAGGACAAGCGTTCGCTTGCCATCAAACTGACTGCAGCTGGCAGAGACATGGCGCGGCGGGCCGGTGACTGGCCGGAACTATTGTCGCAAGCCGCTGAAAGCCTGACGCCGGATGAACAGGCCGCCATGTTGCGCGGTCTTTCCAAGATCATCGCACGGCTTCAGGATGAGGGTGCGATTTCAGCCCAACGGCTGTGCCTGACATGTCAACATTTCCAGCCCTTTGCCCACAAGGACAGGGAAAAGCCCCATCATTGCACCCTGATAGACCGGGCCTATGGCGATGGCGGACTGCAGATCAATTGCGCAGAACATTCGCCAGCGTCCGAGGCGCAAAGACTGGTCAACAAGCTTGCCTTCCACGGCCGCCAATTCACATAAAGATATCTTTATATAGCTCTTGCAGGATATTGTCGGTCTTGCTATAGCGCATCACCAAATAGATGAGGATCGATCATGAGCAAGCATGACTATGTTGTTGCCGATATCAAGTTGGCGGACTGGGGCCGCAAGGAACTGGATATGGCTGAAATTGAAATGCCGGGCTTGATGTCCACGCGTGCCGAATTTGCAGCCTCGCAGCCGCTCAAGGGTGCGCGCATTACGGGCTCGCTGCATATGACGATTCAGACCGCTGTTCTGATTGAAACCCTGAAAGCCCTGGGCGCTGATATCCGCTGGGCGTCCTGCAACATTTTCTCGACGCAAGACCATGCCGCCGCCGCCATTGCCGCGACGGGCATTCCGGTGTTTGCCGTCAAGGGCGAATCGCTGAAGGAATACTGGGAATACACCGCCAGGATTTTTGAATGGCCCGATGGCAAGCCCACCAACATGATCCTCGATGATGGCGGCGATGCCACCATGTATATTCTGCTGGGTGAAGAGTCGGAATCAAACCCCGCCCTCATCGCGCATCCAAAGGCTGAGGAAGAAGAATATCTCTTCGCGCAAATCAAGAAGCGCCACAAGGAACAGCCGGGCTGGTTTGCGGAACAGCGCAAAGCCATCATCGGTGTGACGGAAGAAACCACCACGGGGGTGCATCGTCTTTACGAATTGCAGAAGAAAGGCAAGTTGCCATTCCCTGCCATCAACGTAAACGACTCGGTGACGAAGTCGAAGTTCGACAACAAGTACGGTTGCAAGGAATCGCTGGTGGACGCCATTCGCCGCGGCACTGACGTGATGATTGCGGGCAAGGTTGCCGTGGTCTGTGGTTATGGTGACGTGGGCAAGGGCTCTGCCGCATCGTTGCGCGGTGCAGGTGCGCGTGTTGTGGTTACAGAAGTTGATCCGATCTGCGCATTGCAGGCGTCGATGGACGGCTTTGCCGTGCAGACCTTGCAGCAGACCTTGCCAACCGCCGATATTTTCGTGACGGCCACCGGCAACAAGGATGTGATCACCCTTGATGACATGAAAGAGATGAAGGACATGGCGATTGTCTGCAACATTGGTCATTTTGACAATGAGATTCAGGTTGCCGAGTTGAAGAATTTCCCGTGGACCAACATCAAGCCACAGGTTGACGTGATCAAGTTCCCCAAGGGCAACCGCATGATCCTGTTGTCGGAGGGTCGTCTTGTGAACCTTGGCAATGCCACGGGTCACCCCAGCTTCGTGATGTCGGCGTCCTTCACCAACCAGACGCTGGCGCAGATCGAAATCTATGCCAACCGCGACAATGGCAAGTACAAGAACGAAGTTTACGTGCTGCCGAAGGAGCTGGATGAGAAAGTGGCGCGTCTGCATCTGGCCAAGCTTGGTGTGACACTGACTGAATTGAAGCCTGAGCAAGCCTCCTACATTGGTGTTTCACCGCAGGGTCCATTCAAGACAGATGCTTATCGCTACTGATTTTGATTTGTAACGACAACAAGGGTGTTGCAGCAAAAAGTTGCAGCACCCTTTTTCTTTTGGGCGCGTGGTCACTATAGTCGGCAGCGTGATTCGTGGCGTTGACATAACTGCCCCGAATGATCTGGGCACACACAAACGGGATTTTAAACTGGGCATGGATGCGGGATTGCCAATGCTGTCGTCGCTCTTGCTTTGGCAAGACGGCATGACCACAGCACACATGCCCATCGCAGCACTGCTTGCTGTTGGTTCGAATGCCATTGAAATTGCAGCCCTTGGCACCATGGCTGCAGGCCTTGCCTTGACCTTCATCAACCTCAACAAGTCCCGCCGACAACTGGTTGCGGCGCAGCGGCGCGTGGGCGAACTCGAATACCAGCTGAATGAAGTCGAAGCAGCGCTTTACAGCGAGTCGCAAATTCTTTTGGTGTGGCGTGGCCAGGAAGAGCTGCCGCATCGCATGGCGGGCGACATGCATGGTTCAGCCAAGGTGCCTGCAACGCTGGAGGCGGTGGCTGATTTCAAATCATGGCTGGAACCGGATTCGGTCAGCGAGATCACGGTGAATCTTGAAGGTCTTCGGAAATCGGGACGGGCGTTCAACATTGGTGTGAAAAGTTTTGACGGCGAATTGCTGGAAGTCGATGGCAGGCCGGCAGGCGGCCATGCCACCTTGCGCTTCAGGCCACTGGCAGGTGATCGCCGTCACATGACGGAACTTTCCTACGACGCCTCAAAACTTGCCAAGCAGGTTCAGCGCCTCAGTGCCATTCTGGATGCTGCACCCTTCCCCGCATGGATTTCAACACCGGAAAATGCATTAAGCTGGGTGAACCAGGCTTATGTGATGGCTGTTGAAGCGGTTGACATGCAAGGTGTGCTGCGGTCGGGCAGGCCGCTGTTTCTGCCCGCGCAGATTGACGCAAGCCGCGTCGACAAAACATCTGGTCTGATCGGACGCGGACGCGCCGTTACCAAGGGATCGATGCGCACCTATAACGTACATGAACGCAACATTGACGGCGGCACTGTTGGCTATGCCATTGACATGACCGCACTTGAAAGCGCCGAAAAAGAGCTGGAGCGCCACATCAAGGCACATGCTTCAACTCTCGACAAGCTGGAAACAGCAATCGCAATTTTTGGACCAGACCAACGCTTGCGGTTTTTCAACCAGGCCTATGTCGCATTATGGTCGCTGGATGAAACATGGCTTAAAACCCAACCGTCTGACAGCGAGATCCTTGACCGCCTGCGGGGCCAGCGCGTGTTGCCGGAGCAGGCTAATTTCCGCGAATGGAAGTCAAAGCAGCTTTCATCCTACACCACACTCGAAATGCGGGAGGCCTATTGGTATCTGCCCGATGGCCGTTCGCTGCATGTGATTTGCGAGCAGCACCCTTTTGGTGGCGTGACATATCTCTATGAAAACCTGACGAAGGAATATCAGCTCGAGAGCCGGTACAATGACTTGTCCACGGTGCAGCGGGAAACCCTGGATAACCTCTCGGTGGCCGTGGCGCTGTTCGGGTCTGATGCACGCCTGAAACTGTTCAATCCGGCGTTCCAGCGCATGTGGCATATTCCGGCTGCACCGACTGGTTCTGGTTTGCATGCCGATCAACTCAGTCAAATGCAAAACTACAGCATGGAGGCGCGTGGTGCCTGGCAGGATATTCGCTACGCCCTGACGGCACTTGAAGGCCAACGCAAGCGGCTGGACGGTCGAGTCGCGCATGATGGTTTGGTGCTGAGTTATTCGGCCGTGCCGCTGCCCGATGGCAATGCGCTTTTGACTTTCGCTGATATTTCAGACGCGGAGCGGGCCGAAAAAGCACTGCGTGAACGGGCAGAAGCACTGGAGGCCGCAGACCGTTTGAAGAGCCAGTTCCTTGCCAATGTGTCCTATGAAATCCGGACACCTCTCACCAGCATTTCAGGCTTTGCGGAAACGCTTGATCTGGGCATTGCGGGTGAATTGAAACCCAAACAACGCGAGTATATTATGGACATCCGGCGCTCGTCGGATGAATTGACGTCGATCATTGATGCCATCATTGACCTGTCGGCCATAGATGCGGGGCAAATGGAATTGCGGCTTGGCAAAGTTGACGTACCGCAACTGTTTGAGCGTGTGGCGCAACGGATTTTGCCTGCACTGGAACGCCGTGATTTGTCGCTCAATATCGAATTGGCCGAGGATGTGTCGCAATTGATGGCAGACCAACAGCGCCTTGAACAAATTCTGGGCCACCTGCTGTCGAATGCCATTGGGTTTTCGCATGCCAAGGGCACAGTGACCTTGGGTGCACGCAAGCGGGGTGACATGTTGCAGATCTGGGTGGCAGATCGCGGCAAGGGCATGGAGCCTGATTTCCAGCCCCGCGCTTTTGACCGCTTCCAGGCAAAACCCATGCCGGGAAGCCACCGGGGTCCGGGCCTGGGTCTGGCCATTGTCAAAAGCTTCACAGAATTGCATGGTGGCACTGTGGCACTTTCATCACGCCCCAATGAGGGCACCACGGTGGTGTGCAATTTGCCGCTGGCTGGACCACAGCACAACATGGCACAGGCCAAGGGTGCGGCGTGAGTCATCTATTCGAACAGATCGTGCTGCTTTCGGGTGAAGCTGAAACCGAAGCCTTGGGAGAACGCCTGTCGCTGTGGGTCAGGCCCGGCATGCAGGTATTGCTTGAGGGTGAACTTGGTGCCGGAAAATCCACACTCGCACGGGCGTTCATCCGTGCATTGATGAAGCCCGGCGATGTGCAGGACATTCCGAGCCCGACCTTCTCCCTGATCCAGACCTATGATGACACGCGGGTGCCCGTGTTTCATGCGGATCTTTACCGGTTGCAGGATGCTGGAGAGGTTGAAGAGCTGGGGCTCGACGGGTTGCTTGCGACCCATGCAGGGTTGGTGGAATGGCCGGACAGGTTGGATGGGGTATTGGATCTTGCAGGAAAGGGACCTCATCAGCCCTTTGGGCAGCTTCTCCAGAGGAGAAGCGACGGGGTGGTCGACCTCCCCTCACTTTCAGAGGTTTGGGGAGGTCCATCAACCAGTCGCTTCTCCTCTGGAGAAGCTGCCCGAAGGGCTGATGAGGTTCCTGTGCTGAAGGTGACGTTGACCGGACGGGGAGCATCACGGACAGCGCTGTTGCAGGCGACAGGGGATTGGGCGCGGGCGCTGGAACGGGACGAACAGCTCACAGCATTTATAGCAGGTTCAAAATTTGCTGGAGCGACGCGTCTATTTTTTGAAGGCGATGCATCATCGCGCCGTTATGAAAAGTTGATGCGGGCTGATGGTACATCTACCCTGTTGATGGACATGCCGCAGCGGCCTGATGGTCCGGTGGTCAAATACGGCAAGCCCTATAGCGCCATTGCACATTTGGCTGAAAGCATCACGGCGGTTGTTGCAGTGAATACGCATCTCGTCTCACTCGGATACAGTGCGCCACGTGTGATTCAGGCAGACCTTGCGACAGGTTTCGGCTTGATTGAGCCCTTGGGTTTCAACGTCTATGGCCGGATCATGCTGGAGGGCGCTGATATGCGCGAACCGCTGGAAACAGCGGCAGCTGTTCTTGCCGACATGGCGACGAAAGACTGGCCGCGCCAGCCCTTGGCCGCAGACGGCGTGTCGCACAGGATACATGATTATGATCTTCAAGCGCAGTTGATTGAAGTTGACCTGCTGCCCAGTTGGTTCATTCCCCATGCACGGGGCTGCGAAGCTTCCGAAGATCAGAAGCAGGAATTTGCAAACATCTGGAGCTCGTTGCTGGCCTTGGCGCGACCGCAGAAACCACAATGGACCATCCGGGATTATCATTCGCCCAATCTGCTTTGGATTCCTGAGCGTGAGGGTTTGAAACGTGTGGGTATCATCGACAGCCAAGATGCTGTGATGGGTCACCCGGCCTATGATCTGGCCTCCATGGGGCAGGATGCGCGGGTGGATATTGCGCCAGACATGGAAGACCATATTATCGCGTATTATTGCGGCTTGCGGGAACGGCAGGGTGATTTCAAGCGTAGCGACTTCATGACGGCCTATGCCGTGCTCGGTGCACAACGGGCCACGAAGATTCTCGGCATTTTTGCGCGGTTGAACAAGCGCGATGGCAAACCTGCCTATTTGAAGCATATGCCGCGGGTGTCTGGTTATCTCGCGCGCAATCTGAAACATCCTGCACTGGCCCCGTTGAAAGCATGGTTCGCAAAACATCTGCCGGAAGCGATTGGTGTGACGCCATGAGCATTGGCTCCTCTGCCATGGTACTGGCTGCGGGTTTTGGCACGCGCATGCGACCCTTGACCCTCCATACTCCCAAACCCTTGATCGAGGTTGCGGGCAAATCCTTGCTTGACTATGGGTTTGACCGGCTGCGCGAGGCCAAGGTGCAGACCGCCGTGGTGAATGGCCATTATCTTGCAGACCAGATCGAGGCCTGGGCCAGTCGTGTCACAACACCCCGCACGTTGTTCTCAGATGAACGCGATGCCATTCTTGACACGGGTGGCGGCATTGCGCGGGCATTGCCGTTGCTGGGGCATGATCCATTTTTTGTGCTGAATGCCGATTGCTTCTGGCTTGACGGTGTGACACCTGCCTTGCAGCGGCTGCGTGCGGTTTGGGATGAAGCCGGGATGGATTGCCTGTTGTTGCTGTGTGATCCCGCACAAACAACCGGCTATGACGGCCCGGGCGATTTTGTGGCTGATGCAGATGGCCGGATCATGCGTGGCAGGGACGCGCCTGACGGCAAAGCACTCGCCTACATCGGTGGCTATCTTGTGCATCCCCGTCTGTTCAGAGATGCACCCCAAGGGAGCTTTTCGATGAACCTGCTGTGGGACCGGGCCATTGCGAACAGGCGCTTGTTTGGTCTTGCCCATGACGGCCATTGGTTGCACGTTGGTACGGTGGATGCAATCAGGCAAGCGGAAGACTTTCTCCGCCGGAGGTAGTTTTGGGCTTTTCAATTTACACGATTGCAGCCGAGCAGACCTTCTTGCGGGTTCTTGCCCGGGCCGTGCTTGACGGCTTTCCCTTGGGGAAAACCAGTCTGGCGTTGTCATGCTGGACGATACTGGTGCCGAACCGGCGTTCGGCCCGTGCGCTGGAATCCATCCTGCTTGAAGAGAGCGGTGCCAAGGCCATGCTTTTGCCGCGCATCAAGCCCATCGGCGATATCGACGAAGAGATGCTGGCCGACAGCATGCCCCAGGACGGTGTGGCGGATGGTATCTCGAAGACGGACCACCTGCATGCCATTTTGCTGTTGTTGATGAACTGGGCAGAACAGAACCCGGATGCACAATTGGCCCAGGACGTGTTGCAATCGGGGGCACAGGCTTTTGCACTTGCATCCAGTCTGCAACAATTGGTCAATCAATTCGAAACCGAGGATGTGAATGTTGAAGATCTGGGCGGTGTCTATGATCTTGATCTTGCAGGCCACCGCCAGAATATCCTTGACCTCCTGAAGGTGGTGACAACCGGACTGCCGCAGCTGCTCAAGGAGCAAAAGCTGATTGGGCCTGCAACGCGTCGCAATCTGTTGATCCGGCTTGAGGCGGAACGCATTTCAAAGCACCAGCACAAAGGCCCGGTCATTGCGGCAGGTTCCACAGGTACCAATCCCGCCACGCGAGATTTGCTGAAAGCCATCGCGCTTGATCCCAGGGGGGCCGTAGTGTTGCCGGGTCTGGACATGATGCTGGATCAAGCCGCGTGGAATGCCATCACGCCGGAGCATCCCCAATCTGCCTTCCGCATGATGCTCGAACAATGGGGCTTGCAGCGCAGTGACGTTGAAATACTGGGGCCTGCCCAAGGCCCGCGCATGTGGGTGATGGGACAGGCATTGGTGCCTGCCGCTGTTGCCGACCAATGGGTGACTTCCCTTTCAGGTGCCGAACCCCTGGTCAGGGAAAGCCTGCAACGGATCGAACTTGTCGAGGCTACGGACCGCCACGACGAGGCTGGTATCATTGCGCTTCGCTTGCGCCAGCACATTGCGGAGTCAGCGGGGAAAGCGGCACTGATCACGCCAGACCGTGATCTTGCAATACGGGTGACGGCAGCGCTGAAACGCTGGAATCTGGAGATTGATGATTCTGCGGGTGAGCCGCTCACGCATTTTGGACGCAGTGCCCTGTTGGTCCTGTTGCTGCGCATGGTGGAAGACGGATTTTCAGCCACAACGGTTTTTGCCCTGCTGTACCAGAAAGACTGCACATTTGGTGTATCCCATGCCGAGCATGTGCAGCGGGTGCGGGCGCTGGAACTTGCAGGGTTTCGCGGCATGCCGGAAGCCCGGAGCCTGGCTGATCTGGAGCAACGCCTGAAGGCCAGACGCGAAGGCATTGCTGCTGATCCCCATGCGCATCCCTTGCTACGAGGGCTTGACGATGCACAATGGGAGGGCGCTATGCAACTCGCGTCGCAGCTCCTGTCTGTCACGGCACGACTTGCTGACCCCGGATCACGTTCCTTGAGTGAACACATTGATCGTCTGCTGTTGGCGCTGGAAAGTCTTGCACCACAGGGTGATGTGATCAGCCCGGCCGACCAGCTTTTGCTGGACGTGATGGAGAACTTGCGTGAGGGTTCACAATGGCACCCTGTGCTGCCGCTTGGCAAGGTGCAACACAGCATCATCCAGGCACTGGCTCGGGAAACACTGAGGCCGCCGCTGAACGACGCAGCACGGCTTTCGATCTACGGTTTGGCGGAGGCCCGCATGATCGAAGTGGAGCTTGCCATTCTGGGTGGCCTCACCGAGGGTGCGTGGCCCGAACATCCGGAGTCTGGCCCATGGCTCAACCGCCCCATGCGCGAAACCCTGAAGCTGCAACAGCCCGAGCGTGAGATTGGCGTGACCGCGCATGACTTTGTGCAGGGCTTTGGCCACACGCGGGTCATGGTGACATGGCCCAAACGTTTGCGCGGTGCGCCAGCCGTGCCTTCGCGCTGGGTGTTACGGTTGAAGGCCGTGATGCAGGCTTCCGGGGTTGATCCTGACACCGTGCTGGATCGGGCAATGCATGGTCTGTCGCGCAGGCTGGATGCTCCCGATCGCTTCGCGCCTTTGCGCAGACCCCGGGCCACGCCACCGGTTGCTGCGCGTCCCACACATTTCAGTGTGACCCGCATTGAAAAACTGGTGCGGGACTCCTACTGGATATATGCGCGGGGAATCTTGAAGCTGGTGCCGCTCGATGCGATTGGTGACGATGTGGATGCTGCCCTTCGGGGCTCGCTCATCCATGCGGCCTTGCATGCATGGATCACAGCCTTGCCGCAGGTGGCAGAGGTTGAGAGTTTGAAACTGCTGCTGGCCAAGGGCCGCGAGGTGTTCAAGCCCTATATCGAATTGCCGGAGGTGGCGCGTTTCTGGTGGCCGCGTTTTGTGCGCATGGCGGCTGAGTTTGTCGAGGAGGATCGTGGGCTTCGGGCCAACACCCTCAACACTGTCACCGAAATCACTGGCACGCACAGGTTTGCCGTTGCAGGGGTTGAACACCGGCTGACGGCGCGCGCCGACCGGATTGATGTTGAACGCGATGGATTTTTGCGTCTTGTCGATTATAAGACAGGTGCGGTTCCCAGCATTCCGCAAATGAAATCCGGATTTTCGCCACAGCTGACACTGGAAGCTTACATTGCCATGCAGGGCGGCTTTGAGAAATTTCCTTCGCGTGTGCGAGATGTGGTTTATATTTTCGTGGGCGGCACGGCGAAGGGTGTTGCTCTTACATCCCTTGCAGAAAAGAATGATGTGTCGGCAGAGGCCATCAAAGCCTTTGCTGGTTTGCTCAAGCTGCTTGAGGCGTTTCAAATTCCCAGCACCGCATACATTCCCCGCCACAATCCCAAAATGGAGGATGATGTTTCAGACTACGACCATCTCTCGCGCAAGTTGGAATGGCAGTTGGAGGGCACAGCGCTGTGAGTGACGTGAAGCCAAAAAAAATTCCGACCAAGGAACAACGTGACGCGGCCAATCCTGAACGCTCGGTGTGGGTGGCGGCCAGTGCGGGATCGGGCAAGACGCAAGTTCTGGTGGACCGGGTCATCCGGCTGTTGCTGGATGGTGCTGATCCCCAAGCCATTTTGTGTCTTACATTTACAAAGGCAGCGGCAGCTGAAATGTCAAACCGGCTGTTTCAGCGTCTGGGCGAATGGATTGGCTTGACTGATGCTTTGCTTGATGAAGAACTGAGACTTCTTGGTGTCAGGAATATTACTGCCAAGACCAGGGCGGCCGCACGAAAACTGTTTGCGCGTACGCTTGAAACACCGGGCGGTCTCAAAATTCAAACCATTCACGCCTTTTGCGAACGTCTGCTGCAACTCTTTCCCGTGGAAAGCGGCATGGCGCCGGGCTTTCGCGTGTTGGAGGAACAAGAAAGCAAGCAGCTGTTTCATGATGCATTGCTGCAATCCCTGTCATCCCGTGACAAGGACACACAATCGGCCTGGGGCTTTCTGGCTGATGGCAGCATCAGCACCTTGGCCGCGCTCGAAGACCTGACGAAGTCGTTTCTATCGGGCAGCAATGGCATGCGGCAGCGCCTGTCGGACATGGAGCGTCTTGCTGAAATCGAGGTGATGCTGCGCGAGGTGCTTGGCCTTGAAGCAGATGAGCAGCTGTCTGATGTCGAAGAAGCGCTGGCTGATATCGGGGATCAGAAATACCTCGCCGTTGCCACGTTGATTGCGCCGTGTCCCTTGTCTTCCAATCACCCCGTGTCGGAGCTGTTGCGCAAGGTGGCGAAAGCCAAGGATCCGGCTGCACGCATACACGCACTTTCAGAACTGTTCACCCGCGTCGACGGAAATGCGCGGATACCGCGGGCGAAACTGGTTCTTGTGGGAACCGAACGGGCGCACCCGAAAGAAACCGAATGGTTGAAGGCCGAGCAGGACATCAAGATTGAATTGATACGCCGCTACGGGTTACTGCAAACATTCGAAGCCAATCTCACGCTTTACCGCGCCATGGCGCGGGTGCTGGCTGATGTCAATGACATGAAACGAAAGCGCGGACATTATGACTTTGACGACTTGATTGCCCGCACCGCCCGATTGCTTGAAGGCCATGAAGCCGCGCAATGGGTGCTCTACAAACTCGACAAGGGTCTCACGCATATCCTGGTCGATGAAGCGCAGGACACCAGCCCTGCGCAATGGACCATCATCAAGGCGCTGGCTGGTGAATTCTTCACAACAGTTTATGATGAGCGTGGCCAAAAGCGCACGGTGTTTGCGGTGGGCGACATCAAGCAATCGATTTACAGTTTTCAAGGTGCCGACATTGCGGCTTTTGAAACGGCGCGGCTTTCCTTCAGCAACAGTCTGGAAACCTTGCAGGACAAGCTTGATGTGGTTGACCTGTCGATTTCCTATCGCAGTGCGCAGCAGGTGCTGGATGTGGTGGATCAGGTGTTTGCCCCGGGGCGGGCCGCACGCAGCGGATTTGGCCCACGGGCTGATGCGGAGCGTCCTCACACGGCCTTTGCCAAGGACCGTCCTGGCCTTGTTGAACTCTGGGATATTGTGCGACCTGACGAGATGGAAGATGTGGAGGATTGGCGGGCACCCACCGATGCGCTGGCGCGCAACCACCCGCGCTTGAAGCTTGCAAACCGCATTGCGCTTACGATCAAGAGCTGGATCGGCAAACGCGCCATTTCAGGGCGTGACAGAACCGTGGCGGCGGGAGACATTCTCATCCTGTTGCAGCGGCGCAATGTATTGTTCGGTGCATTGATCGGGGCATTGCGCCGTCATGGCGTGCCGGTGGCGGGGACCGATCGATTGAAGTTGCAGACGAGCCTGATCGTCCAGGACATGATGATGCTTGGCCAATTCATCCGCATGCCACAGAACGACCATGCGCTGGCTTGTGTGTTGAAAAGCCCGCTGGTGCCAGAGCCGGTGACCGAAGAAGAGCTGTTCACACTGGCGTATGGGCGAGACAAAACCAGTCTGTGGGAGCGGTTGCCGGCAGGGTTGCCGAATGCTGTGATGTTGGCAGAAGCGCTGGCTTCCGACGAAACGCCTTACATGTTTTTTGCAACCCTGTTGCAGAGCGCAAGGAAACTCGTTCTGCAACGCCTCGGCCAGGAGGCTGATGATGCAGCACAGGAATTCCTCACCCTTGCGCTCGATTATGAGGAACGCCACGGCACATCACTTTCAGGTTTTCTGGATTGGCTTGCGTCAGGGGAGACCCAGATCAAGCGAGAGATGGAAGCGGGCTTAGGCCTTGTGCGGATGATGACCGTACATGGCTCCAAGGGTCTGGAGGCACCGATTGTGTTTCTGGCCGATGCGGCAGACCCGCCACGCGTTCGCGGTGGCAAACTGGTTGAGGTCATGGGTGAGGGACCCTGGCGGGGGGCTCAGGTGTTTTTGCCAAACACCCTGATGGTTGCACCTGTTGTTGATGACCTGAAAACTGCGGCGCGATTGCATGCTGACGCCGAACGCATGCGTCTGCTTTATGTGGGCATGACGCGGGCAGCGGACGAACTTTATGTCTGCGGCAGTGTGAACAAGGCCAAGGCTGATTCCATTCCGAAGGACAGCTGGTATCCGCATGTCAGTGCAGCGGTACAGGATGCAGGGGGACTGCATGGCGTGCGGTTGATTGCAGATGATCCGGAGTTGGTGCTGTGGAGGTTCGGGGCGGAGCCCCGGTGGATTGATGCTGCAACAATTCAACCACCTGAATTGCAGGCTTTGCCGGATTGGGCGACAAGGGCTGTGCCTGCGCCACACAGGACGCCGCTCCCAGCTTTGCCAAGCCGTGACAGCAACAGTTTTGATCGCCGTGCCGCAGAGCACGGCATTGCCACGCATCGGCTGATTGAACTGATGGCGGATGCAGATGTTTCAAAGCGTGTGATGCTGGGGCAGATCTGGACAAAACGTCTGGGATTGCCGGAGACTATCGTGCAACGCGTGGAACACATGTTAACTCTGCCCGAGCTTTCTTCCATGTTTGGACCCGATGGCCAGTCAGAAGTTTCCATTGATGGTGTCGTGCCGGGGCTTGGGCGGGTGACGGGCCGGATCGACCGTATGTTGATTGAGCAAGGTGTGATCCATATTCTCGACTATAAAACCAACCGCAATCCGGTTGTGACGTTGGCGGCAGACCACCAATATACTGTCCAGATGGCAACATACGCCGCGCTGTTGCAGCAGGCCTACCCTGACTACGAAATCAAGGCTGCCCTGTTCTGGACGCAAAGCGGCGAGGTTTCGTGGCTTTCCCCCCCATTGCTGTCACAAGCACTTGATCAACGGATCAAAGAGACGACTTGACCAAGGCGGCCCGGATGCTTACCTCTGGGTGACCCCCACCGATTTATTTTGGAGAGAACCCCCCATGTCCACCCACAAAGTTACCGATGCTTCATTTGAAGCCGATGTTTTGAAATCTGAAGCGCCCGTGGTCGTCGATTTCTGGGCAGAATGGTGTGGCCCCTGCAAGATGATCGGGCCATCTTTGGAAGAAATTGCTGTTGAGCTTGGCTCCAAGGTCAAGATCGTCAAGATCAATATCGACGAAAATCCTTCTTCTCCTTCGAAATATGGCGTGCGCGGCATTCCAACACTGATGGTGTTCAAGGGTGGCAAGTTGTCGTCGACCAAGGTTGGTGCGGCTCCGAAGAACCAGCTGCAGAGCTGGATCGAACAGTCGATAGCTTAAGCATGTGGGTAGGGACCGTTTGCTCTATCGCAAACTGTCCCTGATCTTCAGTTCGGGGACAGCTTGCAAGAAAGAGCAAGCAGTCCCCGGCAGTTCGGCCAACAACATTCACTTCTAACGACGCGCGACGCCCGTGACGGCAGACATTTCGGTTTGCTGTTCAGTGGCCAGCACATGGCCTGCGAGATAGAGTGAGCCACAGATCAGAATACGTGCGGCAGGTTTCAGCAGTGAAGCCTGCCGCACGGCATTTGTGATGTTGGTTGCGGTTGACGCTGTGGTGCCGAGGTTGCGCACGGTATCGGCCAACTGTTCAGCTGGAATGGCATTGGGTTCATTTGGGATCGAAAGCGTGACAACATGATCAGCCAGAACCGCGAGGGGCCGGAAAAATTGTGTGGCGTCCTTGGTGTTGAGCATGCCCCATATGATGACCAGGGGTTTTGGCGGCATGGATTTGAGCGTATCGGCCAAGACTTTGCCAGCATCAGCATTGTGACCGCCGTCGAGCCAAAGTTCAGCGCCGTCATCGAGTATAGAGGAGAGTGCTCCGCCTTTGAGACGCTGCAACCGTGCGGGCCACGTCACGGATTTCAAACCTTCGGCGATGTGAACCTCAGTGATACGATTATCGGTAATGGCGCGCAGTATCGTGATGGCGTTTCCTGCATTGCCGATTTGGTGTGGACCGGTGAGAGCGGGCAAGGGCAGGTCGAGCAGACCATCGCCATCCTGAAACACCATACGGCCATGTTGTGTATAGACGTCCCAATCCTGGCCAGAAATCATGAGTGGGGCTTTTAGACTTTCCGCAACAGCTTCAATGGCAGCACGTGCGTCCTGCGGCATGGCACCGATCACACAAGGCACACCACGCTTGATGATGCCCGCTTTTTCTGTCGCGATAAGTTCAAGCGTGTCGCCAAGGAATTGCTGGTGATCAAGTCCAAGGGACGTGATGCAACAGGCTATGGGTGGTGGCGTGACGTTGGTGGCATCGAGTCTTCCGCCAAGTCCCACTTCCAGCAGCAGATAATCCGCAGGTGTTCGCGCGAAGGCGAGGAACGCGGCGGCGGTTGTGATTTCGAAAAACGTGATGGATTCACCGTCGTTGGCCACTTCACATTCTTCGAGCAGTGCTGACAATCCGGTTTCTGAAATCAACTCGCCTGCCACCCGAATGCGTTCATGGAATTTGACCAGATGCGGCGAGGTATAGGCGTGAACCTTGAGGCCCGCTGCTTCCATGATTGCACGCAAAAAGGCTTGCGTGGAACCTTTGCCATTGGTGCCGCCGATGTGAATGATCGGCGGCAGATTGTTTTCGGGGTGACCAAGCCGCTGCAGTATGCGGTGCATGCGGTCCAGACTGAGATCAATGATCTTGGGATGCAGCGACAACAGCCGTGTGAGAATGGCGTCACTGACGGCCATGGGTTTTACGCCGGGACCAATGCGGTTGATGTTGTGTTGGCAGGTTGTCTCATCAGAATGCGGGCGATACGGGCGACGGTTGCTTTCATTTCCAGACGCGAGACCACCATATCCACCATACCGTGATCTCTCAGATATTCCGAACGCTGAAACCCCGGCGGCAGTTTTTCGCGGATGGTTTGTTCGATGACGCGCTGACCTGCAAAACCGATGAGCGCATTGGGTTCGGCCAGATGCACATCGCCCAGCATGGCGTAGGATGCTGTGACGCCACCCGTGGTCGGGTTGGTGAGCACCACGATGTAAGGCAGGCCCGCTTTGCGCAAATCCTGCACGGCGATTGTGGTGCGCGGCATTTGCATCAGGGATAAAATACCTTCCTGCATGCGGGCCCCGCCGGAGGCCACAAAAATCACGCAAGGGCATTTGGCGGCCAAGGCTTTCCGCATGGCGGTGATGATGGCTTCGCCTGCGGCCATGCCGAGGGAGCCGCCAATGAAGCTCATGTCCTGCACCATGACGACCATGGTTTGGCCTTCGACTTTGCCAAAGCCTGCCTGAATGGAATCATTTGCATGGCCCTTGGACTTGGCGTCTTTCAGGCGGTCGGAATATTTCTTTTCATCGCGGAACCTGAGCGGGTCAACGGCGACAGTCGGGAACGTAATCTTTTCCCATTCCGCGCCATCAAAGAACGCCTTGAGCCGTGCATCCGCTGGCATGCGGTGGTGGTGGCCGGAGCCTGGAAACACAAACTGGTTGGCTTCAAGGTCACGGTAAAACACCATTTCGCCGGATTCAGGATCCTTGATCCACATGTTCTCCGGTGTGTCGCGCTTTTGTCCCAGCAAGGACCGGATTTTCGGGCGGACGTAATTCTTGATCCAGTTCATCTCAGACCCTTTGCAATTTCCGCAACCAGTTTATGCACGGCTGATGGCGTTTTTGCGGTGGGCTTGCCCTGTTTGGTCAAACTGTTGGCGACTGCACTGACCAGCGCTGAACCCACCACCACGCCATCTGCGGTTTTGGCAATGGTACGCGCCTGTTCTGCCGTCTTCACACCAAAGCCCACGCAGATGGGCAAGTCAGTATGTTTCTTCAAACGCTGCACGTTCTGCTTCACGCTCTTCAAGTCCGGTGCCTTGGTACCGGTGATGCCGAGGACCGAAACGTAATAGACAAAACCCGAGGTGTGCTTGAACACAGCGGGTGCACGCTTGTCATCGGTCGTTGGTGTTGTCAGGCGAATGAAGTTTATGCCTGCTGATATGGCGGGGATGCAGAGTTCATCATCTTCTTCAGGGGGAAGATCGACGACGATCAAACCATCAACGCCCGCTTTCTTGATGTCGACGAGGAACGTGTCGACGCCATAGACATAAATCGGATTGTAGTAGCCCATGAGAACGATGGGTGTGGTCTTGTCGCCCTTGCGGAAGTCTTTCACCAGCTTCAGGGTTTTCTTCATGGTCTGGCCAGCCGCCAATGCGCGAAGCCCGCCCGCCTGAATGGCGGGACCATCAGCCATGGGGTCAGTGAAAGGCATGCCCAGTTCAATCACATCAGCACCCGCTTTCGGCAGTCCCTGAATGATCTTGAGGGAGGTGTCATAGTCGGGGTCGCCAGCAGTTATGAAGGTGACGAGAGCGGCACGGCCTTGCTGTTTGAGGGCGGCGAATTTTTGGTCAATGCGTGTGGTCATTCTGTCTCATTGCTTGGCATGAAATTTCTGTGGGTCTTTGCGTCCATCCCAGACGCGGGCAATTTCAACCTCGTCGTCTTTTACACGATAAATCAGGGCAAAAGGCGTTCTGTGAATTTGGTATTTGCGGAGATTGTATCCTTCCATCCCGCTTCCCAGATAGGCATTCTCAGAAAGCAGTTCGACGGCTTTTGCCAAATGAACTGATGCTTTTGCGTTGCCAGCAGGAAACGCCTTTCTGTAATAGTTGCGCCACCATCGCATATCTTTTTTCGCCTGTTCCGAAAGAACAACCTTCATTTGGATTTATGCAGACTTGGCTTTGCGATAAATATCGGGCTCAGGCATGGGCAGTTCATTGTCTTTGTCCCATGAATCCATCCAGGACTTTACCTTTTCCCAGGATGTAAACACACCCTTGTCAAGTTCAGCTTCTGCCTCAACCATACTGCGGTCAAACTGCTCAAGATCTTCGACATAACTTTCGAGAGCACGCTGCACGAGGAAGCTGACGGGACGATCCTGTTTCTCCGCCCATTTCTCAAGTTTGGCTTTGGTTTCGGGTGCCAATCGCACGGAAAACGGTGATCCTGTCATTTCACACTCCTCGTCACTACACTGTAGTACATTGTAGTGTGGTCGTCAAATCTCCGTCCCCAGAATACCCGCCACGGTAAAGATATCCTTGTCGCCGCGGCCGCACATGTTCATCACCATGAGATGGTCCTTCGGCAGCTTGGGTGCGATCTTCGTCACATGGGCTAGCGCGTGGGATGGCTCCAGAGCCGGGATGATGCCTTCGAGTTTGCAGCACAGTTGAAACGCGGCCAGCGCTTCCTTGTCGGTGGCGGAGACATATTGCACGCGTTTCATGTCATGCAGCCAGGCGTGTTCGGGACCGATGCCGGGATAGTCGAGGCCGGCGGAAATCGAGTGTCCCTCAATGATCTGGCCGTCATCATCCATCAACAAATAGGTGCGGTTGCCGTGCAGCACACCGGGTCTGCCGCCAGTGATCGACGCGGCATGTCCGGTTTTGGTTTTAATCCCGTGGCCTGCGGCTTCGACACCGATGATTTCAACGTCCTTGTCGTCGAGGAAGGGGTGGAACAGGCCCATGGCGTTGGAGCCGCCGCCAATGGCTGCTACCAGCGAGTCCGGCAGGCGTCCCTCAGCTTTCATCATCTGCACTTTGGTTTCGCGTCCGATGACGCATTGGAAATCCCGCACCATTTCAGGATAGGGATGCGGGCCTGCGACTGTGCCAATGCAGTAAAAGGTGTCCTCGACGTTGGCGACCCAGTCGCGCAGCGCCTCGTTCAAGGCATCCTTCAAGGTGCGGGAACCGGACTTGGCGGGCACCACTGTGGCGCCCAGCAATTTCATGCGGAAGACGTTTGGTTTCTGCCGTTCAATGTCCACCTCGCCCATATAGACGATGCATTCGAGACCAAAGCGGGCGCAGGCGGTGGCGGTGGCGACACCATGTTGGCCTGCACCTGTTTCTGCAATAATACGCTTTTTCCCCATGCGGCGGGCGAGCAAAATCTGGCCCATGACGTTGTTGATTTTGTGGGCACCCGTGTGATTGAGCTCGTCGCGCTTCATGTAAATCTTGGCACCGCCGAGATGTTCGGTCAGGCGTTCGGCGAAATACAGCGGCGAAGGACGGCCCACATAATGTTCGAGGAAGTAGTCCAGCTCGGCTTGAAATGTGGGATCGGCTTTTGCATCCGTGTAGGCTTGTTCCAGTTGCAGGATCAGCGGCATCAGGGTTTCCGCCACGAAGCGGCCACCGTAAATGCCAAAGAAGCCCTTTTCATCGGGGCCGGTGCGGAAGGAATTGGGGGGCAAAGGAGTGTTCATGATTTACCTCTAGCGGGCCAACTTCGCCGCCTCAATTAAATTTATACGGCCTTGGCGGCCTCGATGAATTTTGCGATCAGTTTTGCGTCTTTCACGCCGGGACTGGATTCAACGCCTGATGATACGTCCACCATGGCAGCACGGGTTTTGGCAATGGCATCGGCCACATTGTCCGGCGTCAGGCCGCCTGCCAGCATGAAGGGGGATTTCACGCCCTTGAGGATGCTCCAGTCAAAGGCCAAGCCATTGCCGCCGGGAAGGGCTGCACCCTCAGGCGGCAGGGCGTCGTAGAGGATGAACGGGCTTGTGGTGTAGAGACTTGCTTGCGCAACATGCTCCGGAGTGGCCACCCGCAGCGCCTTGTAGACGGGAATGCCCGTGCGTTTTTTTATCGCTGCCAGACGCTCTGGGGTTTCCTTGCCGTGGGCCTGAATAAGGTCGGGTTGCACGTCGGTTGCAATAGCATCGAGCAGTGCATCATCAGCATCGACAACAAGGGTTACGACTTTCGCGCGGCCCTTGGCTTGGGCTGCAAGGGTTGTTGCCTGCCTCAATGTGACATTGCGGGGTGACCTTGCGAAGAATACCAGCCCGACGAAATCAGCCGACTGCTTGAGGGCAACTTCCATTGTAGCGGCTGTGGAGAGGCCGCAGATTTTGACAAGCGTGGTCATGACAGGGACTGCAATATGGCTTGTGCAGCCACAACCGGATCAGCAGCAGCCGTGATGGCGCGACCAATCACCAGCACATCTGCCCCAGCGGCGATGGCAGCCTTTGGTGTGGCGATGCGCTTTTGGTCTCCGGGTGATGACGTGTCAGGGCGAATTCCAGGTACCACGGTGAAGAAGTCACTGCCACAGTCTGCTTTCACCGGTTTCACATCGAGAGGACTGCAGACCACGCCATCAAGCCCTGCTGATTTTGCAAGCAGCGCCAGTTTCCGCGTAAGGCTTTGAGTGTCACGATCAAAGCCAGCGTCAAAGACATCGGCGTCAGACAAGCTGGTCAGCACTGTCACGGCAATCAATTTCGTTGAAGCTGGAACGGCTTTCCGCGCCGCCTGCAGCATGGCCAATCCGCCTGTTGCGTGGACGTTGATGATGGCGGGGGCTGGCGAAAGTTGCAGCAACGAGCGCAGGCCCTGTTCCACGGTATTTGGAATATCATGCAGCTTCAAATCCAGAAATATTGGCAGGCCTTCGCGGGCCACGGCTTCATAGGCTTTCGCACCATTGGCATAGAAAAACTCCATGCCGATTTTCAGATAGCCGACATGATGTTTCAGCGTTCGTGCAAGTTCAATGGCGCGGTCAACATCAGGCGTATCAAGGGCGAGGCAGATCGGGTTGTTCATGGTCACGTGACTGTCCGCACATGTATCATCACGGCTGTGGCCAAATCTTCGAGTGCTGTGCCGCAGGATTTGAACAGGGTGATTTCACGGCCATTCTGGCGACCGCGGTTCCGGCCTTGCGTCAGGTCAAACAGATCGCCTTTGACGGCTGCGAAATCAAATTTGCCTTCGGCCTGCGCTTGGATCAAGTCGCCCGCTTCGGCCAGTGCACCATCGCGGGTATCGACATAGACCGACGCCATCGCCACCGCATCACCGTCGGTTTCGCGCATGCCGGGTTTGAAGGCGCCTGCAAGATCAATGTGGGTACCGGGTTTGATCCATGCGCCCTTGATCAGGGCAACGGTGGAGCCGGTGACGCCTGAGACAATGTCGGCTTGTCGTATTGCCGCTTCGATATCGCAGGCTTCGGCCTGCATGCCATCTGCTCGCAATTGCGCGGCCACAGCTTCGGCTTTTTCGACGGTGCGATTGCAGATCAGGGTTTTGGCGATGGGCCGCACCGCTGCATGGGCTTTGGCAAAATGCACGGCCAGCGCACCGGCTCCCACAATGGCATGCACTGACGCATCGGGCCGTGCCAGATAATCGGCTGCAAGGGCCGAGGCCGCAGCCGTGCGACGGCGCGTGAGTTCAGTGCCATCCATCATCACAACGGGCGCACCCGTGGCATTGTCGAGCAACAGATAAGAGCCCTGCACCGTGGGCAAGCCCAGGGCGGGATTATCGGTTTTCACAGTCACCACTTTCAGGCCCGTCCATTGCGCCGTCCATGCTGGCATCAGCAGCAGCGTTGTCGTCGGCAGCGGATCATGATGGTGGCGCACCGGCGTGGTTGCAGGTTCACGAAAACCCTGACGCAGGGCTTCCACAATATCACGATAGGGCGAGGCGGCGGCCACCTGTGCGGCGTTCAGAATTTTCACAGGATACCGCCATTGAATGGCACCACGTCTTGTCGGCGATATTCACTTTGCGGCTTGCGCAAATCAGCCAATTCGACCTGCAACTGCTGGACTTCGCGTCGCGCCTCACGCGCGGCTTTCCGGTGTTTGCCTTGGGCCACCCATGCGCCAGTCCAGCCGATAAGGATGCCGGCGAAAATACCGATGAACAGCAACAGCCAGAGCGGCAGGGGAATTGACGGCATGTCTTGCGTGAAGGGGTTGAACGACACGTCCACCCATTTGCGGTTGGCAATGGCAAAGCCCACCACCAGAATGACCAGCGGCAGCCCGACGACCCAGCGGAGAATACGTTGCAAATCTCAGCCCTTCTTGTTGAGGCGGGCGCGGAGTTCTTTCCCGGTCTTGAAAAACGGCACCCGCTTTGGCGTCACATCAACGCTTTCGCCGGTACGCGGATTGCGCCCGGTGCGGCCATCGCGCTCCTTCACCGAGAAGGCGCCAAAGCCGCGGAGTTCCACGCGCGAGCCTTGGCGCATGGCATCAACAACATCATCCAGCACCCGGTTGACGATGCGCTCGACGTCACGGTGATAGAGATGGGTGTTCTTGTCGGCGATTTTCTGGACGAGTTCGGATTTGATCATGATTGGAATCGGGCCTCCCTGTTGGGAGTGAAGTTAAGACGGGCTTGGCCAAAGTACAAGCGGGGCATGCGTTTGGCTTTGTGGGGCTGGGTCTGTCAGCCTTGTTCTGCATCAACCCCTGCAAAGTGGGGACGCGTGAGGAGACCCTCCGCGGGGTGCGACCGTGTTTAAGGTCGCAAAGTAGTGCGTCGGGTCTCCCCACACGCAAGCACGGGTGTTTGAACCGGATCATCTGACGCGCCAGCTGTGCCTTTGGTGTTCCCCGGCGGCTCCGGAGAGACGCGCACACGAACTTTAACCCAGAGGTCGATCTCCCCGAAGGGCGAAACGGAGTGAACCGTAAGTCGACCACAAAACGCCCATTCTCATGGCCCGGCCTTTTTGAAGGACCGGGGGTGTTCCGGCAAACCTGAAGGGCGGCCACGTTAGCCAAACCCCATAGGCCCGCTGCCTTCCCATCCAGGTTCACCGTCGCGAACCGGACCCCGTTTGGGAGAGCGAAATCACAGCTAGAACATACAAGGAACATTGTCAAGGGTTATTTTCCTCGCGCCTTTTATTCCGGGTATGGACCGTTTGCCTGATGCGCAGAACACGTCAGCGACCCTGAAAACATTCAACCGGGCAGCGCCGGATTTCCAACCCTGTCCCGACCGTTCTTCATGCTAACATTGTCTTTCAATCGAGGAGAATCAAAACGTGAAATTAAGTGCCCCAACAAATATTGTTTTCATCATCGCTGTCATCATCGCGATTGCGGCCGCCCTGGCAGCCTTGGGCGTGGTGTCAATCATCCCAATCGCCTCAGTCTGGATCATGGCCGCAGCCTTTGTAGTTCTCATGATCGGCTGCCTGTTCAGGGGCGCTTAGTGATTGTTTGATTTCCAGAACCCGCCGCCAGAGCGTCGAGTAAAAAAAAGGAAACGTATCCAATTATTCCCCAGAAACCAAAATCCCTTCCTGCAAAATCAAAAGGGGACATTCTCACTTTGCGCTAACAGTAGCCTTTGAGAACTTGACACTCTTTCAATGTGTAGCTACGTTATTGTCACCACAAGAATGGCATGACTGATTGGACTTGGGACGAATACAAGAACCGTAGCAATCTTGCCAAGCACGGCGTTGATTTTGGCGTGGCTAAGCTGGTTTTTCGCGATGCCCTTTCAACGTCGCGCCTTGATCGCGATTCATTGGTAGAGGAACGTTGGCAAACCATCGGTCAAGTTGGAAACAATGTCCTCTTTGTCGTTCACACGGCACTGGATGGTTCAAGTCTGGGCCGCATCATCAGTGCTCGGCCAGCATCGCGCCGGGAAAGGTAAAGCATATGAGCAAGGTGACTTCTGACCAATTGACCCCAAAGCAGCGGAAAATGTTGGCCAAGATTGCGAATGTCAAAGACGACGATATCGATTTCTCCGACATCCCCGAACAGCTTGACTGGAAAGACGCGAAGCGCGGCGTGTTCTATAAGCCCATCAAACAGCAGCTGACGCTACGGCTGGATGCGGATGTGGTGGATTGGTTCAAGCGGCAGGGTGCGGGGTATCAGACGCAGATCAACGCGGTGCTGCGGAAACATGTGGGAAGGAAGGTGGGGTGAGGGGCCGCGTCAGCAAGGAAAGTTTTGACGACTTCCTCGCGGAGCAAGGCACACTTGCCGAGGCCGAAGACGTGGTGATCAAGCGCGTGCTGGCATGGCAAATCGCCGAGGGGATGAAGGCCGAAGGCATTACGAAAACCGTCATGGCCTCGCGCATGAAAACCGACCGTCGGCAATTGGACCGCTTGCTTGATCCGGAGAACAAGTCGGTGACACTGAGTACGCTCAGACGGGCCGCGACGGCGCTGGTAATTACGGTGATGTGGTGGACGGCGCTCGCTTGCGGCATCTGATGTGCCAAGATGGGTCCGTTGTTAAACAACCCAACGAGGGAGCCATCCACCATGAAG
>JAYUVC010000107.1:0-3669 GCA_043754325.1 Hyphomicrobiales bacterium
GCGGTGGATGCGCTCGAAGCTTTGGGCGATGACGGCGCGGACGCCCAGCAAGTTTGTGCCCTTTGCGGCCCAGTCTCTCGATGAACCATTGCCGTATTCTACTCCGGCGAAGACCACCAAGGGTGTTCCTTCGCTTTGGTATTTCATGGCGGCGTCGTAGATGCTCATTTCAGCGCCGTCGGGTTGGTGCAGCGTGAGGCCGCCTTCTTTCACCGCGCCATCAGCGCCCTTCACCATGTGGTTTTTGATGCGGATGTTGGCGAAGGTGCCGCGCATCATGACTTCGTGGTTGCCACGGCGTGTGCCGTATTGGTTGAAATCGGCAAAGGCAACACCGTTGGCGGTGAGATATTTTCCTGCAGGGGAAGCGGCCTTGATGGAGCCTGCGGGAGAGATGTGGTCGGTGGTGATCTTGTCTCCGAAGAGGCCGAGGATTTTGGCACTCGTGATGTTCGTCACGGGCTTGGGATCCATCTGCATGCCTGCGAAGTATGGCGGGTTTTGTACGTAGGTTGAGGTGTTGTCCCAGTTGTAGGTTTCGCCCTTGGAGGTAGTGACGCCGCGCCAGTTCTTGTCACCCTTGAACACATCAGCGTAACGCGATTTGAACATTTTCGCTGTGATGTTCTTGCGCACGAAGGTTTCGATTTCCTTGTTCGTTGGCCAGATGTCTTTCAGGAAAACCGGGTTGCCCTTTTTGTCGTGGCCCAAGGGTTCCGTGGTGATGTCAATTTGGGTGGAGCCTGCCAACGCATAAGCCACGACCAGTGGAGGCGAGGCCAGGTATGCGGCTTGCACATCGGGCGATACGCGGCCTTCGAAGTTGCGGTTTCCGGAGATGACGGCTGATGCAACGATGCCGTTGTCGTTGATGGCTTTCGAGATTGCGGGATCAAGTGGACCGGAGTTGCCGATGCAGGTGGTGCAGCCATAGCCCACGAGATTGAAACCGATCTTGTCGAGGTCTTTTTGCAGGCCGGCTTTAGCCATGTATTCCGACACGACTTGCGAGCCGGGGGCGAAGGAGGTTTTCACCCAGGGTTTTGAGGTTAGCCCCAAGGCTGCTGCCTTGCGGGCGAGGAGGCCTGCGCCGATGAGGACGGTAGGGTTCGAGGTGTTGGTGCAGGAGGTGATGGCAGCGATCACGACGTCGCCGTGGCCCAGATCAAAATTCTTGCCTTCGACTTTTACGCGCTTCTGCTGTTCGCCTGCCTTGGCAAAACCGGCCTTGTCTTTCGGTTGATCAAGGGCGGATTGGAAGCCTTGCTTGATGTCTTGCAAGGGCACGAATTTTTCCGGGCGGTTCGGGCCTGCCATGGCGGGGACGACGGATGCAAGGTCAAGTTCAAGTGTGTCGGTGAACACGGGGTCAGCAGACTTTGCTGTCAAATACATGCCTTGGGCTTTTGCGTATTTTTCAACCAGCGCAATGCGGTCGTTCTTGCGGCCGGAGAATTTCAGATAGTCGATGGTAACGGCGTCCACGGGGAAGAAGCCGCAGGTCGCGCCATATTCGGGTGCCATGTTGGCGATGGTGGCACGGTCGGCCAGTGTGAGGGCGGGAAGACCGGGGCCGAAGAATTCAACGAACTTGTTGACCACACCTTTCTTGCGCAGCATGCTTGTGACGAGCAACACAAGGTCTGTGGCTGTCACGCCTTCCTTGAGTTTGCCTGTCATCTTGAAGCCGATGACTTCCGGCAGCAACATGGATTGCGGTTGACCCAACATGGCGGCTTCGGCTTCGATGCCACCCACGCCCCAACCCAAAACACCCAGACCGTTTACCATGGTTGTGTGGGAATCTGTTCCGACGAGTGTATCAGGGTAAGCGACGGTGATCTTCGTCTTCTTCTTGCCCTTGGTGACAATTTCGGTTTTCGTCCACACGGTTTGAGACAGGTATTCGAGGTTCACCTGATGACAAATGCCTGTACCCGGAGGGACAACGCGGAAGTTTTCAAACGCCCCCTGCCCCCATTTCAGGAACTTGTAGCGCTCCATGTTCTGTTCATATTCGCGCTTGACGTTGGCGGCCAGCGCTTTGTTGTTGCCGAAATTATCGACGACGACAGAATGGTCGATGACGAGATCAACGGGCACAAGCGGATTGATTTTCTGCGCATCACCTTTCAGCAGCTGCATGCCATCACGCATGGCGGCCAGATCGACGACGGCGGGAACGCCAGTGAAATCCTGCATCAACACGCGGGCGGGGCGAAAACCAACTTCGGCATCGTCCCGGCCTTTGTTTGTGAGCCAAGCGACGAAGCCCAGAATGTCCTTCTTCGTCACGGTGCGACCGTCTTCATTGCGCAGCAGGTTTTCAAGCAGCACCTTCATGGAATAGGGCAGTGCTGAAATGCCCGTGAGGCCGTTTTTCTCCGCCGCTTTCAGGCTGTAATAAACGTAGGACTTCGCGCCCACCTTGAATGACTTGCGGGATTTGAAGCTATCAATGGACATGGGGGGCCTCGTCAGAATGGGGTGCGAAATCTTGCGTTGGCTATAGACGATGATGCGTTGCAGCACAATTGATCAGACGGTTTGTTTTGAAAGTTCGCCCAGTCGCAACAGCAACCGTTCGCGTTCACCAACCAAACCCTTGTAGTCGATCTCGGCATCAGTGAGGTTTGCGACTTGGGCCGCAATCGAACGGGCAAGGGCCGGGCCGTCAGCGTGGGTTTCCAGCACTTCCAACGGGTTGTTGTGGATGCGGATGGTGAAGAGGATGTCGCCGGATTTGGGAAGTTTTCTGAGGGTCTGGCGTTCGAGGCGCATGATGACGTTGCCTGTGATGGGGCCATCGCCGAAACGGTTTTTCATCTTGTTGTCGGATGCCGGGTGATAGAGACGCGCGTCGCCATAGAGCGACCAGTTCCAGCGGATGACGGGTTGCTCGACGCGCAGATTGTCGAACATGCGGTCAATGAGGCCGGCATTGCGGGTGCCCGGTCCAAAACCCGGTACAGGATCGTGGATTTCATGCATGGGACGCCCGAATTTTTCATGCAGGTTCCAAGCGGAGGGAAAGCAGACCGACGCTGCCACGAGACGCCAGCCATGGGGCGAGTGGCGCATGAGGACCAAGTCTTCCTGGATGAGAGCTGCGGCTGTTACAATATCTTGAAATTTGATATCCTCGAAGTTGACTGCTCCGACACCTTTAATTGTCATGCAAAATTCATCGGCACTGTAGATATCTGGATAGTGCCTTGGCAAATGCTCCCAAAGCAGCGCAAGTACTTCAGCTTGCGCGGCCTGCGTTCCTGGTTCAGCGACGAATACTTTGCTCGGGTGTAGAGCGAGGAGTTTTTGCTTTTCCCACAAATAATCGCTCAAATGCTCATCTACCTCAATCCATGTTGCGGGGTCGAGGGGTTTCAGGCCGATGGTGAAGGGCTTTGACGAACCGTCATACGGAGTGTTAATCACACGCGGCGTTCCACCATCATTTTCTTGATCTCGGCAATCGCCTTGGCGGGCGACAGTCCCTTCGGGCACGCCTTGGCGCAGTTCATGATGGTGTGGCAGCGGTAGAGGCGGAAGGGGTCTTCGAGGTTGTCCAAGCGGTCTCCGGTGGCTTCATCGCGCGAGTCGATGAGCCAGCGATAGGCTTGCAGCAATACGGCGGGGCCGAGGTACCGGTCGCCGTTCCACCAATAGCTG
>JAYUVC010000108.1:0-4257 GCA_043754325.1 Hyphomicrobiales bacterium
GCCCACATTTGTCACCATGTCGGTGAGCAGGCCCTGGTCTTTCCAACCTGTGAGGGCTGGCACCAGGATCAAATGGCCAGATGATGAGACCGGCAGGAATTCAGTGATGCCCTGGATCAAGGCGAGAACGATGATTTGTTCAAGGAACATGCTGGTTTGCGCTTCGAATCGATTGCTGTAAGGAACGGGGCGGTCATATATGCGCCATGTTGTCGTAACAATGGCTGCGTGCATATTCCGTTGTAATGAGATTAATTGGTTAACCATGCCTAAACTGCATCATTTCACCCTTGATCCCCATGGCCGCCGCCTGCGCATGGCGCTGGCTGAATATGGCGTTGCCGTTCAATTGACCGAGGAACGACCCTGGCAAACCTCCGCGCAATTGCCGCGGTTGAACCCGTCGGGTCTCAGCCCGGTTTATGTCGAGGATTCAGGCATCGCCATTTGCGGACCGGAAGCCATTACCGAATATCTTGAGGAAACCCTGGGGCAGATAAAACCGCTTATTCCAGGGTCCGCCGTGGCCCGTGCGGAAGTGCGCCGCCTGGTCAGCTGGTTTGATGTGAAGTTCTATACCGAAGTGACCGAGCCCGTGTTGACGGAAAAAGTCATCCGGCGATTTGTGGCATCGCCCACCGGATCATCAGCACCCAATATGGGCCGGGTACGCTTGGGCTTGCAGGTGTTGAAATCACATCTCGAATATATTGGCGCGTTGTCTGAAGAGCGATCGTGGCTGGCGGGTGATGATCTGTCGCTGGCTGATCTGGCGGCGGCTGCGCATATTTCCGCGATTGATTATCTCGGAGATGTTCCGTGGGCGGATCATCCGGTGGCGCAAAGCTGGTATCAACGCATCAAGTCGCGGCCATCCTTCCGTGTGTTGTTGGCCGATACTGTGCAGGGCATGGCCGCTTCGGCACATTATGCCGACCTCGATTTCTGAGACCATCAAGGCTTTACGCGCGCGGGCAAAGACCGAAGGTTTAAGCCGCCCTTTCATCACGAGCGCACGTCTTGACGCTCCAATTGGTGACAGGCTGGACGTGTTTCTCGATTCCCAACATCATGGCGACATGAAGTGGCTTGAGGATCGCAAACAGCAGCGCAAGAGCCCTGATGCCCTGTGGCCTGAGGCAAAATCCGCCATCGTCTTCGCACAGCCCTATGGGCAAGACCTTGATCCGATGTCGCGACTTCAAAACGGGGACGAAGGCGTGATCTCCGTCTATGCCCTGAACCGCGATTACCACGACCTGTTCAAAGGTAAACTCAAACGCCTCGCCTCATGGTTTCATCAGTCTACGGATGAAGCGGTGAAGATATTTGTTGATACCGCACCGCTGATGGAAAAACCGCTTGCGCAAGCTGCTGGATTGGGCTGGCAAGGCAAGCATACCAATCTCGTCTCGCGTGAATTGGGATCGTGGTTTTTCATCGGCACAGTCTTGACGACAGCAGAACTTCCGCACGACGTGCCCGAAGTTGATCATTGCGGCAGTTGCACGGCTTGTCTTGATGTGTGTCCGACAAACGCATTCCCCGCGCCACGGCAACTTGATGCTAGACGTTGCATTTCCTATCTGACGATTGAACACAAGGGCGATATTCCCGAAGAGTTTCGCAAGGCTATCGGCAACCGGATTTATGGTTGCGATGATTGTCTGGCGGTGTGCCCGTGGAACAAGTTTGCAGAAGTAGCGTCAGAGATGAAACTGAAGGCGCGTGATGATTTGATTGCACCGAAACTTACGGACTTGTTAGGGTTGGATGATGCGGCATTTCGCAAAATGTTTTCTGGCTCGCCCGTAAAACGCATTGGTCGCAATCGGTTCATTCGCAATTGTTTGATTGCCGCTGGGAATAGCGGTGATGCTTCGCTTGTGCCGCAGGTGGGAAAAATGTTGAGCGATGAATCACCGCTGGTACGGACAATGGCGGTGTGGGCTTTGGAGCAACTTACATGACGAAACACATGCTGTTTTTTGGCTTCGGCTTTTCTGCCGAAGCATTGGCGCGGCGGCTTGATGCTGCTGTCTGGAAGATCACGGGAACCAGCCGTTCAGCTGATGGTGCTGCGAGGATCTCAGCACTTGGGCATAGAGGTGTGGTGTTTGGCGATGTTGCTGTGATCCCTGATGACGTCACACACATCGTGACATCGGTTCCGCCTGATGCTGACGGTGATCCGGTGCTGCGCAAATTTACGGATCAACTGGCAGCGCGTGCGGCAATATTTGAATGGGTCGCCTATCTCTCGACCACCGGCGTTTACGGCGATCACGGCGGGGCTTGGGTTGATGAAACCACACCTCTCACACCCAACACCGAACGTGGACACAGACGGCAATCTGCAGAAGCAGCATGGGAGGCGGTACCCGGTTTGCCCCTGCACATCTTTCGTCTTGCGGGCATCTATGGACCGGGCCGCAACGCGCTGGAGAGTTTGAAAGACGGCACCGCCAAACGCGTCGTCCGCGAGGGACAAGTCTTCAGCCGCATTCATGTTGAAGATATTGCAGGCATTCTCGAAGCCTCTATGGCCAAGCCCAATCCCGGTCGGACCTATAACGTCGCCGACAATGAACCCTGCCCGCCACAGGATGTGATTGCCTATGGGGCAGCGCTGTTGGGCATTCACCCGCCTCCGGAGATTGCCTTTGAAGATGCGAAGCTGTCAGTGATGGGACGCAGCTTCTTCATGGATTCAAAACGGGTATCGAATGCGCGGGTGAAGGGTGAGTTGGGGTATGAGTTACAGTTTCCGGATTATCGAGCTGGGTTGAAGAGTCTGGTTTAAAGGCAATTCAAGAACTTCCCTCATCCGTCTCGCTGCGCTCGCCACCTTCTCCCGCTTGCGGGAGAGGTCGGCGCGCAAGCGCCGGGTGAGGGAATTCCTCCTCACACCCCATCCCCATCTACCCTCACCGCCAACTGCAATACCGTCTCCCGCAGGATCCTCAGTTGCGGCTGCGTTGACAACCGGTGATCGCTACCTTTGATCAGTGTCAGTGTAACGTCGCCCTGCAAAGCCTCCATGGTTCTGATAGCGTGATCAGGCGGCACGTCGGTGTCTTCTGTGCCTTGCAGGATGCGCACCGGAAAGGGCAGGCCAAGGCCTTCTGCCAGCAAGCCATGGCGGGTGCCGTCCTCAATCAGATCATAGGTGATCGGGTAGGGTGCGCCATAAGCGGAGGGCTGTCGCCACACCCCGTCGCGTACCAAAGTCTCACGGTCTTCTTCCGACATTTTCGCCCACATCAATTCATGCGTCATGTCGGTTGCGGGTGCGATCAGCACCATGCCGCCAATGCGGCGGAAAGCGGCCTCGTCTTCCCGCTGCAAGCGTTTCGCCAATAACAGCGCCAACCAGCCGCCCATGGAGGAACCGACGATGATGCGATTGTTGCGGGTGTGATTGAGGAACATGTGGGTGGCCTGTTCCAGCCACTGGGACATGGTGCCGTCGGTGAAAGTGCCTGAGGATTTGCCATGGCCGGAGTAATCAAAGCGCAGGCACATCCGGCGTTTGGCGCGGGCGAGATCGCCCAGACTCTCACCCTTGCTGCCCGCCATGTCGGACATGAAGCCGCCCAGCCAGAAGAAGCCGCAGGGGCCAAATTCGTCATTCGGGCCGTCTTTCAGGTAAGCCAGCCTGAAATCCATCAATTTGTCGTCAAACGCCAGCGTGGCCATCTTCGAATTGCCCTTCATTTCCCAGTGGTTTCTTGCTAACGACTAGTCGCCGGATTCGCAATTGTTGCTGTCAGGCGCCCAACAACCGGAGAGATTTGACGCTTGAGCCTACCACCCCGCCGCCCCGCAACCAACCGCAACGCCCCCCCGCCCACCCGCGAGGATGAGCACAGAATCAACAATCGCATCGAAGCCCGAGAAGTGCGCCTCATTGGTGCAGACGGTGCCAATGTTGGCGTGGTGCCAACACGGCAAGCCCTGATCATGGCGGATGAGGCGGGTCTTGATCTCGTTGAAATTTCACCTGATGCGCAGCCGCCGGTTGCCAAGATTCTCGACTACGGCAAGTTCCGTTTCCAGGAACAGAAGAAAGCCTCTGAAGCCCGCAAAAACCAGAAGATCGTTGAGCTGAAAGAAATCAAGCTGCGTCCGATGATTGACGACCATGACTTCGACACTAAGATGAAAGCGGCACGCCGCTTCTTTGAAGAAGGCGACAAGGTCAAGTTCACGCTGCGCTTCCGCGGGCGCGAAATGGACCATCAGGATCTCGGTTAC
>JAYUVC010000109.1:0-5705 GCA_043754325.1 Hyphomicrobiales bacterium
AAACCTGAAGAGTCCAGCCACGTTAGCCAAACCCCATAGGCCCGCTGCCTTCCCATCCAGGTTCACCGTCGCGAACCGGACCCCGTTTGGGAGGGCAAGAGGGATTTGGAACATAATGGGAACATTGTCAAGGGTTATTTTCTGGGTTGGGAATTTAGTTTTTGGATGTGTGGGCGGGGTGCCCTTCGAGGCCCGCAAGGGGGCGGGCACCTCAGGGTGAGGGGAGTGTGTGGTTGGCTGTTCCAATCTCCCCTCATGCTGAGGTGCCCGCCCCTTGCGGGCCTCGAAGCACGGTGGGTGAGGGGAGTGTGTGGTTCAAAAAAACCCTCATGCTGAGGTGCCCGCCCTCTTGCGGGCCTCGAAGCATGCGCCACGGGTTCAGACTTTTGGCTTTCCTCCACGACGCTTCGCCAGGACCTGCACCCGAACCCAATCGCCTGCGATCAACGCTTCCTTTTTCGCGCGTGACCAGCCTTTGATTTTCCGTTCAGCGTCTATCGCATCAATCACGCGGTCGAGATATTCTGCATAGACCAGTTTCACGGGACGACGTGTCGAAGTGTAGGCGTCAGGGAACGTTGCATCATTGTGCTGCTTCTCCCGCGCCTCCGGCAATTCGTTGCGCGTAAGGCCCGTATAGTAACTGCCGTCAGAACATTTGAGGATATAGACCCATGCGCCGCTCATTGTTGTTATGTAGCATAACTGAGTGTGTGGCGCGCCCTTCGAGGCATCGCAAGGGGGCGATGCACCTCAGGGTGAGGGGGAGTGTGTGGCAAGCTGCAAAACCCCTCATGCTGAGGTGCCCGCCCTCTTGCGGGCCTCGAAGCACGCCTTGGCTCAATGCCCCACCACCACCGTTTTCCCCTTCGGTTGGCCGATGTCCTTCAGCAACCCGTCAAACCACTTCGCCTTCACATCGAAATTCTTGCCACCCTTGATGCGCGGGAATTCAATCGTGCGCATGGGTTTGCCTTTTTTCTCTTCGTCGTTGCCGATGACACCGCTCACGCCTTTGAGGCCACTTTTCACTGCTTCACCGCACATCTTTTTGATCAGCGCCAAGTCCTCTTTGTTGGCCTTGGCCGAGCGTGCGAAATAGCCTGACTTCTGCACCAGGGTTTTCTCTGCGCCCACCATGTCGGCAAATCTTTTTGCAAACCAGGCACCCGGATTGATCTTGTCGATTTTTACGTGGCCGAAGGCGTCGCGTTCGGGTTCTTCGCCGCGCGCGCGCATTTCCGCCACGATGTCTTCGACGCCTGCGCCTTCGCTGAGAAAGATGGTGACGCAGTCTTCGTCGTCCATCACCTGTTTCAGGCGCCTGGCTTCGGCGTCGAGGTCAATGGAAATTTCAGGGAGGTAGACTGCATCAATGTCTTTGTACGCCATGGGCAAGCCAAAGCCCGGCAGGAATTTTTGCTTCTTCAAACGTTGGCGATACACTTCCGCCGTGGCTGCCGTCAGCCAACCGCAGTTGCGGCCCATGACTTCATGGATCAACAACATGCGCGGATTGGTGCTTTGTTCGTTGACAGTGTTTTCCCAGAAGATTGCACCCTGCTCTGCCGCTGTGGCCGCCCCCAGGGTTTGCGCGATGGGGATCACGTCATTGTCGATGGTCTTGGGCAGGCCCACCACGGTGAGATTGTAATTGTTGGAGGCGAGATAGGCTGCCAAATCCGCTGCCGTGATGTTTGTATCATCGCCGCCGATGGTGTGCAGAATGGTGATGCCGTCCTTGACCAATTGCTCTGCTGCCACATGCAGCGGATTCTGGCCTTCGGTGACAAGGCCGCGCTTGATACAATCTTTCACATTGGTCAGCTTCACGCGGGAATTGCCGATGGGTGAGCCGCCGTGTTGCGTCAGCACCAGCGCGTTTTTGCGCACTTCTTTCGTCACCGGAATTGTCCAGCCTTTGAGCAGGCCCATATAGCCGTTGCGATAGCCAATGATCTCGGCTTTCGGCAGCTTCTTCGAATACATGTCGATGAGGAAGCCCACGGATGCCGAAAGACAGGGTGCCAAGCCACCCGCTGTGAGCAATGCGATTTTCTGTTTTTTGATTGCCACTTTTGCCATGATGAAGGTTCCCCATAAATTAACCGGGAACTTCCTAACCCAGTCATGGGGAAAATGCCAGACGGCCTCAATGTGCTATGGTCGGTTTATCAGGAGAACCATCATGAACACCAACGACCCCGTCAAACTGCTGGCCCAACGTTTGCTGGAAAGTGACTATGACAACATTCCCCCGCGCGAGCGCAAGGTTATCGAGCGTATCGCCCGCAAGGTTGCCGTGTCGCGCGACATCAACAGGGAGCACGACAGCTCCCTCAGCTTCGGCGAAAGACTGGCCGACCGTGTGGCGAGTTTCGGTGGTTCGTGGACCTTCATGATCATGTTCGGCTTGGTGCTGCTGTTCTGGGTCGTGCTCAATTCACTGATGCTGGCACAGGCCTTTGATCCCTACCCCTACATTCTGCTCAACCTGTTCCTGTCGATGCTGGCGTCGATCCAGGCTCCCATCATCATGATGTCACAAAACCGCCAGGCCGCGAAAGACCGGCTTGATGCGGCGCATGATTACGAAGTCAATTTGAAAGCCGAAATCGAAATCATGGCCTTGCATGAGAAACTGGATGAGATGCGCAGCAAGGACCTTGTGGAATTGCTGCGCCTTTTCAAGAAGCAGGGTGACTAGGCCGCCGACACCCGTTCCTCACCTTCGTGCGTCACGCTCATGTAAAAAACAATGGCCGCAATTGCCGTGAGGAAGATGACGCTGGTGATGATGGTGCCAAGACCCATGCCGCCATATTCATGCGGCTGTGACAGCAGGTCTCCGAACGAAGCACCCAGAGGCCGCGTAAAGATATAGGCCAGCCAGAAGCCGAGGATCGCATCAAGCCCCAGAAAGAAATATCCGACAGCATAGGACGCGATGATCATGCCGAACAGAATGCCGGTGCCAAGATAACCAATGCCAAACTTTTCCGCCACAAGGTCGCCAGCCGCCGTACCAAGTGCGAAGGTGAAGAGAATGGCGAGCCAGTAAAACGCTTCACGTTTGTTGCTGAAAATCGAATGGATGGAGAGGGTTTTTTCGGATGAATACCAAAGCGCAAACGTGGCGGCCAAGGCCAGTGTGAAAGCAATGGTGCAGGTGATGAGCGAGACGCCAAAATTATCCACCAGATTGTCGGTGACCAGTGTACCGACGATGCTGATCAGCACTACCGCCAGCCAATAAGACCACGGCACATAGCGTTTCTGCGCAAACTGCGCGACAAGTGCGAGGAGCAGAACACCCGCCATGATCAGCGACGTCATGGTCAGGCCCAGCCCCATGTTGACGGCCAGATAGTCCGCCGCAGTTTCACCCATGGTGACGGCCATCAATTTGATCAGCCAGAAGTCAACCGTGACTTTCGGCACACGGTTGAACAGCGTGGAATTTGCGAGAGCAGCGCTCATGTCTGGCATCCTATGGTGTGGCCAAGGCGAGGCCTTGGGCGGAAAATTCATTGGCGTGGGTGTCATCGTCGGAATTGCACCGCTCCGTGCCTTTGGTCACGAAGTCAGAAGCGGCAGCGGTTTTGTCTGCCGCAATTTTTCCGTCCGCAATTGCAGCTTTCAAGGATTTGAGCAGGTTTTCGCAGGGCAACGCATGGCCGTTGGCATCGGTCACGACAATGCCCGCCAACTTGCCGATTGTTCCTCCACCTGTCTGTGGCACCGGGCTGGCAAGTGTCGCCGTCAGGGCAGCAAGCGTTGCGGTAACCTTGGCTGCGTCAGGTGTGTCAGCGCGCAGCGCACGCAAGGCCTGGTCTGCCGCAGAGTCGACAACACCCCAGGCATCCGGGTTCAGTGGCTGCATGGTGGCTTGCGCATCATCCCAGGCTGTTTCAAAATCCTTGATGCGGGTTTTGGCTTTGGCCAGGTCACCCGTGCCTGCAATGGACGTCACATCGGCGACAATGGCACTGAGCGACGAAAGATCGCCCAGGCTGTTTGCTTCTGCCGCAACAGCGGTGTGAGGCTTCATGAAAACCTGAAAGCCGGTGAAGGCTGCAACGGGTGCAGCGGTGAGGAGCAGTGCGAGGATGATCTGTTTCATGCCCCTGTTGATATTCGTGATTCTGGAAAAAGTGAAATTACGGATTTGTATAGTGGCGTTAAATTTCCATCCACATCACCAGCAGGTGTAGCCGCCATCCACGTTGACGATGCTGCCCGTCATCAGGCTTGACGCGTCACCGGCCAGAAACAGAATGACCGATGCAATCTCCGAAGGCTGCCCCATCCGCGCCATCGGGGTGCCGTCGATCCAGTGTTTGCTGATGTCCCCGTCAAGGGCGACGTCCCTGGTCAAATCGGTTTCGATATAGGTCGGTGCCACTGCATTGACACGCACACCACGCGCAGCCCATTCAGCCGCAAGCGACCGCGTGAGGTGATGCACGCCTGCCTTCGATGCGTTGTAGTTTGCCTGCTCCTGCGGGTAGTTCACAATGTCACCGGACATTGAGCCTACGTTGACGATCACGCCGCTGCGCCGCTCCAGCATGGCCTTGCCAAAGCTGCGGCAGCACCAGAACACGCCGTTGAGATTGACGTCAATCACCTTGTTCCAGCTCTGGTCATCCATGGTTTCGGCGGGTTTGAAGGAGATGGCGATGCCCGCGTTGTTGACGAGAATATCGACCTTGCCGTGGCGCTTGACGATTTCGGCCTGTACCCGCTCCACGGCGCGAGGGTCCGTTACGTCGAGACCCATGAAGTCGGTGTTTCCACCCAATTGCGATGCGGCTTTGGCCGCACCTGCTGCATCCATATCGGTGATCACAACCACTGCGCCAGCTTCGGCAAGGGCTTCTGCCGTGGCAAAGCCGATGCCGCGTGCTGCCCCTGTCACCACGGCAACCTTGCCATCAAGCCTGAATTTTTCGAGATACATGCTGCGCTCACTCCCACTAATCGCCATAGACTAGCCTGTTGTCCGACACTGGAAAGTGTAAATGTTTCAGCGCGGTCAGTTGACTAAAATCCATGCAGACTGCATAATTATTGACCAAAACAAGAATGTTGCAAATGCGGACGATCAACAACCCCTTGAATTCATTACGTGCTTCATCTGGCACGTCCCCTGCAACTCCGCGTTCAAACCCCAATGAGGCGTAACCCACATGAAGAAGATTGAAGCCATCATCAAGCCGTTCAAGCTTGATGAAGTCAAAGAGGCGCTGCAACTGGTGGGCCTGCAAGGCATCACTGTGACGGAAGCCAAGGGTTTTGGCCGACAGAAGGGCCACACGGAATTGTATCGTGGTGCCGAATATGTTGTGGACTTCCTGCCCAAGGTGAAAATCGAGGTTGTGATTTCCGACGAGCTTGTAGACAAAGCCGTGGAAGCCATTCAAAACGCCGCCCGGACAGGGCGCATCGGGGACGGAAAGATTTTCATTTCAAACATCGAACACGCCATCCGCATCCGCACCGGTGAAGCCGGAACAGACGCGCTGTAAGAAACTGTAATTTAAAGCCAGACCAAAGAGGACAACAATGGCCAAAGATACTCCCATCGAAAATGCCCTGAAGACCATCAAGGACAAGGACGTGAAATACGTTGACCTGCGCTTCACCGACCCGCGCGGCAAGATGCAGCATCTCACCATGGACATCAGCCAGATGGGCGCTGA
>JAYUVC010000110.1:0-5750 GCA_043754325.1 Hyphomicrobiales bacterium
ATCACCGATGGCCGCATCATCGCCAAGCACCTGTTATGGGCCGCGACCAAACCAGCCGCACGCAATGAAGCCTTCAACATCGTCAATGGTGAAGTGTTCCGCTGGGACTGGATGTGGCCGAAGCTTGCTGAGTATTTTGGTCTCACCGCAGCCCAACATCCCGGTTATGCCCAGCCGCTGGAAAAGCAAATGGCTGATATGGGCGACGTGTGGGACAAAATCGTCGCCAAGCACGGCTTGCAGAAAAATGCGCTCACCTCCGTTGCCTCCTGGTGGCACTCGGATGCAGACCTTGGCCGCACCATCGAGAACTTTACCGACATGACAAAGAGCCGCGACAAGGGCTTCACCGCCTATCAGAATTCCGCGCGCTCATTCACCGATGCCTTCGACAAGCTGCGCGCCGCAAAAGTGTTGCCATAAGTCACCACGATGAACCAGGCCGCTCCCGCAACGCCACAAACGTCACTGCTACGGAGCCTCATCGCTCTGCAGCTGGCGCGGAGTTTCGTGACGGTTCTGGCATCGACATTTGTGCTCATCATCGTCTGCCTGCTGTTTGCGCCCTCCAGCTTGTCCTCGGGTGCGCTTTCAGGCAGCCTGCCTTTCGCTGCGATCATTGCGATCGTCGGGTTGGGGCAGTTGCTGGTGGTGCAGCAGGGTGGCTTTGATCTGTCTTTGCCGGGTGCTGTGTCCCTCGCTGTTGTGACCGCCACTCACTATCCGCATCAGGAAAATGCGTTGCTTGGCCAGGCGGTTCTGCTGGCGCTGGGCTTTGCAGTTGCCGCCGGCACCCTGAATGGCCTGTTGGTGAGCATCTTCCGGCTCAATGCCATCATCGCCACCATTGGCACCAATGCGTTGCTCTATGGCGGCGTGTTCGCGGTCTCCGGCGGCGTGCCCAGCATCACCACTGATCTTCTCGCCAACATCGCCGGTGGCGAAACACTTGGGCTTCCAAATGCCGTCTATTTCGCACTTGGTGCCTTGCTCGTCGTTACCTCTGTTCTGAAGAAGACCGTCATTGGCCGCCGCTTCGAAGCCATTGGTGCCAGTCCCCTGGCGGCACGCGCTGCGGGGCTTCGGGTTCAACTGCACCAGTTCATGGCCTATGTCCTCGCGCAATTGCTTTACTGCATGGCGGGAGTCCTGATCGCAGGCATAACACGTGAACCAACGGCCTTTCAGGGCGACACATTGCTTCTGCCGTCAGTCGCCGTTGTCGTGTTGGGTGGCACGTCGCTTCTCGGTGGCCGGGGTTATCCAATCTCGACCGTCATCGCCGCTTATTTCCTGAACCAATTGAGCCAGTTCGCACTCGCAGTCGGAGTGCCTTACTCGGCCCAAACCATCATCCAGGCCTTGGCCCTGGGTTTTGGCATCGGTGTTTACTCGCTCCGCTGGACAGTAAACCAAGGCAGAACGACTGAAACAACAAAAGTGGAGGAAAGACCATGACGTCTATGAAAATGAAACTGGCACTCGCGGCAACAACAGCGATGCTTGCACTTGGATATGCCAGTGTCGCCAAGGCTGAGAACCCATCATGGTGCGGCCCGAAAGAGGCATCACTTGCCTTGCTCGACGGCTATGGTGGCAACAGCTGGCGCCAGGTGACCACGGCATCGGGCAAGCAGACCGCATCCCTGTGCCCAAGCATCACCAAGTATGAATATGCCGACGGACAGGGCGACACGCAAAAGTCCATCTCCGACATCAAGTCGATGGCCGCCAAGGGCATCGATGCTCTGGTGGTATTCGGCGACGCGGGCCCTGCCGTGTTGCCGGCCATTACCAGCGTTTACAAGGCGGGCAAGGTCATCGTGCCTTACCGTGTGGACGTGGGCGGCAAGGAAGGCGAGAACTACACCATGTTCATTGGCTCATCCTTTGTCAATGACGGCGAAACCTGGGGCAACTGGATCAAGGGTGTTCTGCCAAACGGCGGCAACGTGTTGTTTCTCTCCGGACCTGCCGGCAACAGCCAGGGCCTTGATGAACTCAAGGGCCTGAAGAATGTGCTTGGAGCTGAGTATGTCTTTGTGAATCCCGAGCCATTCGCTGTCACCAACTGGGACCCGGCTCTCACGCAACAAGTGTTGACGGCCGAAATCGCAAAACACGACAAGATCGACGTGATCGTGTCAGACTTTGGCCCTTCGCTCGTTGGTGCTCTTCCGCAGTTCACCAAGCAGGGCAAGTCGATTCCCGCCCTGGCAACATCGGACGGCAACTCGCTGGCATGTTTCTATGAAGAGATGAAGGCCACAAATCCAGACTTCAAGCTCTTTACCGTGGCCACGGGCAACGACAACGTCCGTCTTGCCGTGATGCATGCGGTTGCCGCTGCAACGGGTGGCACGCCACCGGCTGAGAACATCTTCAAGGCACCCGCCTTTGAAGACTCGGTCTCCGGCAAGCCAAACCCCGTGACCTGCCGCAAGGACCTACCAGGCGCCATCTACCTATCGTCTGAACTGCCTGATGAAGAGCAGGCCAAGGCTGTTGGCGGTCAATAACATCCCCATGCCCCGGAAGGCTAAAGCCTTCCGGGGTCATTTTGTTTGAAGCGGACAACCATCGTGGCAGCAGGACAAGTGAAAGCAACACAAGACGGCGCAGCACCTCGCAGCTACGCCACACTCCGGCTGTCCAGTATCTCGAAATCCTTCTCCGGTGTCCTCGCCCTGCGCGAGGTCACTGTTGAGTTCTATCCCGGCGAAGTGCACGCCATTTTGGGAGAGAATGGAGCTGGCAAGTCTACCCTCATGAACATCATCTCGGGTTCACTCCCGCAGTCACTTGGCGACATCTTCTTCGAAGGCGAACGCATTCTCGACATGACGCCAGACAAGGCGGCGTCCCTCGGTATTGCAATTTCCTTCCAGCACCCGGCCGTGCTTGATGATCTCTCGGTGCTCGAAAATCTGCGCGTTGCCCTGCCTGCGAAATTGTTTGACGGCAAGGACGCCGAGGGTGTTGCACGTGACATGCTGGATGCGGTGGGCCTTCATGTGCCCTTGCGCATGCGCGCTGAAGGCCTGACCGTGGCGCAGAAGCACTTGCTTGAAATTGCCAAGTCACTTGCCAACAAGCCCAAGATCCTGATCCTCGACGAGCCGACAGCAGCACTCGACCAGGATGCAACCGAAATGTTGTTCGGGCGGATTCGTGACGTGGTGAAACGCGGCACCTCCGTCATCTACATCACGCACCGCCTCGCAGAGCTGCGCCAGATTGCCCAGCATGTGACGGTGCTGCGCGACGGGCGCTACCGCGGCAGCGCCATGGTGGATGAGATCAGCGATGCCGATCTCCTGAGCCTTATCGTAGGCCGTTCGCTCGGGTCCACCTTCCCGGCCAAGCTGCCGTCTGCCTCGCAAGACATTGGCTTTTCCGTTGCAGGCCTCACCGGCAAGGGCTTCAAGAATGTGTCCTTCGATGTGGCGCGAGGACAGATCATCGGCGTGGCCGGTGTCGCAGGCAATGGCCAGTCAGAACTGATGCGAGCCCTTGCTGGGTTGCAATATTCGCACGGGACCGTCACTTTGCGCGGCAAGTCCCTTGGCAACAATGAGCTTCTCGGCAAGGCTGCCTTTATGCCGTCAGACCGGCACACAGAAGGCCTGGCCAGCGGCCTCACTGTGCGTGAAAATGCTTCCTTTGCCGCACTGGAAAAATTCGCCACTAACGGCATCGTCAACCGCAAGAAAGAACGAGCACAAGTTACATCCACCTTCTCATCGCTTGCCGTCAAGGCGCCGGGTCTGGAAGCGCCTATTCTCTCGCTCTCTGGAGGCAATCAGCAGAAAGTGGTGATGTCGCGCGCGTTACTCTCGGAACCGGGCTTCATCATTGCCGATGAGCCCACGCAAGGTGTGGACGTAGGTGCACGTGCTGAAATCTATCGCATCTTGAGGGATGTGTCGGCATCGGGCACACCCGTCATTGTCAATTCATCGGACGCGGCAGAACTTGAAGGCCTGTGTGACAAGGTCGTCGTCATGTCGCGCGGCCACGTTGTGGAGACACTCACAGGCGACGACGTCACGGAAGAACGCATCGTCGCAGCCGCCGTCAGTGCCGCCACCCATGGCGGCGAAAGTCTTCAAGAAAGCGCCGCCACGAAAAGCGGCTGGCGGCACTATCTACAGTCCGACAATGCGCCTGCTGTGCCTCTGGCCGTCGTCACGGCGCTGCTCGGACTCTACGTGTTTAGCCAGAACGAGAACTTCTTCTCGTTCTTTAACATCTACAACATTCTCATGCTCGCCACGGCACTGGGCTTCATTGCGCTGGGCCAGACAATTGCCCTATTGATGGGCGGCATTGACTTGTCCGTCGGGCCGTTGGCCGGTTTTCTTGTCGTTGTTGCATCCTTCTTCATCAACGACGACAAAACCGCCGCCATGATCGTCGCTGGATTCCTGCTGATGTTTGCGGGGGCATTCGTGGTCGGCTCCATCAACGGCATCCTCATACGCTTTGCCAATTTCACAGCCATTGCTGCAACGCTCGCTATGTATATCGGCCTGCAGGGTATGAGTTTCCTGCTGCGCGACCAGCCCGATGGCTACATCAGCTTTGCCGTCACCGAATGGATCAACTGGCAATGGGGACCCATCCCCGCCGCTTTCATCGTGCTAGTCGCCACGGCTCTTGCTGGTGAATATGTTTTGCGCAAAACCCGCATCGGCTGGCGCCTGCGGGCTGTGGGCTCTGACGAAGATTCAGCCCGCCGCATGGGCATTCCCATCGACCACACCTTCGTCACCGGCTACATCGCCTGCGCCATGCTGACGGCCATCGGTGCCATCATGCTGATGACGCAAATCGGGGTAGGTGATCCGCGCCAAGGCATCAACTACACCCTCTCCAGCATCACCGCCGTCGTCCTTGGCGGCACCAGCCTGAAAGGTGGGCGTGGCACTTTCATCGGAACGGTGCTCGGTGCCGTGCTGCTAACCGAAGTGTTGAACGCGGTGACCTTCCTCGGTCTGACGCAGACCTATCAATACATGTTCCAGGGTGCACTGATCGTGGTGGCGGCATTGGTCTATTCGACCGTGCGGCGACAAGCGTCGGTTTGAGTGTCAATAATACCCCGCCTTGCGCATTGCCGAGTCAATGCGGTTCTGGCTCCGCGTTAAAGCCTCTTCATCGGAACAATCTCCGTTCAGGGCCGCGAAGATTTCTTCGCCCAGAATTTGTTCAATTAGGTAGTATTCTGGGACTGGTGGTCTTTGCCAGTTCTGGATCTTGTTCTGCTTGGCCAAACGATCCACGAAACTGACGATAGGGGTTGATGCTGCGGCTTCGGGGTCAGCGCTCACACTGAAGCGGGGGGCGACGGGGAAGCCATTTTTCACGTGTTCTTTCATCGCGGCAGGTGACGCCATCCAGGAGATGGCTTCAAAGGCGAGGTGAGCGCGGGCTGGCGGCAGCGACGCGGGCACCATCAACAGGAAGCCGCCGATGGGGGAGACACCCTGCCCCCCCGGACCAGCGGGATGCGGGAGATAGATCACCTTGCGCTTCACCACGGAATGAATGTCATATTCAAAACGCGCCGCACGCATCGTCCAGCAATAAATCATCGCCGCGTGGCCGGTCATGAAATAGTCGAGTGCGCAATTCCAGTCGATTGACAGAATGTCAGGCGGAGAAACGGCCAAAAGCTCATGCATGTATTTCAGTGTATTGCGGCCAGATTCGCCTAGGATGCGAGGGCGCATGGCCTCGCCCTTGAG
>JAYUVC010000111.1:0-5796 GCA_043754325.1 Hyphomicrobiales bacterium
CAGACTTTCAACAAGCGAGATCGTGGAAAGTCTGGATTCCCGCGTTCGCGGGAATGACGAAAATTTGGGATGCAATTCAAACAAATCCGGAACCGCTCTAATGCCACGCGTTTGCCACGAGCCACCACTGGCATGCCAGAATTTCAAGTCGATTTGACCGTTCGTGCAGCCGACGCTCGCCGACAAACATGATTTCAGCACTGTCCTTTCCCTCGCCAAATATTGTCTGCGTGGCAAAGCAATGCAATTGACAGCGTTGACAATGCGTCGCTGCGTGCCGCAAATCTGCGATGGAACTGTATTCCGCTTGTTCAAAGACTGGATGTTCCACATGGGGTGCCTTGATCTTTTCCAGGTTGGCTGGCACCCGTGTTGGCATGCGTTTACGCATGGCTTGGACACGTTTTTCGGCACCCGCTATCAAATCGGGAATCAAGGCTGCTTCGGGCAGGTTTTTCCAGTATTTCTTCGGCATTTCGCTTTGCATGGCCTTCACCTTCAACCGGGCAGGATTGAAAATGTTTGAGAAATAGGTGCGCCATAACTCTTCCGTCTGATCTGCCGCCGCATGCCGGTCGCCGTCAGCTTCGTGATAGAATAATTCTCCGTCATTGAACTGCGCAATCCCGAAAGGCGTTGAGATAACCCAGTCCATGTCGGCAAAACGACGGGCGAAAAAGCTGCCCGCAAGTTCGCAAAACCGCACGAAGGCTTTCATTTTGTGGCAGTCCCTGTTGATACTTTTGGCCATTGCATGAAGATGGTGAACATCGGGGTCTGCAGGATTGTCAAGAATTTGGGGTTCGTTCTGCAAGCGCCAGAGAACCCGGTAAAGACGATCAAACCGGTCGCTGTTTTTATGGGCTACGACCTTTCTTGCTGTTTCGAGAAACTCTCTCGTTACTTTCATGCCTTCAACATGATCTTGTTCTGGAGTTTCGGATTCTGCAAACAGCGCCGCTTGCACAGTGCTGTCAGTCCAGGAAATCTGCTCTGGTGAAACGCCTCTGTCGAGCAAGACCCGGGCGGACTTTTGCCATATGTCAAACGCGCCCAGACGCGTCATCACTCAGGATTTCGAGTTTCTTGATGAGAGTGTACCATGTCATTGTTCACTAAATGTTCTGGGTGTTTTTTACGCTCAAGTCAAGTCCCAATGGCTAAGGGGCAAGTATCATGGGTTAAGCTTTGGGACTCCGTTGCCATGCTTATCACTTGAACAACACCACTGGACGCTGGCAAGTTGTCTAAAGCTTCATGAAAAAGTCTGCACTACGGCAGCATGCGCTTCATCGTGTTGTCCTTGTCATAAAAGTGATGCTTGAGGGCCGCAGCGACATGGAGAGCGACAAGCAGCAACACAAGTTTTCCGCCCCAGTTGTGAATCCTGTGCCAGTCGATGCCGAAGTCTGGCAGCAATGGAATTCTGAATCCGAACCAGCTTGCAGGGCGCATGCCGAGGGAGCGCCTGACATGTTCTGTGTAGGCCAGCCACCCCGTAAGCGGGATTAAAAGCATCGCACAATACAGGAGCATGTGTGTTCCCCGTGCTGCCACTCTTTCCCGAAGTGAACCGTTTTCATTCGCGGGTGGTGGATGCTTCCAGCGCCAATACAAGCGAAACGCCAACAGCAAAACCAGCACCAACCCGAGGCTGGCATGGAGGGTGGGCAGCCAGCGGGCATCATGGCTGCCCATTGTTTGTTCACCAAGCAGCAGCATTGGAATGATGATGATTGCCATCGCCCAATGCAATGCACGGGCGACACGATTGTAGTGAGCGGGTGCCACTGCCAAGGCAGGACTACTGCCCATTCTTCTTCAACCAACCGTTCATGAAGGTAATCTCGCTTGTCTGTGCACTGACAATGTCACCGGCGAGCTTCAACAGCATGGGGTCTTTGGCATATTGAAGCGCAACCTGTGCCATGTCGATTGCACCCTGGTGATGCGGGATCATGCCCTTCACGAAATCAACATCAGCGTTACCTGAGTATGCGCCCATCATATTTTTCATCATTGTTGCCATGGCGCCCTCATTGGCTTTGGCAGACTCTGGCGAAGCGGGCAGTAAGGCCTTGTCGGTCTTGCCCAGCCAATCGTTCAAGATTGCAATCTCGCCTTCCTGCGCTTTGACCACACCTTCCGCCAATGTCTTTATCTCTGCATCACCGCCATATTGCAGCACGACCCGTGCCATGTCGATTGCACCCTGATGATGCGGTATCATGCCTTGCGCAAAGTCGAGATCAGGTTTTCCCGTCGCAGGGGCCATCATGCCTTTCATCATGCCGGACATGGCAGCTTCAAATGCTTTTGTCGAAGCCGGAGCATCTGCTGTGCTCATCTTCATGCCAGCCATGGAACCCGGCCCGCCATTTGGCAGTTGCGAAACCGCAAAAGCGCCAATGGCAGCAATGGCGACCAGTGATACGATTATTTTTGAGTTTCTGTTCATGGTGTTCTCCGGTTGATTTTACTTGCCGCTGCGTCCCAGCACTTCGATGATTTCCGCAATCTTTTTGCGCTGGTCTTTTTTGTCGCCACTGGTGATGGCGTGCTCGACACAATGCCCCACATGATCACGCAGGATTTCTTCTTCGGCACGGCGCAAAGCCGCGCGCACAGCAGAAATTTGTGTCACGATATCGATGCAGTAGCGATCATCCTCGATCATGCGGGACAAACCACCGACTTGCCCTTCAATACGTTTGAACCGCTTGAGCACGGCGACCTTGGCATCTTGCTGCATGCGTGTTACATACCTATAGGGGGTATAGGTGTCAAGGGAACGAATTCGTGAACTGGGCGTTGTTCACACAGCGCATGGAGTCACCGCGAAATGGAACATGAATTGAAGCTAATGCCACACAATGAAAAGCCTCCAGCTGTGGGTGATGCCGTTGATCCTGTCTGCGGCATGAAGGTTGACATTGCAACCGCCAGGCATGTTTCGGAGCACCATCATCAAAGTTACTATTTTTGCAGCGCGGGCTGTAAAACCAAATTTCAGGCGAACCCTGCCAAGTATCTTGATGCGGGCGAGAAGGTTACGGAGCCCGTTGTCGCGGGAACAATCTACACTTGCCCCATGCATCCGCAAATCCGGCAGGTCGGCCCCGGCACCTGTCCCATTTGCGGCATGGCCCTGGAACCGGTGACGGTGACAGCAGACAGTGGCCCCAATCCTGAACTCGCCGACATGACACGCAGGTTCTGGGTTGGTCTCGCTCTCACAATTCCTGTGTTCATTCTCGAAATGGGCGGACATCTGACGGGCCTCACCATGCTGCTGGGCCAGCAGCTTTCCAACTGGCTGCAATTGGTATTGGCAACGCCCGTCGTGCTGTGGGCGGGTTGGCCATTTTTTGTGCGGGGTTGGCAATCGCTGCAAACCCGCAACCTCAACATGTTCACTCTTATTGCCATGGGTACGGGCGTGTCATGGGTTTACAGTGTGATCGCAACGCTGGCGCCTGGCATTTTCCCTGCCGCTTTTCAGGAAATGGGAGGAGGGGTTGCAGTTTACTTTGAAGCCGCCGCCGTCATTACTGTGCTGGTGCTCTTAGGTCAGGTGCTGGAACTCCGCGCCCGCGACCAGACTTCGGGGGCCATCAAGGCCTTGCTCAATCTTGCCCCGAAAACCGCACGCCGTATTGGTGCGGATGGCGCAGAGCAGGATGTGGCACTCGAAACCATTGCCGTTGGCGATTTCTTGCGGGTCAGGCCCGGCGAAAAAGTGCCGGTTGATGGCGTCATCACCGAGGGACAATCATCACTTGATGAATCCATGGTGACGGGGGAATCTCTTCCCGTCAGCAAAACTGTTGACGCCAAAGTCATTGGCAGCACCCTGAATGCCAGTGGCAGCTTTGTCATGCGGGCCGAGAAAATTGGCAGCGACACCATGCTGGCGCGGATTGTGCAAATGGTTGCCAATGCCCAGCGCAGCCGCGCACCCATTCAACGCATGGCAGACAAGGTTTCAGGCTGGTTTGTGCCAGCAGTAATCGCCGCATCGGTACTGGCCTTTGCCGCTTGGTCCATCTGGGGCCCAGAGCCACGTTTTGCCTACGGCCTTGTTGCCGCTGTTGCTGTCTTGATCATTGCGTGCCCCTGCGCTTTGGGCTTGGCAACGCCGATGTCGATCATGGTGGGTGTGGGGCGCGGTGCCCAAATGGGCGTGCTGATCCGCGATGCCGAAGCCTTGGAACGCATGGAAAAAGTCGATACCATCATTCTTGATAAAACCGGAACGCTGACTGAGGGAAAACCCTCTGTCACGTCGATCATCACGGCAGACGGTCAGGACGAAACAGAACTGTTGCGTTTGGCAGCATCAGTGGAACATGCCAGCGAGCATCCGCTGGCGGCAGCAATTGTCAGAGCCGCCAGGGACCGCAAAATTGAACTGGCCAAAGTCACGGGTTTTGATGCGCCATCTGGCAAAGGTGCCATCGGCACGATTGGGCGGAAACGCATGGCGATTGGCAATGCCAGGTTTATGGCTGAACTGAATATCGCCGTGGACAGCCTTGCCGCCAAATCTGATATGCTGCGTGCCGATGGTGCCACAACAGTTTTTGTGGCGGTGAACAGCAAGTTGGCCGGCGTCATCGGCATTGCGGACACGGTGAAGGCAACAACACCGGAAGCCCTTGCGGCCTTGCGCGATGCTGGCATGCGCATTGTTATGCTGACAGGTGACAATCGTATCACGGCTGACGCCATTGCCAGACGCCTTGGCATCACCGAGGTTGAAGCAGATGTATTGCCCGACAAGAAGGCTGATGTGGTGGCAAAGTTCAAGGCCCAAGGCCGCATTGTAGCCATGGCAGGAGACGGTGTGAATGACGCGCCAGCCCTCGCCGCCGCCGATGTTGGCATTGCCATGGGCACGGGTACTGATGTGGCCATGGAAAGCGCCGGGGTGACGCTGCTCCGCGGCGATCTGATGGGAATTGTACGTGCAAGGACTTTATCCAAGGCCGTCATGGGCAACATACGCCAGAACCTGTTCTTTGCCTTCATCTACAATGCGGCAGGGGTTCCCATCGCGGCAGGTGTTCTCTATCCGGCCTTCGGCATTTTGCTGTCCCCCATGATCGCAGCGGCAGCCATGGCATTGAGCTCGGTGAGTGTGATCGGCAACGCGCTCCGACTGCGCAGCACTTCAGTGTGATCGCGGTTTGACACAGTGTCGTACAACTGTCGTATAACCTCTGCAGGGGTCCAGTCCTGTGCCTGCTGCGCGATTGTTGCAACGGGCAACCGGACCTGTGTGCAGCGATCATCCAGGACCTTGAGCTTGCGGAAGTTGTTGAACCAGCTGTGTGACACTTCGACACTCCAGCGGCGCGGCTTGAAGCGCTTGTTCTTCTTGGCCTTGATCTCTTCACCCCGTGGACGCACGTGCGGGATGTAGCCGTGCTTGCGGATGATGGCATCGGCGGTTTCACCGACATAGCCTGCATCAGCGCACAAGTTTTCTCTTACGGCTTTGGCGGTATCGGGTTGATGGGCGATCTTGCTGTCGAGGACCGCGCCGAGCTGGCTGACATCGTGGAGGTTGGCCCCGACCAGCACAATGCCCAGGGGTACGCCCTTCTCATCCACCAGCAGATGCCGTCCGGTACCGTTTTTTCCCCCGGTCTGTCGGGTTTCTGCCCACGCCGCCCACACCCATCGGAGCCTTGAACTTGGCACCGTCAATGGCCTGCCAGCGCCAGCCAATACCCTTCTGTTCATCGTACAGCGCTACGCCGCGCTCCCACGGCGTTTTGAAAAATCCCGCTT
>JAYUVC010000112.1:0-11353 GCA_043754325.1 Hyphomicrobiales bacterium
AACCGGTGTTGCCGTGCACCGTAACCATGTGGAACTCATCAGCCCGATCAAGACCATTGGTCTTTACAAGGTTGATGTCTCGATCCATCCGGAAGTCACCGTGCAGGTCACCGTCAACGTCGCCCGCTCGGCTGAAGAAGCCGCAGCGCAATCGCGTGGTGAAAATCTGACAGGCCCCGCCTCCGACCGCGCCGAAGTCCGCGCCGCCGCCGAAGCTTTGTTCGAAGAAGCCGAAGCCGAGCGCATTGCGGATGAAAACGAAGGCGCGTAATCATCACGCAGTGATGAACACCAGGGCCGCTGAGAAATCAGCGGCCTTTTTTTCAGCTCCGTTGGCGCGAAGCATAAACTTGCCATCAGAACTTATGTGTAAGACCGACGCGCGCAACTCCGAAAACTGCCGCAAAGTCATGATCGCCTGCACCAAAGGTTCCTTCTCCGCCAAAGCCATATCCGAGCAATTCAGCGCGGGCAGTCCAGTCTTCCTGGATGGCGAATTCCGCTCCCACGCCAAGCACAAGACCTGCTTTCAGTTTATCGGCCTTGCCTCCAAGTGAAGATGAAACGTCATAGTCACTGGCGGCCAGGCCGGCCGTTGCATAAATCATGACACTGTCCCATGCGTAGCCTCCGCGCAAAGCAACACTTCCCAGCCATTCAGCATCCTGTGTGATGGAACCAAGACCAGCAACCGCTGACGTTTTGGCAAAGTCCAGCCGGGTCAAATCCGCTTCAACACCCAGCATCCAGCCGTTGGATGTAAAATTGTAGCCGGCGAAGGCCGATGCAGCGTAGCCACTGTCATCAACATCAAGCTCGTCCTTTTTTCCAACATTTTCAAAATCAGCGCCGCCGATAGAGCTTCCAAGCGCCACGCCTGCATAAAAGCCACTCCAATCTCGCAGCGCTTCCTGTTGCAGATAGTCATCGTCGGCGGCAAAAGCCGGCATAGATGCCAAAGCGCAAAAGCTGGCCGCGGCAATAAAAACATGGGACATATTTTTAGGCATAGGAATTCTCCGATCGCGCAAGATCATGGGTCTGAAGGAATAAAGCTCCGCCGCTCAGCTCAAACAGGCCGTTTTGCACGTGTTAAGTTATGAGTTGGCCCGAAGATTCCACCTCAGGCATCGTTTGCAGAATTGAAAATTAAACGATAAACATTAAATATTCCACAATTCGAGTTGTGTCAACTCAGTTTTCATGTTAAACGATAAAACACAGTTCAAAACGCAAAGGAGTCAATTCGTGGAAGCCACCCTCAGTACCCCTCCACAGGACAAGAACCAGTTTCGCACGCTTGATCGGCTGTTTTGGCTGTTCTGGATATTTTGGATTGTGCTGCTGCTGGTGTTGGGCTTGGTGTTATGGTTTGTTTTTGATCCAGGAGCCTCATCGCAAGGTCTTTCAACGTCTGACCTCGCCTGCCTTGCCAACATGACTCTGCCGTCCAGCCTTTCCGCATTCGGAAAGATTGTTTACGCAATTTTGATCGCGTCGTCCTTCATCTTCTACAGCGTATGTTTCGCGATACTGCATAGGGCCATTCGATCTTTCCGGGCAGGCCACGTCTTTGATCACCGCATGCTGAACAGTTTGAAGTGGCTGGGAATCGTGCTCGTTGCCTTTCCCTTTGTGCAGTGCCTGCTGGAACTGGGCGTATTGGATTTTCTGGAGCGTTTCGAAGGTGCGAAACTCACAACGACGGGCTCTGTCATCGATGTGGGAACAATGGCATTCGGGCTTTTTGTGCTGGCCTTGCGTCAGGTTTTGCAACATGGCCTTGTTATCAAATCAGAGAATGATCTAACCATTTAAAGGGGCGGAGGTGCGGATGACGATCGTTGTGAATTTGGATGTGATGCTTGCGCGCCGCAAACGCCGGTTAGGTGATGTTGCGGACGAAATTGGCATCTCCATCCAGAACCTTTCAATTCTCAAGACGGGGAAAGCGCGGGCCATCCGGTTTTCGACTCTTGCTGCCCTATGCAGAGCCCTCGACTGCCAACCGGCGGATATCCTGGTCTTTGAACCCGGAGATGAAACGCTCAGCTCATCGCCGAGTTCTGGCTGAAAGAGGTCTTCCAGTTCGAACCACTTACTGACTAACTCCTTTCATCAACCCAGGAAAAATCCCATGACTCGCTTTCTTCGGCGACCGATGTCGCTTGCCATTGTTCTGTTCGTCGCCACCTTCATTCCAATTGCATCTGCACCCTTGCGCATGTTTGAAATTCTCACAGATCAGCTGCCCGCTGATGCCATTAAATTTACGACCGTGCCGTGGACGTTGTTTTTTCATTCATTGGGAGGCTTGGCTTTTGGAGTTGCGGGACCTTTGCAGTTTGCGGGTGCGCTCAAACTTCGCTTTGGCTGGTTGCATAAACTCATAGGCCGGATTTTTGTGACTGCGGCATTGTTCCTGGCAGTGTCAGCCTTGCGCCTGCTGATCGAGTTTCCGCATGATTCCACCTGGGTTTTGGTCTCGGCACGAGCGGTGGCGGCCTTGGGCATGCTTCTCGCGATAACTCTTGCACTCAGCGCTGTGTGGAATCGTGACTTTGCAAAGCACCGGGCCTGGATGATCCGCACCTATGCCTTGGGCATGGGACCAGCCGCCATTTCATTTATCATGCTGCCGATTTTTCTGATCAGAGGCAAAGCCCTGGAGGGATATTTTGCCGACAGCCTTTTTGTTTTGTCTTGGGTGATCAATCTGACAATTGCGGAAATCATCATTCGACATATTGAATTGCCAAACGCTTTGCCGAATAAAACGCATGGGCATAATCGATACGACAATTGATGAAGCCACTCAACGATAGTTGGGCCGCTTTTTTTATTGTGACGGGACCTCCCCGGCGCTTTGCGCCTCCCCTCCCGCAAGCGGGAGAGGTGAAGAATTCTTCACTTCGCCCGCTTGCGGGAGAAGGAGGATCGCGCGAAGCACGAGACGGATGAGGGCCCGAATTAAATCAACATAAACCGGTCCACGTCCACCATCCCCATATCCGTAATCTTCAAATGCGGAATGACCGGCAGCGGCAAGAATGCCAATTGCAAAAACGGTTCCTGCAAGACGGTGCCAAGCGACTTCGCGGCAGCCCGTAACGGGACCAGCGTTTCCCGCACCTCTTCAAAACTTTTGTCACTCATCAATCCGGCAATCGGCAACGGCAATTCGGCTAAAATATTGCCGTCGCGCACAACGACAAAACCGCCACCGATATCCTTCATGCGATTGGCCGCAACCGCCATGTCTTCATCCGAAACGCCGACGACGCAAATATTGTGGGAGTCGTGACCAACAGTTGAGGCGATGGCGCCGTGTTTCAGCCCGAAGCCATTGACGAAGCCCACGCCGATGTTGCCGTTGATGCCGTGGCGCTCGATGACTGCAACCTTGATGCAATCCTGCGACACATCGGCGGCGACGACACCATTTTCCGCAGGCAGTGTGCGGCGTAAATGTTGCGTGATGATTTTGCCGGGGTTGACGCCGATCACTGGCATATCAACGCCACTGCCCCGCGATTGCAGTTGAAGGGCCGAAACGGGTTTTGATTTCACACTGTTCAATCCCACGGAGGGTACAGTTTCGCGGGTGGCAAAGAGTGCATCATCAACCGAACGACCAGCGCTGATGACGTGCGAGACACGGCAGTTTTCCAACGTATCAATCACCACCAGATCGGCCCGCCATCCCGGTGCCACCAATCCACGATCCTGCAGCCGGAATGCCGTCGCGCCTGAAATGCTCGCCGCACGGTAAGTCGCCAAAACATCAGCCCCACAGCGGATGGCCTCACTGATCATGAAATCCAGATGCCCCTCCTCAGCAATGTCGAGCGGGTTTCGATCATCCGTACACAGAGCAATAAAAGGGGAATTGCGCTCCGTCATGATGGGCACCAGTTCATGCAAATCTTTCGAGACGGATCCTTCTCGAATTAAAATGTGCATTCCCTTTGAAAGCTTCTCCAGCGCCTCCTCAGCGGTCGTTGTTTCGTGGTCAGTGCGAATGCCTGCCGACAAATAGCCATTCAAATCCATGCCGCGCAGCAACGGTGCATGGCCATCAATATGCGCCCCCTGAAACAGCGCCAATTTGTCGAGACATTCGGGATCAAGATTGAGCACACCCGGAAAATTCATGAACTCCGCCAGTCCGATATTTTTCGGATGCCCCATGAAGGGCTTCAAATCATCAGCCGTCAATCGCGCACCCGACGTTTCCAGATGCGTGGCGGGCACACAGCTCGACAATTGTACCCGCAAATCCATGATGGTCTGTTCAGCGCATGCGAAGAAATATCTGAGCCCCTCAACACCCAGCACATTGGCAATCTCATGCGGATCACAAATTGCGGTCGTCACGCCATGGCGCAGAACGCAGCGATCAAACTCGTGCGGCGTCACCAGCGAAGACTCGACATGCAAATGTGTGTCGATAAATCCGGGCACCACAATCTGTCCTGCGATGTCGATTTCCGTCTTGCCGTGATAGGTTCCGCAGCTGCCCACAATCCGGTCACCACACATCGCAATGTCAGACGCAATCACACGCCCTGAAACGAGGTCATAAAAACGGCCATTCTTCAAAACCAGATCAGCAGGCTCCTGCCCCTTGCCCTGTGCAATGGCGCGTTTCAGGAAATCCAGCATGTCAGTTACGCTCCTCGGCATACCCTCGACCATAGGGGAAGAATGCGATACACAGCAATCATGACATCACCCTATTATTCCAGCCTAGGTGGCCACCCACCACAAAGCCAACTGCTTACAGGCCGCGCGATATTCACCGAGGCCTATGCTATAATTCCAAAAGGCGTGATGCAGGATATCGTCACCAGCCTGCTGCCGCACTGGCAAAACACCAGAGCTTGGATTATCGCCCGCCCCCTCTCGGGCTTTGCCGAAACCTTTTCGCAATACATCATGGAAGTCGCCCCCGGTGGTGGCAGCGAAAATCCTGAACCGGACCCCGAAGCGGAAGGCGTGCTGTTTTTCGTCAGTGGTGCAGCAACTGTCACCATCTCAGGCGAACCCCACGATCTCAAAACCGGCGGCTATGCCTATATCCCGTCAGGCACCAAATGGTCGCTGAAAAACAACGGCAGCGAACCCGCCAAATTCCACTGGGTGCGCAAGGCCTATGAAGCCGTCGAAGGCATCGACAAACCCGAAGCCTTCGTCACCTCAGACTCAGACGTCACCCCCACCGCCATGCCCGGCACCAACGGCACCTGGGCCACCTCGCGCTTTGCTGATCCAAACGATATCCGCCACGACATGCATGTCAACATCGTCACCTTCCAACCCGGCGGCACAATTCCCTTCGCCGAAACCCATGTGATGGAACACGGGCTCTACGTGCTTGAAGGCAAGGCCGTTTATCGCCTCAACAACGATTGGGTTGAAGTCGAAGCAGGCGATTTCATGTGGCTGCGCGCCTTTTGCCCGCAAGCTTGTTACGCAGGCGGCCCCGGCCCCTTCCGCTACTTGCTTTACAAGGACGTAAATCGCCACCCCAGGCTGAAACTCTTCCGTTGATGCTGAAGCCAGAACCGCTGACCAAATCGGCCTTCGCACCTTTTGGAGATGTGGTGGAACTGGATGGCGCAGTGCCGATCCAAATCAACCAAGGCTTCGCCCAGCGCTTCAACACTCTGGCGAACATCGATGTGTCGACAGAAGATGGCCAGACCAACATCAGCCTCTTCACTGCCAACCCGCGCCCGCACCCCATCGTCATTGACTTGATGGAACGCCACCCATTGGGCACGCAATTGTTTTACCCACTGCAAGACAAACTATGGCTGGTCGTCGTGTGCAGCGATCCGAATGACCCATCATCGTACCGCGCTTTCACAGCGACAGGCCGACAGGGCGTCAACTATCACCGCAACATCTGGCACTTTCCATTGCTGGTGTTTGATATCGAAAGTCGTTTCCTCGTCGTTGACCGCATGGGGCCAGGCAAGAATTTGGAAGAGGTGGAGTTAAAGCAGCCTTTGACGATTTCATTTGATCTTGAAGACGATCCGTTTGCGACATTTACGGAATGGTCAAGTGAAAACGACGCAACCGCTTTTGGACAGCTTTGACGGTTGCAAACAAGGCACTTCGGAAAATCCCGCCTTCGCACTTGCAGCAAAACAGGCTAAGCAATAGTGTTCATTAAACTTGAACAACGCTACAAGGCCAAGACACAGGACTGATTTAATGAACGCACACACCAACGTTGATATTATCCGCACGCGCATTCTGCACAAGCTGACTTATGCCATTGGCAAGGACCCGAAAGTGGCAAAGCGCCACGACTGGCTGCGCGCCACCATCCTGGCCTTGCGTGACTCGATCATTGACCGCTGGATGGCCTCCACCCGCAAAAGCTATGAGGACCAGTCAAAGCGCGTTTATTATCTTTCACTCGAATTCCTCATTGGCCGCTTGCTGCGCGACGCACTCAGCAATCTCGAACTCACGGGCACATTCCAGCAAGCCCTGTCCGACTTGAATGTCGATTTGAATTTTGTCGAAGAACTTGAGCCCGACGCCGCACTCGGCAATGGCGGTCTTGGCCGCCTTGCCGCCTGCTTCATGGAAAGCATGGCCACTCTCAACATCCCCGCTTATGGTTATGGCATTCGCTACAACCACGGCCTGTTTCGCCAGATCATCAAGGACGGCTGGCAGACTGAAGCGCCTGAAACCTGGCTCGACTACGGAAACCCATGGGAATTTGCCCGCCGCGAAGCATCTTACCGGATCAGTTACGGCGGCCATGTAACTTCCGAGTTGACCAAGGACGGCAGCATCCACCACACTTGGCACGGCGGCGAAGTGCTGCATGCCATCGCCTACGACACGCCCATGGTCGGCTGGAAGGGTGCCCGCGTCAACACATTGCGCTTGTGGAGCGCCAAGGCCCTCGACCCCATTCACCTTGATGCATTCAATGTCGGTGACTACACAGGCGCACTTTCCGGCACCAACCGCGCTGAAATTCTGACCCGGGTGCTTTACCCCGCAGACTCGACACCCGCAGGTCAGGAACTGCGTTTGCGCCAAGAGTATTTCTTCACCTCCGCGTCGTTGCAAGACGTCCTGCGCCGCCATCTGCAACAATATCCGGATCTGACAAACCTGCCGGACAAAGTGGCGATCCAGATGAACGATACCCACCCCGCCATTGCGGTGGCTGAGATGATGCGGCTCCTCATCGACATTCATCACATGACATGGGACAAGGCGTGGGACATCACCCGTGGTGTGACGGGCTACACCAATCACACACTGCTGCCGGAAGCACTGGAAAGCTGGCCCCTTCACCTGTTTGAAAGCGTGCTGCCACGCCACATGCAAATTGTGTTCGCCATCAACGCCAGAGTCATTGAAGACGCACAAAAGAAAGGTCTTGGTACGGACGAATTTATTTCGGCTATCTCGCTGATCGATGAAGCAGGTGGTCGCCGCGTGCGCATGGGCCAACTGGCCTTTGTTGGTTCCCACAGCATCAATGGCGTTTCGGCGCTGCATACCAGCCTGATGAAACAAAGCGTGTTCGGCAAGTTGAACGAGCTTTATCCAGGCCGCATCAACAACAAGACCAATGGTGTCACCCCGCGCCGCTGGTTGAAAAGTGTAAACCCGGCTTTGGCGCATTTGCTGCAGGACGCCATAGGCAAGGACATTTTTGCTGAAACCGAATTGCTGAAAGAAGCCCTTCCCCTCGCCAAGGACAGCAATTTTCAGGACGCATTCAAGCGTATCAAGCACGACAACAAGGCGGCACTTGCCAATCTTGTCAAAGCCCGCATGGATATCACCCTTGATCCGGACTCGATGTTCGATGTGCAAATCAAGCGTATCCATGAATACAAGCGGCAGCTTTTGAACATTTTGGAGACGATTGCACTCTACAACGATATGCGTGCGCGTCCGGAAAAAACCTGGGCACCGCGTGTCAAGATTTTTGCGGGTAAAGCCGCCGCCAGTTATCACATGGCCAAACTCACCATCAAACTCATCAATGATGTGGCCCAAGTCGTGAACAATGACTCGACGCTGCGTGGCGCGTTGCGCGTGGTGTTCATTCCCAACTACAACGTCAGCCTGGCTGAGGTCATTGTACCCGCCGCCGACCTGTCAGAGCAAATCTCGACAGCTGGCATGGAGGCCTCAGGCACGGGCAACATGAAGCTCGCACTCAACGGTGCCATGACCATCGGCACCATGGACGGTGCCAATGTCGAAATGCTGGAACAAGTTGGGGCGGACAATATCTTCATCTTCGGCTTGCTTGCAAACGAGGTCGAAGCCCGCCGCGCCAAAGGCATAAATGGACGGGAAATCGTCGAATCCTCCCCGGCCTTGCTGGGTGTATGCAACGCACTTCTCGCAGGCACATTCAGCCAAGGCGACCATGACCGTTACAAGCCGATTGTCGATTCTCTCATGGGCAATGATTATTTTCTTGTGGGTTCCGACTTCGATTCTTACGCGCAAGCCCAGCAAAACGTCTCCAATCTGTGGCAGAAGAGAAAGAACTGGACTGAAAAGACGATCATCAATAGCGTCAGCATGGGCTGGTTCTCGTCAGATCGCACGATCCGTGATTACGCGCGTGATATCTGGAAGCTTCCGGTGAATTGACTGTGTGTAGCAGAGGGGACAACGATGGCGAAACAGCCTGCTTGGACAACCGGGGCCGCAGCCATAGCCGCACTTGTGCACGGAAGCCATGGCAATCCCTTCTCTGTGTTGGGCCTGCATAAAGTTGGCAAGCAGTGGATTGCCCGCGCTTTTGTTCCGGGTGCGGACAAAATCCGCGTTGAAAGCCTGAGCGGCAAAAGCCTGGGTGCCATTGACAAGCGTCACGATGCCGGTTTTTTCGAGGGGGCCGTCACTGCCGACTCGCAGCACCCCATCCGCTTGGCCTGCTCCAACGCGGGTGGCAACTGGACGGTGACCGACGCCTATTCCTTTGGCCCTGTTCTCGGCCCCATGGACGATTATTATATTGGCGAAGGTAACCACCTCCGCCTTTACGACAAAATGGGCGCTCACACTTTGCACCATGATGGTGCCGATGGTGTGCATTTCGCCGTCTGGGCTCCCAATGCCAAACGCGTATCCGTCATCGGTGACTTCAACAATTGGGACGGTCGCCTGCACGTCATGCGGCTGCGCATGAACACCGGCATTTGGGAAACTTTTGTGCCGGGTGCGGTGATCGGTCAAGGCTACAAGTTCGAAATCATCGCAAGCAACGGCAACCGCCTGCCGTTGAAGGCTGATCCCTTCGCCTATGAGGCAGAACTTCGTCCCAATACCGCATCACGCATTTCCAACCGCGAGATCGGCACGTGGAACGACCAGTCCTACATGGACGCCCGCCAACAAGGCGACGCCCGCCGAAAGCCAATGTCGACCTATGAAGTTCACCTCGGCTCATGGCGGCGCACGGATGACGATGGTTTTCTGGACTACGACGCCCTCGCACGTGAATTAATCCCCTACGTCAAATCCATGGGCTTCACCCACATCGAATGCCTGCCCGTCAGCGAACATCCCTATGACCCGTCCTGGGGCTATCAACCCACTGGCCTGTTCGCACCCACTTCGCGCTTTGGAAATCCACAAGCGTTCAAGCGCTTTGTCGAAGCAGCACACGCCGAAAACATTGGCATCATTCTCGACTGGGTGCCCGCCCATTTTCCGACAGACGAGCACGGGCTTGCTAACTTCGACGGCACAGCCCTTTATGAACATGCGGACCCACGTCAGGGTTTTCACCCCGATTGGAATACGGCGATTTATAATTTCGGCCGCCGTGAAGTGTTCAGTGTACTGTTGAATAATGCGCTGTTCTGGCTCGACCGTTACCACATTGACGGACTGCGTGTGGATGCCGTCGCCTCCATGCTTTACCTCGACTACTCCCGCAAAGCGGGCGAGTGGATTCCCAACAAGGAGGGTGGCCGCGAAAATCTTGAGGCCATTGCTTTTTTGCAACGGGTCAACCACGAAGCCTATGCGCAACATCCCGGCATTGTGACCATTGCTGAAGAATCCACCGCCTTCCCCGGCGTGTCTAAACCCACCTCGATGAATGGCCTGGGCTTCGGCTTCAAATGGAACATGGGTTTCATGCATGACACGATTGAATATTTCAAACGTGAACCCGTCCACCGGAAGCATCATCACAACGAACTGACGTTTGGCCTGCTTTACGCCTTCTCGGAAAATTTCGTGTTGCCTTTAAGCCATGATGAAGTGGTGCATGGCAAAGGCTCCATGCTCACCAAAATGGCAGGCGATGATTGGCAAAAGTTTGCAAACTTGCGCGCATACTACGCCTTCATGTGGGCCTATCCCGGCAAGAAGCTGTTGTTCATGGGTCAGGAATTTGCCCAGCGCGACGAATGGGCGGAAAGCCGCAGTCTTGATTGGCACCTGCTGGAACACGAAAGCCACCAGGGCATGCAGAACTTTGTGCGCGATCTGAACAAGACCTACAGCTCCATCCCCGCCATGCACGCGCGGGACTGCGAGCCTGAGGGCTTCGAATGGATGAATGCCGACGACTCCGAAAACTCAGTCTTCGCCTGGGCGCGGCATGACGGAGAAGGTGGTCAGATTATCGTTGTTGTCTGCAATTTCACGCCGGTTCCCCGCGAAAGCTATCAAGTGCCCCTTCCGAAAAGGGGACGCTGGACGGAAGTTTTGAATTCCGACTCAAAAACCTATTGGGGTTCGGGGTTTGGCAACATGGGTGGCGTCGATGCTGATGCAGGGGCCTTCATGGGTAAGCCCGCCTCGGCAAGAATAACACTTCCACCCCTTGCTACGCTGTATTTTTTAAGTGAGTCTTAAAAACAATAATAAACTGGGAGAACAACATGCCTGCACCTAAAAAAACCGGGCCACTCGCGCGTGATACGATGGCCTATGTGCTGGCAGGCGGTCGCGGCAGCCGCCTGATGGAATTGACAGACCGGCGCGCCAAACCCGCCGTGCCTTTCGGTGGCAAAAGCCGCATTATTGATTTCGCCCTGTCCAACGCCCTGAACTCCGGCATCCGCCGCATTGGTGTGGCCACCCAGTACAAGGCGCACAGCCTGATCCGCCACATGCAGCGCGGCTGGAGCTTTTTCCGGGCGGAACGCAACGAATATCTCGATATCCTGCCTGCCAGCCAACGGGTAGCTGAGAATAAGTGGTACCTCGGAACCGCCGATGCCGTAACGCAGAACATCGATATCGTCGACAGCTATGATATTGACTATGTTGTGGTTCTGGCGGGCGATCATATCTACAAGATGGACTACGAGATCATGCTGCGCCA
>JAYUVC010000113.1:0-4738 GCA_043754325.1 Hyphomicrobiales bacterium
ATTCGAAACCAACTTCGCGCTAATCCAAACCCAGTAACCAAAAATGAAAATCACCCTGTCACAGAAATTACCGTGTCTCAATTATGGGGTGCAGTCCAGCACTGTCACCGTAATCTGGTTCTCTTTGAGTTCTCAAATGCAGCATTAAACTCCCCTCACTCATTCTCCTTCAATTTCTGCGCATAGACGTTGATAATCAAAGCTGACAACAAGATCAGTCCACGGATCAATATTTTCAGGAAGCTGTCGATCTGGATGTGATCGAGGCCGTTGTTCAATACACCGAGAACCAGCAAGCCGATGATAGTGTTGCCAATGCCACCCCGGCCGCCGAAGAGGCTGGTGCCGCCAACCACCACTGCTGCGATGGCGTCGAGCAAATAGCTGTCAAACTGGTTTTGCTGGGCTGATCCGAAATAGGCGACGGCCAGCATGCCCGCGATGCCTGAACACATGGCAGAGATGACCATGACGGAGCCGATGATGAATTTGACATTGACACCGGAATATTCGGCAGCCTCACGGTTGCCGCCAGTCATGTAAATGTAGCGGCCAAAGCGCGTGTAGTTCAGCACGAGATGGCCGATGCCGAGGAACAGGATTGCGACAATAATGGTCCAGCGAACGCCCAGAATTGAGCCGGAACCCAGAACCGTTATGAGGTCCGGAAAGTTGTAGGCGATCTGGCCACGCACCAGAAGCGCAGAAACACCGTTGGCAATTTGCATGATGGCCAGTGTCATGATGAATGACGGAATGCCGATCCAGGTGACGCCAAAGGCGGTGACGAGACCGAACGCGAATGCTGCCAATAGTGTGAGCACGATTGCGATCACGCCGGGCAATGGCAGGTTTGCGATGTTCACATAGTCCGGCTGCAAGGTGAAGAATGTCACCACGATGCCCACAGCATTGGCAACGGCAGCAACAGAGAGATCAATTTCGGAGGTTAGAATGACATAGGTCAGACCCACCGCGATGATGGCCGTGATGGATATTTGCGAGAGGATGTTCATAAAATTCACAACGGTGAAAAACGACGAACTTGCAATGGTGAAAAACGTGACCAGAGCAATCAAGGTAAACACGGGTGCGATATTGCGAAGCTGATCTTTCAGAAATGATTTCATGCTGCCGGGTTTTTGAATGTCCGTTACGTTCATGTCTGCCGCCCTATGCCGCCGCCAGAAGGTCGGCTTTGTGAAGTGTTCCGGTTTTGAATTCTTTCGCCACTGTGCCTTTGCGCAACACGGTGACGCGGTCAGCCAGGGTCAGGATTGTTTCGGGTTCGGTTGAAAGAACCAAAATGGCCACGCCCTTGTCGCGCAGGTCTTTGACAATGCGAATGACGTCTTCCTTTGCCCCCACATCCATGCCGCGTGTGGGCTCGGACAGTATCAATACCTTTGGCAAATGCGTGAGCCATTTGGCCAGCGCGACTTTCTGCTGATTGCCACCGGACAAAGCCCCCAACATCATGTTTGGATTGGGTGGCCGGATTTGCAAATCTGTGGCGCGCGCATGGGCGACTGTACGCTCCGAATTCGGTTTCAGGAACAGTTTGTGGATACGGTCCAGAATGGCAATGGAGACATTCTTGTAAACAGGCTCAGTGCGGAACAGCATCATGCGGCGGTTCTCTGGCACAAAGGCGATACCCCCCGCCCGGGCTTGGGCGGTTGAAGTGAATGACCGGGGTTTTCCGTTAAGACGCAGGCCGCCCTGCTTCAATTTTATCTTTCCGAACAACGCCCGAGCCAACTCAATTTGACCGCACCCCATGAACCCGTAGACGCCGGTGATTTCTCCGGCACGCAACTCCAATGACACATCGCGCAACAGTTTTCCATCGCCAATACCGTCGGCGGCGAGAACAACGGACTTGGCATCATCGCTGACGAGATCAGTACTTTCTCCCATATGCATGCCAATTGAGCCACGACCAATCATGTGGGAGATGACAGCATCCTTGGTCAGTGATGCCGCAGCTTCGGTGGCCACCTTTTTGCCATTGCGGAACACGGTGACCGTGTCTGAAATCTCGAGCACATCATCAAGAAAGTGCGAAATAAAAATGATGCCGCGCCCCTCAGCCTTGATTTTGCGCAACACATCAAACAGCCGCTTCACTTCCGGCGGCGAGAGTGCAGATGTTGGCTCGTCGAGAATGATGATGCGGGCGCCTGAAAACAATACGCGTGACAGTTCGACAAGTTGTTGTAAACCGACGGGCAATGACCCCATGCGGGTTTTGGGATCAATATCAAGACCCAGACTCGCAATGAGCCGCGCCGCTTCGCTGTTGATGCGGGCCCAATTGATGGTGCCCATTTTGGTGACAGGCTGATGGCCGAGAAAGACATTCTCGGCGACAGTCAAATCCGGTATCGTTGACAATTCCTGATGCACCATGCCGATGCCAGCCGCGAGAGCGTCACGCGCCGAACGGAAATGCACGGGTTTTCCGTCCACGCTCATCTGCCCTTCGAAGTCTGAATAGACCCCGGCGATGATTTTCATGGTGGTGGATTTGCCGGCACCATTTTCACCGACGAGACCGTGAATCTCGCCAGCATTCAACGTGAAGTCAACGTCCTTCAGGGCCGCAATGCCACCAAAGGATTTCGACACATTCGACAAGCGAAGCAGGGGCGGCAAGCCGCCCCTGCTCATGGATTGATCATTCATGAGAGATCAAACGAGGAAGTTCTTTTGCAGCCAGAGATGACCGGCAGCGGTTTCCTTGGTGATGACGGGGCCGTCAGCGAGAATGTAGTTCGGGATGTCCTTGCCAGCCTTTTCACCACCCTGCACGGCTGCAACACCTGCGGCCACAGCCCAACCGTGAATACGGCAGGACGGGTTGCGCACGGTTGCCACCATGGTACCATCCAGCACCGCTTGCACGGCAGGCGGCATTGCGTCGACACCGCCGATAAGAATATCGGTGCGACCCTTGGCTTTCATGACGTTGTACGCGGCCAAGGCCATGTCGTCGTTGTGGAAGAAGGCACCGGCAATCTTGTCGTTCTGCGTCAGGATCGAATCCCAGATGCGCGCCACTTTGGTGACATCCCAATCGGCTGGTTCTTCATTTACAACTTTCACATTCGGGAAGCCTGCGAGTACACTTTTGAAGCCTTTGGCACGGCCTTGTGCACCAGAGTGGCCAAGCGCACCCTGTGTCATGACTACGTTGCCTTCACCCTTGATGGCATTCAAGAGCTGGGACGTGACCAACGATCCCATCATTTCGTTGTCGGGTGCGATGAAGGTGTGGATGGCAATGGTGCCCGGAGGCGCCACCAATGTATCCATCGCAATCACCGGGGTTCCCGCGTCTATCATCTTCTGGATAGGGTCGGTCAGCGTGCCAATGCCAAAGGTTTGAATTGCAACGAAGTCCCATTTTTGTGTCGCCATGTTGTCGATGGCGGCGCGTTGTTTGGTGGCCGCAAGCTCGCCGTCGAACCATGTGATTTCAACATTCATCAATTTGCCCCAGGCTTCTGCGGCCTGTTTGCCTTGGGCGCACCAGGAGGCCTGAAGGCCTGCATTGGAGAAGGCGGCTTTCATTGGCTTTCCAGCAGGTGCCAAGGCCTGCGCCATCGCCGGATCAAATCCCGCATCTGCCAACAACAGTCCGGCGAGGGCCGTTGCACCACCAATCGACTTAAAAACATTACGACGGGTCTGCGCTGCTTTGATGATTTCGTCAAACATATGAAGCTCCCATTTTAAAGATGTTTTTTTGTATGCAGGCTGAATTCCGGTTCCCATGGGCATTATCATTGCATTGTCTTTTGAGACCGTGACTTTGCCAACATGGCAATTCATTGCGTAAACATGGAAGTCTGTCAATTGTTATAAGAACCTATTGTTATAAGAACCTATCCGTAAATAATGTTTTTCCGGTTTTTGCTGCGGCAGCGGCGAAGTGCGATGGTTGCAGCGGCGAGGTGGTGCAGGGCGAGGCAGTTTGCGGTTTTCTTTTCATAGCGGACCTTGAGCTTGCGGAAGTTGTTGAACCAGCTGTGTGACACTTCGACAATCCAGCGGCGCGGCTTGAAGCGTTTGTTCTTCTTGGCCTTGATCTCTTCGCCACGCGGCCGCACATGTGGGATGTAACCGTGCTTGCGGATGATGGCATCGGCTGTTTCACCGACATAGCCCGCATCAGCGCACAAGTTCTCCGTCACGGCTTTGCTGGTTTTGGGCTGATGAACGATCTTGCTGTCGAGGACCGCCCCCAATTGGCTGACATCGTGACGGTTGGCACCAACCAGCACGATGCCCACAAGTCCTGAAAACTGGAGGTACGCCCTTTTCATCCACCAGCAGATGCCGTCCTGTGCCGTTTTTTTCCCCGATCTGTGGGGTTTCTGCCCACGCCATCCCAGCCCATCGGAGCCTTGAACTTGGCACCGTCAATGGCCTGCCAGCGCCAGCCTATGCCCTTTTGCTCATCGTAAAGTGCTACGCCGCGCTCCCACAGCGCCTTGAAAAATCCCGCTTCACGCCACTCCTGGAAATACTTGTGCACCGAACTGCTGGCCCCGAATGTCTTCGGCAGCGCCTTCCACTGGATGCCCGTGCGCAACACAAACACGATGCCCTCAAATACAAGCCGGGGCTCCAGCGGCTTGCGGCCACCCCCGGCTTTCCTCGCGTATTTCTTCTTGCGGCTTCGCCGCTTGCGCGTCGGAACCAACGGGGCGGCAACCGCCCAAAGCTCGTC
>JAYUVC010000114.1:0-5162 GCA_043754325.1 Hyphomicrobiales bacterium
GTCCCGGATTGCTGGCCGATGCTGCTCAAAAATACGACGGCTTCTTTCCGGGCCATGTTCCCGTGAGCAATGAACGTATCGGCTTTGCCTTCGCCAAAAGCGTAGAAGGTGCCATCAACGGCCAGATTATCTGCGTCGATTAACTCGTCCCTCATCCGGCTCACGCTACGCGTGATCCCCCTTCTCCCGCAAGCGGTAGAAGTGAAGGTTGCTCTCGTGTTTCACTTCTCCCGCTTGCGGGAGAAGGTGGCGCGAAGCGCCGGATGAGGGCCTTTCTTCGTCATATGCAACAGCCTCCCTGGTTCCCCGCCTCATGAACCCTTTCCCGAAACACCATCGCCAGTCTTGCAATATCAAATCCCATCGCGCGATCCGTTATATCATCCGGAAAGCACGCATTTATCTCGTCAACCAATGCCTGCAACTTCACCGGCACTGACCGCCCCGTGATCTTCAACGCACGCACCGCAACGGGTGCCAGGCTGGCCAGGCATTGCTCAAACAACACACAAGACCTGTCATATTTCTGCCAAGCCAAAAACACCGGCGACGCCACATCGTCCTGAGCAAAACCGCCGGACTCAGAGCCGGGCAGCAGGGTTGGCATGGCCAGCATGCGAAGCTCTTCTTCGTAACCCACAATCGCCATGGGCAAACAGCCAAGATAGCTTTCGCCGTCGTCATAACCAAGATAGGCCGGCAACAACGACACAGCGCCGTCCAGCAATTTGGCGGCAATGCGCCCCGTCAACACCGCGAGATTGGCATGTGCGCACACCAATCCATCAAGCGCGGCAGCCGCTTGCATGTTGTGATAGCCGCCGGTGCTCACCACGGGTTCCGCACCCCGTTGTTGCCCCGGTGGAAACACCACGGGGTTGTCACTCACAGCGCCCAAAGATTGTCGTGCCACTTCCTCCGCCGTTTGCAGTGCGCGATGCGCCTGCCCCAGAACGCGCGGCAGAATGCGAATGCTCACCGGCGCCTGATAGGGGCGGCGCGGCTCAGACCCGCCCTGCATCTGGTCCCGCAACTGCCGCAATGCCCAGGCATCATGCGGATTGTTCCAGCACGTTTCCAACTCTTCTGCAAAATGGCCATATGGCGTGTTGAAGGCTTCCGCAGCCAAGGCAAATACCTCCAGTGCCAGCTGCAGGCGCTGTGCGGTCGCCAGTGCTGCATCGGCAATCAGTGCAGATGCCGCAGGTGAACCATTGACCAGCGCCAACATGTCTTTCTCCGCCAGCGGCCAGCTTTTGGATGCATGCAGAAACACGTGCGACAGCGACAGAATTTCCCCGGCCCCGCCCTGCCCCCGCGCAGGCACATAAGGCATGGACGTGCCCGATAACATGTCCGCCACCGCTTCTGCCACAGCAGGAGACACCGCCCCGTGTCCCTCGATAAAATTCGCAAGTCTCGCAAACACAATCCCGCGCGTCACCCGGTCCGGCAAGGCCTCCCCCCACGATGCCGCACGGTGATGGGTGGGAAGCAGCGCCTGGGCTTTGCGAGCCGCTGCATCCAACTTAACCTTCGCGCGCCCGCCATAGCCGGTGTTGACGCCATAAATCGACACACCCGGCTGATCAATCAGCAACAGGAAAGCCTCACGCGCCGAAACGATGTTTCGCTTGGCAATGTCGCCCAAAACAACAGCCTCACCCGCCCATGCCACACGGCGGAAATGATCAAGCGTGAAATCTGCAAGCGTATTGAGTATGACAGTCATGCTCTTGGCCTCCGCTGTGAAAGCATCATCTTGCAGCGGCGAACCAGTTTTGAACAGTGTCCAATTATTTCTCAATTTGGCTCAATGCGGGATAAGGGACCGTTTGCTCTATCGCAAACTGTCCCTGATCTTGAACTCGGGGACAGCTTGCAAGAAAGAGCAAGCAGTCCCCTCATCGCTTCCAAAAAAAAGATAGCGCTATGAATGCGAAACTCAACGGTTGGCGCGAAATTCCCAAGGTGTGACTTTGCCATCCTTGTCGCCATCAGCAGCAGCGAGTTTGGCTTTGGCGTCCACGAAAAATTCCGCCTTGTCCAAACTCTTGTCCTTGTTCACATCAAGAGCTGCAAACCTGTCTGTACGGACCTTTTGCACGGCTGCGGTTTCGTCGCTGTTCCAGTTGAACCAGCCCTTGTGGCCACGCGGGCCAGTGCTGAATTCAGCTTCGGAAACTTTGCCGTCGCGGTCCTGGTCCATGCGCATAAAAACACCATCCGCCAGGGCAGCGGCTTCATCTTCACCAATCACGCCGCGAAATCGAGGCAACACACCAGACAGTTAGTTGAAGGTGTAAATCAATCCTGCTCCCAACAGAAACTGGTTGGCACTGCCACGATCTTTAACAACAGGGCTGTGCTTTGCGTCCCCCACGATACGGTTATAACGTCCCAATCCAAAAACCGAGAGATTTCCAGTCAAACTGTAATTTGCTGTCAACCCCACGCCCACATCGCGAAAACCCGCACCAGCGTTGTAAACAGCCAGCCCACTTGCGGCGGAGCCTGCAGCCGAAATGTCAAAAAAGCTGTCGGCATAGGATTTTGACATGTAGGTGGCCGACACATTGCTGATCAATGTGAGGTCGCTTGACAGTGGCGTGATCACACCAACTGAGCCGGTGAAAAGGCTGCCATCATGTCCGCCTGACACGCCCTTCGTGGCTTCGATGCGGGCTGTGAGAATGGCAGGCGTTCCCGCCGCAGGGTCTGACAAGGGAATTCCGCCCGCCAGATAGGCACCAACCTCAAGCGTGCCGTCAACCTCCGGCAGCAGATCGACAATGTTATCTTTCACGTTCTTGCGGCCTGTATTGTAACGCACAATCGGGCCGCCATCGAACCCCAAGAACGGCAGCACATCGGCCTCAACGCCAAATTGTGAACTCGAAATGCCAAAGCCTTCTTGCTTGTAACTAAAGTACGGCAGCGGTACGAACTTGTATTCGTCAGAGCCGAAATAATCAGCTGCCGCACCACCGCCCAAGCCAATGCGAAGTCCATCATCAAAAATCGAAGGACTGGTCGTTTCAGCCGATTGCACAGTGGAAACCAGACCAAAAACCGAAACAAAAACTGCAATCAAAAACCGCATCATAAAAATCCCTATTCCTCTGAACCCAACAACCACCTTGCACATATTGGCATATCGACCGCGCGCTGTCAAGAACTATTTTCCTGATAACGGATTTTCAGACCAATTGCAACGCCTGCTCAATATCGCCAATCAGGTCATTGACGTTTTCAATTCCAATGGAAAACCGCACCAGATTATCCGGCACAGGACTGCTCGGCCCCTCAACGGTTTTACGATGTTCCGCAAGACTTTCGCAACCCCCCAGAGAGGTTGCAGGTGTAATCACATTCAATCTTGTGCAAAACTTTTGTGCCCCCGCAAAATCAGTCCTGATCAACAAGCTCATCATGCCGCCATAACCATCCAGCATCTGCTTCTTCGCAATCTCGTAGCCCGGATGCGTGGCAAGGCCGGGATACAGCACGGCTTCGATTTTGGGGTGGCTGGCAAAATGCCGGGCAATCGCCTTCGCATTGGCGGAGGCTTCACGATAGCGCACAAACAATGTGCGCATGCCGCGCATCAGCAGCCAGCATTCAAACGGAGCAAGCGGTGCGCCCACCTTGGTCCTCAGCATACGGATCATTTTCCAGCGGTCATTGATTTCGCTGGTCACCAATGCACCGGCAAGCACATCGGAATGGCCGTTGAGATATTTGGTCACCGAATGGAAAACAATATCAGCACCCAGACCCAAAGGCTGCGTGGTCACTGCCGCAGTGGCTGTCGCATCAACCGCAAGAATGGCTCCAGCGGCATGTGCCGCTTTTGCGGCTTCCTCAATATCAACCACGTCCCAAGTCGGATTGAGCGGTGTTTCAATCCACACCAGATCAGTTTTGCCGGACTGCAAAGCGTTTGCAAGACCCGAAGGATCCCGCGCATTGAACAGCGTAAGCGCAATCCGGCCCTTGCTTTCCAGCAGCTTCAACCAATCGCGCGTGCCGTAATACATTGTATCCAGCGCGGCCACATGTGCGCCTTGCGGAATGGTCTCAAACAAAGTCGCAATCGCCTGCATGCCCGAAGGAAACAGCAAACACTCCGGACCTTTTTCCAGTTTGGCAATGATCTCTTCAGCCTGCCACAAAGTAGGGCCACCACTGCGCTGATAATTCTCCTTCAGCAGCGGCACATAATTTTCATCCCGCGCATAGGTAGTGGCCAAATGGATGGGCGGTACCACCGCTCCCGTTGCGGCATCCGTCGCATTCAAGGCATGGGCGGCAATGGTTTCAGGCCGCAGGTTGCGGTTAGACATGCTGACCGCCATTGATGTGAAGTTCGGCACCGGAAATATAGGACGAGGTTTCAGTGCACAGGAAATATATCGCCTTTGCCACCTCTTCCGGCTGGCCCAAACGGCGCAATGGAATATGCGGAATAATTTTCTCGGTGCCGGGTGACAAGATTGAGGTTTCAATTTCGCCGGGCGAAATCGAGTTCACACGAACGCCGAGCGGACCAAAGTCATGCGCCATTTCGCGGGTCAACGAAGCAAGTGCCGCTTTCGAAGTCGAATAGGCTGCACCCGCGAATGGATGAACCTTGGTGCCGGCAATCGACGTCACATTCACCACAGCGCCTTTTGCGGTTTTGAGTTCATTCAACAATCCACGCGCCAACATGATGGGCGCAAAAAAGTTGATCTGAAAAACCGTCTTCCAATCCTGTTCTGCGGTTTCCAGCGAATTCATGCGGGCCCCACCCTCAAGCTTCGGACTGATGGCGGCGTTGTTGACGAGGGCATCCAGCTTGCCGCCATGCTCCAACAATTTTTCCCGCATGATCGCAATAGCCTTGTGGGTGTCTTCAGACGAAGCGAGATCCACAACAATGTGATCCTCCGGCCCCGCGTCCCACGGGCAATCATCCGGGAAAGGTTGACGAGAACAGGTGATGACGCGCCAGCCCGCCGTGGAAAAGCGTTTCACCGTGGCATGGCCGATGCCGCGCGAGGCACCAGTGAGGATAAGGGTTTTGCGTTCAGCGTCGAGAGTTTGAGTCATGGGTCAGTTCAAGCTTCTTCCTTGAGAGTTCCGCTCGCGTAGCGATGCAGAATCGATGAAACGAGCGT
>JAYUVC010000115.1:0-4535 GCA_043754325.1 Hyphomicrobiales bacterium
CTGCGCAGTGGCTATCAGAATGCTGAAACTGATCAACAACGTCAGGCGATAGGCGTGAACCTCTCATCCGAACGTGTCAGGTCGGCCCTGTTCCTGAAAGAGGGTATGCGCAATGGGCAGAGGCTTGCTGCCTTGCTGGGGTATCAGTTTGAGCGCGGCCTGCAGAACCTGAAGCCCACTCTTCAAACCGACTTGCATATTGACGCTTTCAGGAAAGCATTTCCCTATGTGGCCGGAAAACTCGTTGATACCGTAAATGATCCAAATGACGTGGCCATTGAAGCCCGAGGAACCGTTGATGGTGTTGCCTTGCTCGAGCATACGCAGAAGCCCGGCAATGGCAGCTATCCATTTGGCCTGACCCTGCCAAACGCAAGCTCTGCATTGGTGCAGGGCATCACGAAGGAAATAGATAGATTGCGTGACTCGCAAGATGCCTTGGGGGATTGCAGTTTGGCGGAAGCCGTTCACCAGTCTGTCCTGGGGAATTACGACAGGGTTGCAGCAGCTGTTGAAGCCTATGCAAAGGGCGCTGTTCCACCGGAGCCTGACGTCATCAAGTCTGCATCCACAGGGATCACACTGACCCATCGTGTTGGCTGCGTTTTGTCAAACACGGCCCCGCTGGTGCGAACGCCACGCGCCCTTGCCGAACCTGCGCTTGCGGCCTGGCTGGAAAAAATGCTGCCACAGCCAACGTTACTTGGTTGCACGGTTTCCTGGAAAGATTCTGCTGCTCAAAGCCAGAGTGACACAGTCAATGTGCAATCCCTTGGCACATCCTATCTCGACCTTTTATGCATGTATCAGGCTGGCGACAGGCAAAGTTTTTCGGGCCTCGATGATCTGATTTTGGGGAAACTCTATTCCCGCACATCTAATCCATTGCCGCTTTGCGCAGCGCCAACCATCAACTATATGCAGGCGCCAACCAATGGACTTAGCTTTTTTGAAGTTGGGACTTTGCTTGATGGATTTGCGAAACTCTGCACAACATCAAGGTCGATGTTGCCGAGTGACATGTTGCCGTCAAACCAGGCCAGTGCAACCCTGGACGCTACCGCATTCATAAATAGCTCGCGGATTGATGTACCTCTCGCCGAACTGGCACAACTCATTGCGAAATTCTCCGCCAGCATCGTAGCCTTGCAGTCCGGGCTGGCAAACACCGCCAACAGTTTTCAAGCGACGCTGGATACGATTGATGCGGATTTGCGACGTGTGGCGGCCCTGCATGTGGAAGCACGCAACTATGTAGACAATATCGGATACATGGAAACAATTTTGATTGCTCCGCAACAGCTCTTGACCAAATTGCGTGAGGCCTTGACCGTCATCATAGAGCGCTTCGAGTTTCGGCTGGCAGTGGCACTCGAAGATCTGGACAAGTCTGACGCCTTGACAGACGAGCGGGCAGTTGACGCCTTACACGGGGTGGAAGCCCATGTGTCGACCTCGCGTTCTGGTGAAACACAGACAGGCGATCTGCGTGCGGCTGTTGTTGTAAAGATCACGGCTTTCCAGAACAGGCTGGTTCAATTCAAAAATCTGGCAGGCAACCAACCTGCGTTACTCTTGCAATTCCTGCAGAATTTCGAAGCAATCGCTGATCTTTCAGCTTTCGAATATGAATCGAGTGACGTGCCAGCCTTACGCAAGTTGTTGCCGACTATTGCTGAGGCGCTTGTGTCCTTGTGCCAGTCCACTTTGAGCCGGCTCCAGAATATCGATCGCGACACGACCTTGCTTCGGTCGGAATACCTCGCACTGCCATCCGGCACCGGGCGCAACAAGAAAATGGAACAAGCGGCCAAAACCCTTTTTGGTGAAGCCTTCCACCTTATTCCTGAGTTCACCCTAGCTGATGCCCATACGAACCAATTGGCCAAAGCTTTGTCAACTTCAAGAAGCGGTGATACGCTGTCCTACCTCACCAAAACCATCGAAATGGATTTTCCTGTGGACGAATGGCTCTACGGCGTTGCCCGGGTGCGAAAGCCCATGCAGACCATCGAATCCATTACAATGCTTGCGGATTCGTTGCAGCTTTCCGGGCCGGTTCTTGAGCCGCTGCAATTGCCTTATCGGGATGATGATCGTTGGTTGGGTCTTGATTACCCTGAAGATTATGACATTGATGGGGAACGCTTGCTGCTTACTTTGCATGTTGAACAAGAGTTCATTGCATCGACTGTCTATCGCGGACTTGTGCTGGATGCATGGACAGAAGTAGTGCCGGGACAGCGCTTGGACAAAACTGTTGATGCTGTTGACATTCACACCCAAACAGCAGGACTTGCCTTTCATTTTGATCGACCAAACGCCGAAGCACCGCAAAGTTGGCTGCTGGCTCTTCCCTCCAGCAACGATGGCACGTGGTCGTGGAAGGACTTGATGAATGCCATGGACTGGACGTGGGAAGCCGCACAGCAGAGGGCTGTGGAACCTGAGCACATTGATGCCTCGCAGCTCAAAAGGTTCCTACCCGCCACTGTGATGGCCGCCGCTGCGCGCGACGTGACGATTTCTGCGATTCTCGGCCGCAACATCAACATTGAAAAATTCCTGCAGGCGTGACCATGGCCATTCCCTTCATCGTTTCAGACATCACACAAAAGCTCGTTCAACGCAGTGTGCCAACGCTTGTTGGCTGGAACAGGCTGGAAGGTCGGCCACGGCAATTTGAAATGGCCAAGGCCCTGCGTGCAGAAGTAAGCGATGCCCTGTGGATGCTCACCCGGCAATGGCAGATGGGCGAATTTGTGGGGGATGATGCGGGGTCTCCCATCGCGGCCAATTATCTCACCAACACAACATCGATTGACAGTTTTGAGTCAAAAGATGTCCGGGTTCCTTATGTCAAAGACATTCCACTCGAAACCCGCGCCGAAATGCTGGATTTCGATTTCTTTGTAGGAAATACAATATCTGCACTTGATGTCAGGCTTCTCATGGGGCGACAGTGGCTAAAGATGATTGCACCCATTGGCGATTTCAAAGCGTCCTATCTCAAACTTTACCCGGTTGAAAAGCCCGATCCACAAAGTGCAAAAGCTGCAAACATATGCGCGCATTTGGCGGTGTGGCAGACTTATGCAGCCCATGCGGAACGCGCAATAGATGGCTTCGCGCTGCTTCAGCATCTGCTCGACCCGGTCGGGAACCCATTGGCGTCCGATGGTGTCGAAGGTCCGACCGCTACCGAAAAGGACGCAATCGACAAGGCAGGCAAACGCTTCATTGCCTGGTTCCGCCGGATCTATGCCATGCCGTCGGGCGAAGATGCGTGGCAAGGCAGCAGCCTTGACTATAGCTTCCGTTGCATGGCCCCTGGAACTGCTGGAGAGAAGACATATGTTTCTGATGGATACAAAGGTGGCACTTTAGACTGGTACAGTTTGGATGTCGCTAAAGCTGGTCCAAAACCTGGTGCTGACGTCAGGGTGGCAGGTGCCATTCCGACGCCCATTGCATTCCCCGGCATGCCCGACACACGATGGTGGGCATTTGAAGACGGTAAAGTGAATCTGGGACTGGTCGATGTGCAAACGACGGACATCGGCAAACTGCTTTTCATGGAGTTTGCACTCGTCTATGCGAATGACTGGTATGTGCTGCCGCTCACCTTGCCGCTGGGCAGCATTGTAGAGGTCGAAGGCATCGCTGTGACGACCGTTTTCGGAGAACGCCACTATGTGACAGCGGCGGGCAAAGGCGATGACGCAGATTGGCGACGGTGGAGCATGTTCACCAACAGCATAACCGGCGACGGTCATGCGGTTGCGGATACGTCCTTGTTTGTCCCGGCGGTGCTTCCACAGGTCCAGGAGAGTACACCTTTGGAGGATGTGTTGTTCGTGCGGGATGAAATGGCGAACATGGTGTGGGCCGTTGAAACACAGGTTCCCCTGGCAACAGGCGGCAGTCTGAATGGTAGCCAGGCCGCGCTTGAACGCCGCAATTTCATGAAGAGTTTCGTCTCAACGTCACAAACAGGTGATCATGAACCTAAAGCCACGTTACGCTACAGAGTAATGAACTCTGTGCCGGACCATTGGATACCTTTCATTGCGGCAAAAATTCCAGGGTCAGCCAGCGAGATCAAATTGCAACGCGCATCCATGCCATTCCTTACTGAGGGGCAGACGAGCAAGCCTTGGCCTATCAAGCCTCGCAGCCGTGTTCTCAGCGAGGGGCTTCATCGCAAACCCAAACAACCGATGTTCATTCAGGAAGAGGAAATCACTCGTGCCGGGCTCAGGGTAATACGAAAATATCAGAGAACGCGCTGGCGCTTTGGGCGTGCCGTGATCTGGCAGGGATATGAGAAACAGGTGGGACGCGGCGAAGCTTCTGGCAATTTAGCATTTGATGTTTTGTCCGGAACAGATTTTCGACCCCTTGAACCTTAGGCCATTTGTAAGCGTCCGGTCACACTTTCAATTACCCACAATTTCTCTTGATTTGGCGTCCGCGCCGAGGCGGATATCGGCGAGGCGGGAGAGGCCGCGCCAGATGACGATGATGCCGGGCGG
>JAYUVC010000116.1:0-3307 GCA_043754325.1 Hyphomicrobiales bacterium
CATCGTCAAGCTGCCCCGCGTCCCCGTGGCTGACAACATCTCCGGTGACGAGATGCCGATGTACCGCGAGCTGTGGAAGCACATCGGCAAGCAGATGCCCAAGAAAGGCCGGGGCAAGGCAGAGGGGCTGAACCCGCTGGACCTGCCGACGCAACTGCAAACCGCCCTCGAAGCTCTTTACGGCCACTACGAAAAGACCTTCACGCTTTGGGAACAGGAGAAGATTTCCGTTCCGCCCTGCTTCATTGTCGTGTGCAACAACACGTCGGCATCCAAGCTGGTCTACGACTACATCTCAGGCTTCCAGCAAGCGCACAAGGACGGGACCAGCAAGCTGATCGAAGGCCGGCTGCCTCTGTTCCGCAACCATGATGAACACGGCAATGCACTTGGCCGACCGCGCACGCTGCTGATCGACAGCGAACAGCTCGAATCCGGCGAAGCGCTGGACGACAACTTCCGTGGCATGGCGGCCGACGAAATCGAGCGCTTCCGTCGCGAGATCGTGGAGCGCACCGGCGATTCGCAAGCCGGCCAGAACATCACTGACCAGGACCTGCTGCGCGAGGTGATGAACACGGTCGGCAAGGCCGGGCGCCTCGGCGATTCCATCCGTTGCGTCGTTTCCGTGTCGATGCTCACCGAGGGCTGGGACACCAACACCGTCACACACATCATGGGCGTTCGCGCCTTTGGCACGCAGTTGCTGTGTGAACAGGTGGTGGGCCGTGGACTTCGCCGCGTGTCCTATGAGCCTGATCCGGTCACGGGTTTCTTTCCCGTTGAATATGCCGATGTGCTGGGTGTGCCGTTTACCTTTGCGCAACAGGGCGAAGCAGGTCCGCCCAAAGCGCCACCCCGCATGACGCGGGTCAAAGCCATTGAAGACCGCGCCGCACTCGAAATTCGCTTTCCGAATGTGGAGGGATACCGGATGATATTTCCGCGAAAGCCGCTGCGTCCAGTTTTCACGGCAGACAGCAAGATGGTGCTGAACACTGACACGCTGCCGCGCATCACGGTGAATGAACCGCTGATAGGCGAACCCATCACGTTTGACCTGCAAATCGAAGCTGACAAGTTGCGCGTCAAGTCCGTGGTGTTTGATGTGGCCGGGCATTTGTTGCGCACCTATTTCAAGGATGGCGATGGCAATCTTGAAGTCTGGCGCTATCCCGAACTAACCCGCATCACCGAACGCTGGTTCAATGAGTGCCTCACATGTCAGGGTGGTGCTTTCCCGCAATATCTGAAATGGAAATCATTGGCGACCATCGCCGTCGAGAAAATCCACCGCGCACTCGCCCCATCGCTCACAGGCCCGCCGGATGGCAGCAGTGGTTCGCTTCTGCCCATTCTCAACCCCTATAACCCCGATGGCACCACGCGGCATGTGGACTTCAACACGTCGAAAGCCACACTGTTCCAAACCCGCGCCGACAAGTGCCACCTGAATTATGTTGTCTATGATCAGGACTGGGAAGCAGGGCTGGCCGAACGCCTGGAAACCATGGACGAGGTTCTGGCCTATGTGAAAAACCACAACCTCGGTTTTGAAATTCCCTATGATTTTGAAGGCGAGACCGTGCGCTATCGACCCGACTACATCGTGCGCATTGATGATGGTGGTACGGAACCCCTGAGCCTGATCATGGAGGTCAAAGGCCAGCGCGATGAAAAGGATGCGGCGAAGGCTGACACGGCCCGCAACATCTGGGTGCCCGCCATCAACAACGCCAAGCAATTTGGCCGCTGGGATTTCTTGGAGCTGAGCGGCATTCCCTATGATGCGGCCATTAAAATACGCGAACACATCAAGCCAAAGGCGAGGGCAGCTTAACCATGGCCAGCACCAAAACCCCATGCAAAAAATGGCCAGAAGCTATTGTAAACAAAATGAATTATCATTTTATCGGCGTCGGCAATATGATCGCTGCCCTAGGTAGCGCTTACAGTTTTTCTGTAATTTCACTTGACAAAATGTCTAGTTCGATCCACATAGCGTCCAACAGAACCCTCCACGCCTCTGCTCTTGCATGCGCACCAGGGGGGTCTTTTTTTGCCCAAATCATGGCCAAGGCAGCACACAAATGAAGCTGCCTTACGCAAAACCAGCCCTGCCAATAGCCGCCCAAATCGCCAAACTTGAAAGCGAAGGCATGATCATAGCAGATCGTGTCGCTGCCGAACACTGCCTGCAACACATCAGCTATTACAGACTGAGCGCCTATTGGCTGCCCTTTGAACACCCAAAAACCCATGTCGGCCCGCGCTTCAAATCCGGAACGACCTTTGCAGATGTAATGCTGCTGTATGAGTTTGATCGCAAGCTCAGGCTTTTGGTGTTGGATGCCATAGAGCGTGTTGAGGTAGCGGTGCGCGGAAGCTGGGCTTACCAAATGGCCATGTTGGGTGGACCTCACGAATATCTGAATGCTGCCCACTACTCGGATGCCAACAAATACAATCGGAACTGCATCAGGCTTGATGAAGAAGTAAATCGGTCCAAAGACAGATTTATAAAACACTACCGCCACAAGTATTCTGGGCCGAGCAGACCACCCGTTTGGATGACTTCCGAGGTTCTGAGCTTTGGCCAAATTTCACAATGGTATGCTGCCATCAAAGACCCAAAACTGCGTCAGGCGATTGCCAAGCCATTCGATATTGATGAAACGGTGTTTGTAACGCTGGTGCACCAACTCGTGGTGATCCGAAATACGTGCGCTCATCACAGTCGCTTATGGGACCTCTCTCTAGACGTAACGTTTAAGCTTCCCAAAAAGAGACCAATAAATCTTGCAAATGCTGTCAATCGAAATTCGCCACGGCAAATCTATAATGCCTTGGCAGCACTTCAATTCCTTTTGACAAGAGCTGAGCCGCCAAACAATTGGGGCCACCGCCTTGTTACATTGATGGCAACACTTGCCGCAGGACGGGAAGCTGCAATGGGCTTTCCTGCAAACTGGACAAATTTGAAATTATGGGGCGGAACGATATGAGCAAGAAACCAACAACCCCGACCGACACTGAAGTTGAAAACTACTCCCATGATGCAGCGCGGCGGGTGAATATCCCTACGGCTGAGAACCAGGGGCTGGTGCCGGATGATGACAAGGCGCTGAAAGTTTTGCGTTATCCGAGGAACCCGGACCTTGACCCGCAACTGGTGTGGCGCGGCAAGGATGCGGAGGATGGCCAGCCCCTCGAAGTGGCGGCCCCGCCGATTTACATACAAGAAAAGATTCACCCCCGGGCGCTGATTGAAAACCTGCGCAAACAATCAGCGACGCGAAAGTCGGCC
>JAYUVC010000117.1:0-3949 GCA_043754325.1 Hyphomicrobiales bacterium
GCGGGTGTAGCTCAATGGTAGAGCAAGAGTTTTCCAAACTCAAGACGAGGGTTCGATCCCCTTCACCCGCTCCAACCGCTTCAGCCGTTCATCACCCAAGGCTGAGGCGCGACTGGCCATTAACCACGCAGGCACATCTCCATGACAGTTTTATGAACGGCTTAGTATTTGCACGGCATACAGCAGTGTAACTCAAAGTTTCATTCTGGAACATGTCGCTATGATGAAGAACCGTCTCAACCTGACGCTTGCTGTGATCCAAATTGCCTGTGTTGTGGTACTTTTGGTGGTGACCAACATCGAAGTGCCTGCGCGCGCCACATTGCTTTTGCAGCAGGGGCGCATCAGTACGCTGGCCACAACGGGTGGCATTTGGCTGGTCGCCTTGATTTGCCTGGCGGTTGCATTGCTGGAAAAGCGGAAGTGGTTGAGAATGCTGTGGGCCGGGTTGATGGGGCTGAGTGGTACAATTGCCTGGGGCTTCCAGCGCGCCGCACATTTGGAACTTAGCGTATTTGACATTCTGGGCTTCTGGGAAGCGCGGCATGAAGCTGGCAATGCTTCGGCGATTTATGGCGAAGCAATCAAACTGGCGCTCATGCTGGCTGCCATCAGTTTTGTTGTTTACGCGTTGCCCTATGCAAGCCGTCATTGGGGCGGCCGCCGATTTGGATGGGCGCGTGCTGTGCTCCCAATCCTGCCCATTGCAATCATTTCAGGCGTGGTGTTTCAAAAGGGTGGCAATGGTCACTATGCGTTGCCGAAGCAGTTTTCCCAACTGTCGCTGGCGGCTTTGGCAACGGGCAAACTTGCGGTTAACCCGGTTGTTGCGCGCAACGAGGTTTCGATAAAGGCAGGTCCTGAAAAGGCAGCACAACATATACTCTACCTTGTAGATGAAAGTCTTCGACCTGACTATATTTCAACTGTGCCCGGAAATAATCTGACGCCGAATTTCGCATCGTTTGCAGCGCAGTTGGTCAATTTTGGTCCGGCGGCATCGGGTGCGATTTGCAGCAATTATTCCAACGCGATTTTGCGTTTCATGCCGTCGCGGGCCGATCTTGGCGGGGCGATCAGTTCAAATCCGACAATCTGGCATTACGCGAAGGCTGCGGGCTTTCGGACTGTCTACATTGACGCACAGGGCCATGCGATTGAAAATGCAACGCGCACGCAGAATTTCATGACTCCTGCCGAGCGGAAATGGATTGATGATTTCTATCCACTTGCCGAGGTTGACTCGAAAAGTGCGGACCAAGCCTTGCTTGAGATCATTGAAAAGGAATTCGCAAAGCCAGGCCCCGTATTCATCTACGCCAACAAGCAGGGCATGCATTTTCCCTATGACCAGAACTACGACACGGCGCGCGGCCCGCTACACCCGGAACAATCCGAAGTGGGATCAATTGAGGTCAAGAGCATGTTGAACTCCTACCGCAATGCTGTGGACTGGAACGTAGACCAGTTCTTTGCGGATTTTGCCAAGCGCATTTCGATGAACGGTCTGGCGATGGTTTATACGTCCGATCACGGACAATATTTTGCACCGGGTGAGGCCACCCATTGCAAGTCATCGGACTCGCATCCGCAAATGGCTTATGTGCCGTTGTTTGCCTATGTTGACAGTGCGGCTGGCATGGCAGAACTGGCGGGGGGTGCAGCGCAATCGAGGGGCAGGGCGAACCACTTTCAGATTGCGCCGACGATGATGCATTGGATGGGTTTTGCCGAGGCCGATATTGCCGCGCATTATCCTGAGAGCCTTCACACCGGCACCAGGTTTGAACCTGCCTATACGCTGGCTGATATTTTTGGCCTGTTTTCATCCAACGTCGAGTGGGTGAAGCTTGACCTTGAGAAAGACTATCTCGAAACAGATGTCGCAAGAATTGCCGGCAATCAAACGGTGTTGATCAAACAATGAAAAAGTCGCGCGCACCTGCAAAATCTGAATCGGTGATGGCGCAGACCCCAAGTGTCTGGTTGCGGGCCTTGCCGCATCTGTTCACCTTGGCGGCATTGGTGGCGGGATTGACCGGTGTGACTGCCGCCATTGACGGGCACCTGTCGCAAGCCATTGGTTGCATTTTGCTCGCTGGTTTTCTGGATGCCTGTGATGGGAGGGTGGCACGTTTTGTTGGCACGAATTCACAGTTTGGAGCCGAGCTTGACTCGCTGTCCGATGTGATTTGTTTCGGCGCGGCACCGGCCTTGGTGGTTTATCTTTGGGGCATGAAGGACTTTGGCTGGCTCGGCTGGTTGACTTGTATCACGCTCACCTGTGCCACGGCGCTGCGCTTGGCGCGGTTCAATGTGGCGGTGAACAATCCCAACAAGCCGTCATGGTCACAAGCATTTTTTCGGGGTGTGCCTGCTCCTGCGGGGGCGTTCCTTGCGTTGTTGCCGATCTATCTCGAAAATGCTGGATTGGTTGCAACAGAACAGGCCCAAATCCTGGCGCTGGTCTGGTTGCCGATTGTTGCGTTCCTGATGTTCTCAACCCTGCCAACGTTCTCCGGCAAACTGGTCAGCCGCGTCATGGCGCGCGCTTGGGTGTTGCTGTTGATCGGCGCTGCCGGAATTGCCGTCGTCGTTGCGACGCAAGGGGTATGGGCAGGGTTTGTGGTGATGGTAGTTGGTTACCTCGCCACTCTGCCGCTCAGCCTTTGGCGGCATGAGGTTTTGACTTCGCGCGTTTGAACTTCCCAAACAACCCGATTGATCGTCATTGAGCCTGGTGCTTAGGTTGCTTGTTGAATTTCAGCAGTTGCAGCCAAGTTTTTGCCGACCGCAACGCCCGGTGCAGGCACGATATCAAAAGTTTTTTGAATCCGCTGCTTCCACAGTGTGAACGGTAATATGGCGAGTTTCACAAAATTGCGATCAGGAATGCCGTCACTCAACGCCCCCATGGCATGGCGACAGGGTGCGGGGTTATGATAGGTTCCGAATATGATGTCGTAGAGCGGCATGTGATTGGCGAGGTTCTTGCCGAAAACCTCAGGATTGTCAGCGTGGTGCCAGCGGTGAAAGCGGGGCGAAGCGAGTAGCCAATTGAATGGACCGTGATCAAAGTCAGACTCGAGATGCACATAGGCGCCGTGCAAGACCTCCAACAGTGCAATGATTGCCACATGTTCATTTGAAAATCCTGCCCAGGTCAGCAGGAAAATATAAGACGCCCTCATCAAGATGCCCTCGAAGAAATGTACCCGGAAGACGGTGAAGCCGTTGACATGGGTATCTGAGTGATGTGCAGCGTGTACAGGCCAGAACCATTTCGTATGCATCAGCCTGTGGGTCCAATAATCCACAAAATCCTTGGCGACAAAACCAATGAAAAGCACCAACACAATGGGCCAGCCATTCCAGATTGATGCCGGAAAATAGGGAATGTGCAATGCATCATAGAAAGCCTGTATCCAGCTTTCAGCGAAAAAAGCCACGGGTACAAAGATCACTTTGAAGCCATACAAGCCGAAGGTTGCCAAGGTGTTCTTGATTGCCGCATCAGAGACAACATCACGGCGCCGGAACACAAAATAGGCGATCAGGGTACAGACGATGATGAATGCCGTCGCAATGCTTGTCGTGCGCGAGGTTATCACAGCGTCAAAATCGCCACTGGTCAATCACGCAAGAAATTCGGTCATCGTAATTGCCTCAACTTTTGAATAATGCTCGTGTGATCACCGGGATCAACTTGATTGTTGAGAGCTGGAACGGTTGATGATTCATGTAGGTTTGCATGAAGGTTGGCGGTGCGGGCCGGGGACGCGGGCAATTGTTGTGTTTGGATTAATCAAGGGTTGAGAAAACCCATCCCAAGTTGACCAAACTAGAGCGTTTCCGGTTTTGTTTGAATTGCATCCCAAATTCCCGTCATTCCCGCGTTCGCGGGAATGACGGGACTTTCGTTCGTGATTCCAACTCATCAAGAACCGCT
>JAYUVC010000118.1:0-13939 GCA_043754325.1 Hyphomicrobiales bacterium
CGTCTCCATGTCGAAACGCCGCTGTCTGAGGGCGCAGAATTTGCGCTGTCGCCGGAGCAAGGGCACTATCTTGTACACGTGCTCCGTCAAGGCAGTGGCGATACGGTGGCCCTGTTCAACGGCAAGGACGGCGAATGGCTGGCTTATCTCACCACAGTCACAAAAAAGTCCGTACACGTAAGATTGGAACGGCTGACAGCTGACGTGCAGGCACCCCCTGATATTGATTATCTATTTGCACCGCTAAAACATGCGCGGTTGGACTACATGGTGCAAAAGGCCACGGAACTCGGCGCACGGCGCTTGCGCCCCGTCATCACCCAACGCACCATTGCCGAGCGGGTCAATCTTGATCGCATGAAGGCCAACGCCGTTGAAGCTGCGGAACAGTGCAATCTGGTTTTTGTGCCGGAGGTGGTGGAGCCATCGCCGCTGGTGAAAATTTTGGCGAGTTGGGATCCATCGCGCTGTTTGATCTATTGCGACGAAACCGCATCGGTCACCAATCCGGTTGAAGCCCTGAAAAACATTGCACCCCCCGCCGCCGTGTTGGTAGGCCCCGAAGGCGGCTTCACAACAGAAGAACGCGCTCATCTGAAAAGCCTCAGCTTCGTCACTGCCATTTCACTTGGTCCCCGCATCATGCGGGCCGATACTGTGGCGATTGCGGCATTTGCCGTGGTGCAGGCGACCATCGGCGATTGGAAACAGTAAGTGGTCTCATCACAATTTGTGACTTGCCGCCTTCACACTTCCTGCTTACATGCCGACAAAGAAAAACAAGGAACGGGCGAAATTGAGCGGACCTACCCCAGACACAGCCGAAGCGCGGGCACCCATCGAATCGAAAGACCAGCTCATTGCCACTTTCGCCAAGGGCGAAAAACCCAAGAGCCAATGGCGCATCGGCACCGAGCATGAAAAATTCGCTTTCCTCACCGATACGCTGAAACCTGTGCCCTATGAAGGTGCGCGCTCCATTCGTAAATTGCTTGAAGGCCTGCGTGACCGTTTCGGCTGGATAGGGGTTTACGAAGGAGACAACATCATCGCGCTGGCCGATCCAAAAGGCATGGCCAATATTTCACTGGAACCCGGCGGGCAGTTTGAATTGTCGGGCGCTCCTCTGGAGTCTGTCCACGACACCTGCGCCGAGGTGAACGAACATCTGCAACAGGTGCGTGAAATTGGCGACGCGCTGGGCATTGGCTTCATCGGCTTGGGTGCAAGCCCGGTGTGGACAAGGGCGCAAACGCCGATCATGCCAAAAGGCCGCTACGGCATCATGGCCTCTTATATGGACCGTGTGGGAACCATGGGCCGCGACATGATGTTCCGTACCTGCACGGTGCAGGTCAATCTCGATTTTTCCAGCGAAGCCGACATGGTGAAAAAACTGCGAACGTCAGTTGCGTTGCAACCCATCGCCACCGCACTGTTTGCCAACTCACCATTTCTGGAAGGCAAACCCAACGGATTTAAATCCTTCCGTTCCCATGTCTGGACTGACACCGACAAAGCCCGCTCCGGCATGCTGCCCTTCGCCTTCGAAAGCGGCATGGGCTACGAACGCTATATGGAATATGCCCTCGACGTGCCAATGTATTTCGTCATGCGTGGCGGGAAATTCGTGAATTGCGCCGGCGAGAGTTTCCGCAAATTCATGGATGGAAAACTGCCGCAATTGCCCGGTGAAAAACCCACACTGAAAGACTGGGCCGATCATCTCACCACAATTTTCCCTGAAGTGCGCCTGAAGAGCTACCTCGAAATGCGGGGAGCCGATGCCGGACCTTGGCGCAGGTTATGTGCGCTGTCCGCCTTCTGGGTGGGGCTTTTATATGATCAGTCTGCACTCGATGCGGCTTGGGACGTGGTCAAGGACTGGACCGCCGAAGAACGCCAAGCATTGCGCGATGCAATTCCGGTTGAAGGTCTCGCGGCAATCATCCGTGGACGGACGGTTCAGGATTTGGCGGCTGACATTCTCAGGATTTCCCGTGCGGGATTGAACGCCCGCGGCTTTGTCAGCCACAGCGGCAAAACCGAAGGTGCATTCCTTGACGTGCTGGATGAATCGGTGGCCACAGGCAAGACGGCTGCCGACCAGTTGCTGGATTTGTACAATGGAAACTGGAACGGCGACATCTCCCGTGTGTTCCGGGATTTTGCCTATTGAACGCGAACCCTGCCATATCAACCAGCGAAATCATCGCCCTCGCCTGGGCCGATGACGTGTCATTCGGCAAAATCAAACGCGACACGGGCCTCTCGGAACAGGACGTCATCGTCACCATGCGCGGCCATTTGAAGCCGCCCAGTTTTCAAATATGGCGCGCCCGCGTGTCGGGGCGAAAAGCCAAACACGAACGAAAAAACCGCGTCCCTTTTGAGTGAATCGAGGGAGAAAAATTATCTTTCTCCCTCGGCGTCTCCGCCGGGGGAGTACCCGAAGGGGGAAGGGGTGTTTGGGCTTGTTACCGTCTCACTGACCGCGTCACCGAATCCAGCAAAATATCCGCATCCGACCCTTGACGTGTTCCGCCACCCAATACGTCATCCAATTGTCGGCGACCACGGCTGGCGGTTTCTTGGGCAGGGGCGCCACCGCCGAGAATGTCTTTCAGAATGTCACCCAGCCCGCCACCACCTGATTGTGGTTGTTGTTGTTGGCCGCCGCCGAGAATGTCTTTCAGAATATCACCAAGCCCGCCACCACCAGATTGTGGCTGTTGGCGTTGCTGTTGTTGGCCACCGCCCAGAATATCTCCGAGAATATCACCCAAGCCACCACCGCCCGAGGGCTGACCGCCGCCACCCATTTTCTTGGCAACCTGCCCCATGACGATGGAGGCGACAATGGGCAGCAGTTGTTTCAAAACCGCAGCACCAATACCCGATGTGGCCGAAAGTTGCTGCGCCACACCACGGCTCACATCTTTCGAACCAAAGATTTGACCAAGCACATCATTGCCGGATGCCGTGTCGAGCTGGCGGTTGCCGTTCAAGGCCGAGTTCAGAATATCCTGCAAGCCTGTCTCGCTTTGCGCAGTGCGCCGCACGCCAGAGGCGACCACGGGGGTGAGTGCGTCAAAGGCAGCGCGGGTTTGTTCTGGTGTGAGGCCGAATTGTTGGCCGATTGCTGATAAGTCCATTGTGTCGTGCTCCCGTTTGCTCAGTTTGCGTGGTCCAGTCTGGCGACAATTCTAAACGCCCACCACACCGATGCAATGCCAAAAATCACAGAACCAATCGCAATGCCCGCCATGATGCCTTCTGGTCCATAATATTGTCCGCCGACGATGGCAAAGGGAATGGTGCCAATGGTGGCCTTGGCCCAGTTGAACCAGGTGGAGTGTGTGGCCTTGCCCAGATTGTTGCAGGCGGCGTTTGAAACAAACTGTGCGCCCGCAAAGGCCCAGCTGAGGGCAATCCAGGTGCAGAAGAATACGACAAGTTCCTTGGTGCGGCCACTGGCCAACCGCCCCCGTCAACGTCATGATGACAACATGGCGCATGATGGAGCCGTACAGGAAACGGGGGGCGGGCGGGGGCAGCGGCGGCGTGGCTCAAAACTTAAATCCTGGTAACGCCATGTCGAAGATGAGTGAGGGGTGAGTGGGGCAAAAAAGGGACCTCATCCGGCCTTCGGCCACCTTCTCCACGCTGAAGAAGCGCGGAGAAGGGGCTGCATTGAAACCGCCCTCATTTTGTTGGCAATTGCGGGAGGTCGCACTGTAGTTTCTTCTCCAGCCCCCTTGCTGGAGAAGGTGGCCAAAGGCCGGATGAGGTCCTTTTTTCAATCACGCCGCCCTGGTTCCACCCACGGTCAAACCATCAATCCGCAGCGTGGGTTGCCCCACACCCACAGGCACACCTTGCCCGGCCTTGCCGCAGGTGCCGATGCCTTTATCGAGTGCCAGATCATTGCCTACCATGGAAATCCGTTTCAACGCCTCCGCCCCGCTGCCAATCAGCGTCGCACCTTTTACAGGCCGCGTCAGCTTCCCGTTCTCGATGATGTAACCTTCCGTCACCGTGAACACGAATTTGCCCGAGGTAATATCGACTTGGCCACCGCCGAAAGACTTTGCGAACAATCCGGTTTTCATTGAGGCCAGAATTTCTTCCGGCGTGCGCTTGCCGTTGAGCATGTAGGTATTGGTCATGCGGGGCAGGGGAATGTGGGCATAGGATTGGCGGCGACCGTTGCCTGTGGGTTTCACACCCATCAAACGCGCGTTCATGCGGTCCTGCATGTAACCGACAAGAATGCCGTTTTCGATCAGAGTGGTGCAGTTGGACGACGTGCCTTCATCGTCAATGGTGATGGAGCCGCGACGGTCTGGCAGTGTGCCGTCGTCAACCACGGTCACATCGTCTGAGGCAATGCGCTGGCCCATCAATTGTGAAAATGCCGACGTGCCCTTGCGGTTGAAGTCGCCTTCAAGGCCGTGGCCGATGGCTTCGTGCAGAAGAATTCCGGGCCAGCCGGGGCCAAGCAACACATCCATTTCACCAGCGGGTGCAGCGTCGGAATCAAGGGCCACCAAGGCTTGGCGGAGCGCCTCGTCGGTTGCGGCTTTCCAGCTGGCTTCGGTCAATAATTCCTGTGGCATGCCACGCCCGCCAAAACCATCGCCGCCCGTACCTTGCATCTTGCCATTGTCAGTGGTGATGCCAACGTTGAAACGAAACAGCGGGCGCACATCGCGGTACACTTCGCCATCAGCGCGGATAATGGTCACGTCCTGATAGTCCGTGCTGACGGAGGCTGAAACCTGTCGCACTTTGGAATCGAGATTGCGGGCATAGGTATTGACCGCTTCGAGCAGGGTCACGCGATCTGAAAAGCCAAAGTCGGATGACGGGTTGTGATTGCCGTAAAGCACGCGGTTGGTCCGCTGCGGAGCCTCGCCAATGTTCGCAGGCTTGCCGGAACCCAACACGGCACGAGCTGTCGACGTGGCGCGTTGCAAAGCCGACACTGAAAGTTCCGTTGCATGGGCATAGGCCGCAGTTTCGCCTGTGACAGCACGGAGGCCAAAACCTTGCGTATCGTCAATGCTGGAGGATTTCAGCTTGCCATCGTCGAAACCCAGACTTTCCGTCTGGCGTTTTTCGATGAACAGTTCACCGTCGTCGGCCCCATGCAACGCATCACGCACCATGCGCCGGGCTTGTTCGAGTGTGAGATCGGGGGAGATATCTTGGAGTGAAGCGGACATGTGGGAGACCTTGTTCAAAGGAGTCACATAGCTATGATCGCACGCGACTGAAAGAGGGCAGAACTTTGCTACCGCAAATCGAGACTTATTGCCACCAGCCCTTCGAGGCTCGCAAGGGCTCGCACCTCAGGGTGAGGAATTGGTGGTGTCCTCATGCTGAGGCGCATCGCCCTCTTGCGATGCCTCGAAGCACGCACTCTCTTAACCCGGAGCTGCAGGCCGAAAACCTATAGCTTCTCCAGCTCCGCCAAAGCCGCACCAAATCCCTCAAGCGAAATCGCCATGGGATAGCCATTGCCCGGACGGTCGTACAAATAGAAGGTCGCCACGCCGCCCTTTTTGAACTTGGCCAATGTTTCAGGGCTGGCTTCGCCAAAGCCTTCGCACATGCGGGGCAGGCAGCGGTTGAAGGGCAGGCGGTTAGGCAGTGCGGTTCCGTCGATTTCCACGGGAATGCCGGTTGGCAAATAAACCCCGATGGGGGCGAGAATGCGCATGAACGTCGCACTCTTGCCATTCTGCTTTACCCGCGACACGATGACGGAGATGGCAACGCGCTCATCCTTGTCGCTTTTGGTATTCTGGATCATGCCGCAGCTTTTGCCGCCCTGTGCCGCTGGCAACTCCGTGCATTGCACCGCCCATTTGCCATGGGTGGCCACTGTTTCAGTCGCGGGGCCTTCAGCTGCGGGCGCATTGGCACCTTTGCGCGGGCCAAAGTTTCCGGCCTCGCCTTCAGGAGCCTGCTGGTCGGTTTTGTCGGTTTGGGCGTCGGCTTGTGCCAAGGCCAGCGGCGAAAATAAAACCAGGCCTGCCAGTGCAAGCAGCATGGGTGTAAGTCTGATTCTCACGGCTCTGCGTATCCTTTTGCGTATGCTGAAGCGCTCTTACCCGTCCCCATCCGGACTGGCAAGCATTGCTGCAACAAGGGAAATTGCCCTGAAATGCGGCAAAAATCCGGTTTGACGCCAAATCCATTCCGGCAAGACGTTTTGCCGCGTCGGCATTTGGTTGCGACGGTGGCGGGAATGTGGTTTTACGTGCGTAATCATGAAAGCGTTTGGCAACAGACGGGTTCGCTTGTCTGCGGGCAACTTGATATGAAGAGGGATATGGCAACAATGACCATGAATTCAAAACTGTCGGCGAGTGTTTTTGCCGCTGCTGTTGTGTTTGCACCAAGTCTGGCACTTGCTGCTGCAGGCCAGGCAGAGCCTTGGCAGTTGAACTTGCAAGATCCGGTCACGCCGGTTGCTGAGTACATCAATGTGTTCGTCAACTATCTGCACATTGGCATGTTTGCGATTTCAGCCTTTGTGGCCGCGCTGCTGATTTACGTGATGGTGAAGTTCAATTCGAAGGCCAATCCCGTGCCAACGAAGACAACCCATCATGTAGGTCTCGAGGTGGCTTGGACACTGATCCCCGTGTTGATCCTTGTCATCATCGCCATTCCGTCTTTCCGCCTGCTTTATCTTCAGCGTGACATTCCCGTGGCCGATTTGACGATCAAGGCCATCGGTAATCCCGGCTGGAACTGGACCTATCAATATCCCGACCTCGGCATGGATGGCGACGAGCCGAAGGTGTCGTTCACTTCGGTGCTGCTGCCGGAAGACAAGGCCAGAGCCGAGGGACGTCCTTACCTTCTGGCAACTGACGTGCCAATCGTTGTGCCGGTGAACAAAACCGTGAAGATGATCATTACATCGGCACCTGAAGGCATTATCCATGCCTGGACCATTCCTTCGTTCGGCATGAAGATTGACGCCATTCCCGGACGCCTGAATGAAGACTGGTTCCGCGCCACCAAGGAAGGCATTTATTACGGCCAGTGCTCTGAACTCTGCGGCAAGGAACACGCCTTCATGCCGATTGAGGTGCATGTGGTGTCGGACGCGAACTACAATGCCTGGGTCGGCAAGGTCAAAACCGCCAGCGTTGAAGAGGCATCAAAATTCATTCTGGCGCTTGAAGCGTCACGTCCCCAGCCCGCGCTGGCCCAAAACTGATCAGACCAAGAGGCATTCACAATGGCAACTTCACACGCCGCACATGACGATCACCACGCTGACCCGACGGGTTGGCGCCGTTACGTCTATTCCACCAACCACAAGGACATCGGCACGATGTATCTGTGGTTTGCAATTTTCTCAGGCATCGTCGGCGGGCTGTTGTCGGTGTTGATGCGCGTTGAATTGCAGGAACCCGGCATCCAGATTTTCCACGGCCTGGCCAATATGGTCTATGGTGCGGACATGTCGAACATGGACGCGGGCAAGCACATGTACAATGTGTTCGTGACTGGCCATGCGCTGCTCATGATCTTCTTCATGGTCATGCCCGCCATGATTGGCGGCTTTGGCAACTGGTTTGTACCGTTGATGATTGGTGCGCCCGACATGGCCTTCCCGCGCATGAACAATATTTCGTTCTGGCTGTTGATCCCGTCGATTGGCCTGCTGTTCATTTCGATGTTTGTTGAAGGCCCGTCGGGTCTTTACGGCTCAGGCGGAGGCTGGACGATTTATCCACCGCTTTCGACAACCGGCCAACCCGGCCCTGCCATGGACTTCGTGATCCTGTCGCTGCACATCGCAGGTGCATCGTCCATCCTTGGTGCCATCAACTTCATCACCACGATTTTCAACATGCGCGCCCCCGGCATGACGCTGCACAAAATGCCGCTCTTCGTCTGGGCTGTATTGGTGACGGTGTTCCTGCTGCTGTTGTCGCTTCCGGTTCTCGCTGGCGGCATCACCATGCTGCTGACCGACCGTAATTTCGGCACGTCGTTCTTCGAAGCCTCATCAGGCGGTGATCCCATCCTGTTCCAGCACCTGTTCTGGTTCTTTGGTCACCCCGAAGTCTACATCCTGATTTTGCCGGGCTTTGGCATCATCAGCCAGATCATCTCCACCTTCTCGAAGAAGCCGGTGTTTGGTTATCTGGGCATGGCCTATGCCATGGTGGCGATTGGTGTTGTGGGCTTCATCGTCTGGGCCCACCACATGTATACCGTGGGCATGGATGCTGACACGCAAGCCTATTTCGTCGCTGCCACCATGATCATTGCTGTTCCGACGGGCATCAAGATCTTCTCGTGGATTGCCACCATGTGGGGCGGTTCGATTGATTTCCGCCCACCCATGGTCTGGGCCATCGGCTTCATCTTCCTGTTCACCGTTGGCGGTGTGACGGGCGTGGTGCTGGCCAATGCCGGTGTGGACCGTTCGCTGCATGACACCTATTACGTGGTGGCACATTTCCATTACGTGTTGTCGCTCGGTGCGGTGTTTGCCATCTTCGCGGGTTGGTATTACTGGTTCCCGAAGATTTTCGGTTATCTCTACAATGAGAAAATTGCCCATTTGCATTTCTGGGTCACCTTCATCGGCGTAAACCTGGTGTTTTTCCCGCAGCATTTCCTTGGCCTTGCCGGCATGCCGCGCCGCTATGTTGACTATCCGGAAGTCTTTGCCGGGTGGAACATGGTGTCATCCTACGGCTCGTATCTCTCGGCCTTTGGTGTGTTGATCTTCTTGTACGGCGTGTTCCAGGCCTTCGCCCGGAAGGTGCCAGCGGGCGACAATCCATGGGGTGAATATGCCACCACGCTGGAATGGACACTGCCGTCCCCACCACCCTTCCACCAGTTCAACACATTGCCCGTGATCAAGTAAGCATGAGTGCCAGCCTGAGCGATATTGCAACGGCCCCTGCTGCCACTGGCGGCCAGGGCGAGGTTGCTGATTACTGGGCCTTGATGAAGCCGCGTGTCATGTCGCTTGTGGTGTTCTCCGGCATCGTTGGTGCCATCGCAGCACCGGGTGCAATCCATCCATGGATGGCATTTATCATCACGCTCTGCATCGCCGTCGCGGCTGGTGCCTGCGGTGCCTTGAACATGGCCTATGACGCCGACATTGACGCGATCATGAAGCGCACTTCAAAGCGACCGGTTCCGCGCGGTGCCTTGACGGCGGGCGAGGCCTATGGTTTTGGTGCATTCCTCTCCGTTGCGTCGGTGTTGTTCCTCGGCCTTTTCACCAACATTTATGCCGGTGCATTTCTGGCCTTCACCATCTTCTTCTACGTGGTGATCTACACCATGTGGCTGAAACGCTGGACACCGCAGAACATTGTCATCGGCGGTGCCGCAGGTGCTTTTCCGCCGGCGGTTGCGTGGGTTGCCGCTTCAGGCGGACTGGACGCGGGGGCGATTGCACTCTTCCTCATCGTTTTCATGTGGACGCCGCCACACTTCTGGGCGCTCGCCCTGTTCCGCGAAGGTGACTATGCCAATGCGGGTGTGCCGATGTTGCCAAACGTCAAAGGCCGCACCGAAACCAAACGCCAGATTTTGATTTACAATGTGCTGCTCATGCCCGTTGTCATGTTGCCGCTTCTCACCGGCATTGGTGGCTGGTTCTACGGCATTGGCGCGGTTTTGCTGACCTCGAAATTCTTGTGGCACGCCATCGTTCTCTATCGCACGGCAGAACGCAGCCCCGAAGAAGACAAGGCGTCCAAGAAACTCTTTGGCGTGTCAATCTATTGGCTCTTCGCGTTGCTGGGTCTCATCCTGATCGAACAGCTCTTCAATCTCCCGGTTTTCCCCGCGTGGTTCTGATGGAAAAACCGCTGCCGTTTTCTCCCGAAGACCTGGCGCGCCGCAAGCGTCGTTCCATCGCCTTGGGATTGATCCTCGCCGCAGTCGCCGTGTTGTTTTTCATATCGACACTGGTGCGGCTCGGCGGCAATATTGTCGAACGGGCAATGTGACATGGCCAGCGCCGATCTCAACAGCAAAAACCGCCGCGTCGCCCTCATGGCCACAACGATGTTCTGCGCCATGATCGGTCTGGCCTATGCATCTGTACCTCTCTATCGCCTGTTCTGCCAGGCCACAGGCTTTGGCGGCACCACGCAAATTGCAGCAGCAGCACCTGCCGCTGTGACCACCAGACAAATTTCTGTGCGCTTTGACGCCAATGCCTCCGACGACATGGGGTGGAATTTTCGCGCGGCGCAAAACACCATGAAGGTCGTCATCGGTGAACCGTCGATGGCGCATTACACCGCAACCAACATGTCCTCCGACACGGTCACAGGCACTGCGAAATTCAACGTGACCCCCACATCAGCTGGCATCTACTTCAACAAGATCGAATGTTTCTGCTTCACCAAGCAAACCCTGAAGCCCGGACAGACCGTTGACTTCCCGGTGCAGTTTTTCATCGATCCCGCCATTCTCGACGATGCCGATACCAAATCCGTCAGCGAGATCACGCTGTCCTATTCCTTCTATCCCACATCGCCTGACCAACAGGCCGATTTAAAAACCAAATGAGGAGCTCGCGCCATGGCTGACGCCCACGCAAAAAATCACGACTATCATCTGGTCAATCCATCGCCCTGGCCTTTCGTCGGTGCCATGTCGGCGTTCGTGCTAGCCATTGGCGCAGTCATGTGGATGCACGGTTCATCCTCGGCCATCATGCTCATCGGCCTTGCAGGTGTGCTCTACACCATGTTCATGTGGTGGCGTGACGTCATCAACGAAGCCCATGCGGGGGACCACACACCCGTTGTCAGCATTCACCTGCGCTACGGCATGTTGATGTTCATTGCATCCGAAGTCATGTTCTTCGTCGCATGGTTCTGGGCTTTCTTCGATGCGTCATTGTTCTCCGGCGAAGCCATCCAGCAGGCGCGTTCACTTGCAACCGGTGCTGTCTGGCCACCAGCTCCGATTGTAGACGGCATTGTCGAACACACGAAAATTTTTGATCCATGGCATTTGCCGTTGATCAATACGTTGATCCTTCTCACATCGGGCACCACAGTGACATGGGCGCATCACGCACTGCTGAAGAATGACCGCAAAGGCCTGATCTGGGGCCTCTTGCTCACTATCATTCTCGGCCTCTTGTTCAGCGCCTTGCAAGCCTACGAATACGCCCACGCGGCCTTCGCCTTCAACCGCGTCAACGGTGGCAACATCTACGGTTCAACCTTCTTCATGGCCACAGGCTTTCACGGCTTCCACGTCATCATCGGAACCATTTTCCTCGCCATTTGTTTGTTCCGTGCATTGAAGGGTCACTTCACACCGCAACAGCATTTCGGCTTTGAAGCAGCGGCGTGGTATTGGCACTTCGTGGACGTGGTATGGTTGTTCCTGTTTGCAGCAATTTATATCTGGGGCTCGGTTGGTGCTGTGATACCGCTGGAGTGAGGGACAGCTGGCGTTGACCGACAACCACTATCCACCGCTTTCTCCCCTCAGCACAGGCATGCACGGCCTGTGTCCGCGTTGCGGCCAAGGCAAACTCTTCGACGGCTTTCTCACTGTCGCCAGACATTGCACCTCCTGCGGCCTTGATTTCGAGTTCGCCGATGCCGGCGACGGGGCCACATGGTTTGTCATGCTGTTTGCCAGTATCTTCGGTGTTGGCTCAATTCTCGGCATCGAAGTCGCTTATTCGCCCGTCTGGTGGGTGCATGTGCTGATTGCCATCCCCGTGCTGATCATCATCCCCACGCTGATGCTGCGCCCCGTCAAGGGCCTGCTGCTGGCACAACAATGGCGCATGGACGCGAGTGAAGGACGAATATCAAAATGAAGCCAAGGATTTGGCCCATAGTTTTGGCATCGGCGATTGGCCTGGCGATTCTGCTGGCTCTCGGAGTGTGGCAACTGCAGCGGCTGGCGTGGAAAAATGCGCTGATAGCTGACTATGACAAGGCGATTACAGCAGACCCCATTGCGCTGGATGAAGCTATTGCACAGTTCCTTGCGGGCAAGCGCATTGATGGCATGAAAGTCAAAGCCACCGGCCATTTCGCTCTGCGGGAGCCACTACGCTTGTTGACCTCTTCATCAACCGGCCCGGCTTGGCAACTCATCCACGGCTTTGAACTGGACAGCGGCAGTGCGGTTCTGTTGAACCGGGGTAAAATCAATCACGGCCAACCTGTACCCGCGCCGTCGATTGATACAGTCGAGATTGTCGGTCACATCGTCTGGCACGATCAGGGCAAAGGTTTCTTTGATGTCGAGAACCAGATTGAAACCAATCAATGGTATTGGTGGGACGTTGTCGCCATGGCCAATCAATTCTCCGCCACCCACCTCAATCCCAATTACATCGTGGTGAACCTCATCGCCGCAACACCCGGCACCGAAGGCCTGGAAGTCGACCCCCCAAAAGCCGAACTGCGCAACAATCATCTGGGTTATGCGATCACGTGGTTCGGACTGGCGGCGGCGCTGCTGGTGATGACAGGGGTGTTTTTGGTGCGGATCATTCGCAACCGTTGAGAAAAAGGGACCTCATCAGCCCTTCGGGCAGCTTCTCCAGAGGAGAAGCGATGGACTGCACCCCATAATTGAGACACGGTAATTTCTGTGACAGGGTGATTTTCATTTTTGGTTACTGGGTTTGGATTAGCGCGAAGTTGGTTTCGAATTCAAGCGGTGGGCAATAGCCGAGTGCGGAATGGAGGCGCTCGGTATTGTAGATGGTGTCGATGAAGTGAGTGACGGAGCGCCGGGCTTCCGCGATGTCTTGGAAGTTGTGGGCACCCGCCTCTTCGGTCTTCAGCGTCTTCATGAAGCTTTCGGCCTTCGCATTGTCGTAAGGGTTGGCGGGTCTGCTCATTGAGATGGTGACGTCATGTTCAGCAAGGCGACTGCGATAGTCGACGCTGGCATATTGCACCCCGCGATCTGAATGGTGAATGAGGCTGGAACGATTTGGTTTGCGGTCGATCAGCGCCTTATCCAAGGCTTCCACGGCAAGCGAAGCATCGAGATTTTCGGCCAAAGCCCAGCCCACCACTTTGCGCGAGAAGCTGTCGAGAATGACCGCGAGATAACAGAAGCTTTCGCGCAGACGAATGTAAGTGATGTCAGCAACCCATATCTGGTCAGGGGCCGACGCGACAAGACCGCGTATGAGGTTGGGTATGATGAGGAACCCGTGCCGTCGGTCTGAGGTTGGTGGGGCAAAGGGTTTGCGGCGCAGGGCGATCAGGTTGTCTTCCCGCATAAGCCGCTGAACCCGCTTGGCATTCACGACCTGGCCTTGCCTCCTGAGGCAAGCTGTGATGCGCCTGTAGCCATAGTATCTATGACGCAAGCACAGTATTTGTATCTGGCTCAGCAGCTCGAGGTCTGCTTCGCGTGGCCGATGAACTTCAAAGCTTCGATAAAAGCTTGCGCGTGAAAGCCCGGCGATCTGGCACAAATGTGCCACATCAATGTTGCTGGCATGATCCATCCTCATGGCTTCGATGACTTCCGCGATTTGGTTGCGGGCTTGCCTTCTCTCATGGGTCTGCCCTGAACGTCCGGCGTTTTTAAAACGCGCAAGGCTCTTTGAAAAAAATCGATGTCAATCGCCTGTTGGCCGATCTTGCGTTCAAGCTCGGCAATGCGGGCACGCGCCTTTGCAAGTTCACCGACATTACTTTGAGGTGCTGCCTCTGCAAGATGGCGCATCAGCCTGGGCCCGGGCTTTGGACCCCGTTTGGCGTTCAAACCTTCAAGGCCTTTTAAACCCCACGCCTTCTTCCAGTCATGCAACAGCTTTCTTGAGACCCCAAGCTCGCGCGAGACATGCAGCACCGCTTCCCCCGCCTCGATCCTGCGAATGGCGGCAACTTTGAAAGCCGTCGGGTAAGTTTTTATCGTTGTCTTCTGT
>JAYUVC010000119.1:0-2564 GCA_043754325.1 Hyphomicrobiales bacterium
CAACGAAGCCTTCGCCGCCCAAGCCTGCGCCGTCAACAAGGACATGGGTTGGGACACCAGCAAGGTCAACGTCAACGGCGGCGCCATCGCCATCGGTCATCCAATTGGTGCATCAGGTGCCCGTGTGTTGATCACGTTGCTGCATGAAATGAAACGCACAGGCGCAAAGAAGGGTTTGACCACCTTGTGCATCGGCGGCGGCATGGGCATTGCCATGTGTGTGGAGCGGTAAGACTACTTTTTCATCGCAACAATTTTCTTGGTTTGATCGGGGAATTTCCCGATCAACCATTCGAGCGCCTGAAGTTGCACATCGCCCGGTGCACGTCTGATTTGCGCAGCCAATTTCATCCAGTCAGGTCGCGGTAAAGTAAGGTTTTTGGCACCTTCATTGCAGACAGAGCAGATAGCGCGGAGATTGCTGGCGTCGTCTGTGCCGCCCATCGATTTGTCTATGATATGTCCAATGTGAAGGCGAGTCTTGCGTCCGCCTTGATCATAAGGATGCGGTTCTCCAGCTACTGCCCCGCACATTTGGCAAGTGAACCCATTGCGGTCCAAAACAAAGGCTCGTGTTTCTTTTGATATGCCACGGGCAAAGGCAGGTTTAATTTTCAGGTCGACAAGCTTGTACTGACCAGGCTTGAGTGAACTATCATCATTGTGCGTGATGATATTCATGCCCTCCTCATTTCGAAGTTCCCGAACGCGACGTGCCCACTCGCTGCTATCGGCTATCTGTTGCAGCGTAGTCGAATTGACAACTTCGCCAATATTTTCAGCGAAGAATTTACGAAGTTTGGTTTTTGAACCATCCCGCTTCATGCAGCCTCAAGCGCCTTGGCTTGTGAAACGCTGTTCAAAAGTTTGGCGATTTGTCGTCCAACAGCGGCGGCAACGGGTGGCGGGAAGGCATTACCCACTTGACGATAGGCGGGTGTTTTCTTGCCGACGAAATGCCACGAATCGGGAAACCCTTGCACCCGTGCGGCCATGCGAACTGTCAGCCGAGGCATACCTACATGATCTGCGGGCGGCGGCAAGTCAGCAATACCAATTCCGTCAACACCGAGTTCAGCCCAAGCCTTTCGCGCACGCGTTGGCCCTAAATCAGGTCCACCATGTTTTTTTGAACCGCCAACAAGAGTTGGCGCAATGCGAGAGGCAGATTGCTTCCATGCAAATGCACCTTTCCAACCTTCAACAGCCATCAGGTCATGCAACAATTCCCCGACATGTGGAGGCTTATGCAAGCTCGCAACAGGCCAGATAAACTTGCCTGCTATTTCTCTATTGATTGCGACAAGAACAACACGTGGGCGCAATTGCGATACACCAAAATCTGATGAATGCAGCAATTTCCAATGGGTTTCATATCCAAGTTTGTCAAACTGTGCTGAGAGCGCTGTGCGATAGGACTCAAAAAGCGGATCAAACAAGCCTCGAACATTTTCGAGCATCACAGCTTTTGGCCTGATTTCAGACACCAGTCTTAAAGCTTCAGGAAAAAGATCGCGTTCATCACTTGCACCAAGTTGCTTACCTGCCTTTGAAAAAGGTGGACATGGCACCCCTCCGGCCAGCAAATCAATTTTTCCGCGAAACGCAACTCCCGAAAATTTTGATACGTCTGCTTCAACGACGTTCCAGTCAGGTCGATTGAATCGTATAGTGGCACAGGCAGCCGAATCTATCTCGACCAAGGCCGCATGATGAAAGCCAGCCATTTCCAATCCAAGGGCTTGCCCTCCGGCACCACTGCAAATTTCAAGCGAAGTCAGCCCCACGAAGTCCCGTCCATTTTAACACTGTTCGGAGAACATATTATGAACATGCCGCGCTTGCAAATTATTTTTTCAGACGGCACACGGCAGCAGGTTTATGTTCAATTAAAACCTAATCAATGGCCATGTGTGTGAGGCGATGAAGACTTCGTCGCCATCTGCAAATCATGCGCACTTTGTAGATTGAGCCAGAACAGCGGGCTGGTACCGAAGCAGCGACCGAGACGCAAAGCTGTTTCGCTTGTGATACCCCGTTTGCCCTTGACGATTTGCGTGATGTGGTCGGCATCAACCTTGACCTGACGCGCCAATTCGGTTGCAGTGACGCCAAGTTCAAGCAGTTCGTCGGCGAGAATTTCTCCGGGGTGAATTGCGGGTCGAGCCATGGTCTGTTCTTTCCTAGCGATGATAGTCATACCGTAAGCTGGCTTTCATTTCAATGCGGGGCCAGCCTGCTTTGCACATAATCAAGTTGTCGTTGATGACATGCTGGAGTATTTCATTCCCAAACACCATCTGCTGACAGGAAACCACCTTGCCCACCACCCTCTACCGCCTCCTCACTGGACCCGACGACGCAAGCTTCTGCCACCGTGTGTCCGAAGCCTTGAGCCTGGGCTGGCAACTTTATGGCACGCCCAGCTTGACCTATGACGCAGACAAGAAGATGGTCATCTGTGCACAGGCCATTACAAAAAATGTGAAGGCGGGTTACAACGCCGAGATGAAACTGTCAGAACAATAACGGGAGAGAAGACATGGCACGGGTAGCATTGGTTA
>JAYUVC010000120.1:0-13667 GCA_043754325.1 Hyphomicrobiales bacterium
CGCCGCCGCCAGAACTTCCGGAATGTTCAGGCACACATCAAAAGCGTTGGACTTGTTGAAGATGTTGGAGAGACGCCGTGCCCCCGGCTCCACATGCACCTCATGGCCGCCCTGGCCCGCCTCTTCGGCATGGATGCGCTCGAATGCATCGCGGATGTTTTGCACCTGTGACGGCGTCAATACATTCTCGACGATGATATAGCCTTGCTCGTCAAGCTGGCGCTTTTGCGTGTCTGTGATGGTGCCGGGCTTGATGCCCAATTCGTGCAGGGCTTGCTTCGTATACATCAGCGTACTCCCATTGATTTAGCATACTATAGGCCGCACTTCCGACATAGCAACGCCTCTTCCTTTTTAGGGTGCTGAGGTGTTAAACGCTGCTTCAAACACCACACAGGATTTGACACCATGCCCGCATATCGTTCCCGCACCACCACCCACGGCCGCAACATGGCAGGCGCCCGCGCGCTTTGGCGGGCCACGGGGATGACGGATGGGGATTTTGGCAAGCCCATTATCGCAGTGGTGAATTCGTTCACGCAGTTCGTGCCGGGACATGTGCATTTGAAAGACCTGGGCCAGATGGTGGCGCGGGAGATTGAGGCGGCGGGTGGCGTGGCCAAGGAGTTTAATACCATTGCCCTCGATGACGGCATTGCCATGGGCCATGACGGCATGTTGTATTCCTTGCCGTCCCGCGAGATCATCGCGGACTCGGTTGAATACATGGTCAACGGCCATTGCGCTGATGCCATGGTGTGCATTTCGAATTGCGACAAGATCACCCCCGGCATGTTGATGGCGTCGATGCGCTTGAACATCCCCACGGTGTTTGTGTCGGGTGGTCCCATGGAGGCCGGGAAATATATTGCTTCTACGGGCAAGGTGAAGGCGCTGGATCTGGTGGATGCCATGGTGGCGGCGGCGGATGACACATATTCCGACGAAGAAGTAGACCAGATCGAACGCTCGGCGTGCCCCACCTGCGGTTCATGCTCCGGCATGTTCACGGCAAATTCCATGAATTGTTTGACGGAGGCGCTGGGCTTGTCACTGCCGGGCAACGGTTCGACGCTGGCCACCCATGCGGACCGGAAGCGCCTGTTCCTTGAGGCGGGGCATTTGATTGTTGATATTGCAAAGCGCTGGTACGAGCAGGACGACGCATCCGTTTTGCCGCGCAACGTTGCGAGTTTCGGCGCGTTTGAAAACGCCATGACGCTGGACATTGCGATGGGCGGCTCCACCAACACGGTGCTGCACATTCTGGCGGCGGCGCATGAGGGCGGCATCGATTTCACCATGGACGATATTGACCGCTTGTCGCGCCGGGTTCCCGTGTTGTGCAAGGTGGCCCCTGCGAAATCCGACGTGCACATGGAAGATGTGCACCGGGCAGGCGGCATCATGTCGATATTGGGTCAGTTGGAAAAAGCCGGGTTGCTGAACGCTGATTTGCCGACGGTGCATTCGACGACCTTGGGTGCTGCCATCAACCATTGGGACATCACGCGGACGAATTCAAAATCCGTGCGGGATTTTTATATGGCCGCACCGGGTGGTATTCCCACGCAAACAGCGTTCTCGCAATCGCGGCGCTGGGATGATCTGGATGTGGACCGGGTGGGCGGCGTCATCCGCTCAGCCGAAACACCATTCTCAAAAGACGGTGGCCTTGCCGTGTTGTCCGGTAACATCGCACTGCAAGGCTGCATCGTCAAAACCGCTGGCGTGGATGAGAGCATTCTCAAATTCTCCGGCCCGGCAATCGTGTTCGAAAGCCAGGATTCGGCTGTGCTCGGTATCCTCAACGGCGACGTGAAGGCGGGCGATGTGGTTGTCATTCGCTACGAAGGCCCCATCGGCGGGCCGGGCATGCAGGAGATGCTGTATCCCACAAGCTACATCAAGTCGAAAGGCTTGGGCAAGACTTGCGCGCTGTTGACGGATGGCCGTTTCAGCGGCGGCACGTCAGGCTTGTCGATTGGCCATGTGTCGCCAGAAGCAGCCGAGGGTGGTTTGATTGCGCTGGTGAACACGGGTGACATGATCGACATCGACATTCCCAACCGCACGATTTCGCTGCGGGTTGCGGAAGCGGAATTGGCTGTGCGTCGTACAGCGCAGGCGGCGATCGGTTTCAAGCCCGTGGAGAAACGCAAGCGCAATGTGACGAATGCGTTGAAGGCCTATGCGGCTTTGACGACGAGTGCAGCCAAGGGGGCGGTGCGGCGGGTGTTGGAGTAAGGCTTATTCCTTGTTGCCGCTGCGCTTCACCTTGCCCGCGTCCTTGTCGATCAAGAAGGCAGCTTTGGCATTGCCCGTAACGTCATTGTTGGTGATGGTGGCACCGGCTTTGTTGTAAATGTAAAAACCGTATTCGACGTTTCCGGTCACGGTGTTGTCCTTGAACACCGAATTTCCGCCTGCACTGAGTTCAACACCTGAAAAGCCGTTGCCTTTGATTTCATTGTTCTCGAACAGGCCTTGGCCGGAAGATTGCACAAAAACCCCGGCCTGCTTGTTGTTGTTGATTTTGTTGCTGCGCACGACCAGTTTGCGCTTCGTGACCGCTTCAATCCCGGCCAGGGCATTGCCCGTGATGTCGTTGAGTTCGATGGTGCCCAATGCATCTTCACCCACTAAAATTCCAGCCGCCCGGCCATCGCGGATCACATTGTTCCTGATCAGGGGATCAGCACCGCTTTTCAATTCTATGCCCGCCAGACCATTGTCGAAAATGTCATTGCCATCGATGGTTCCAGCACCTTGGTTATCGACAAAAACACCCGTCTCTTTCGACGCACTCATGGTGTTGCGGACGACGTCGGGCCGCGCTGTTGAACCGGTAATATAAACAGCGGTGCCGCCGTCCGATGAAAGAAAATTATTCTCGACCCGTGCCGATCCGCTGTCGAAATGAATGGCACTGCAATTCAGTTCACAGCCACCGGTTTGATGCACGGTCAGGTTTGCAATCGAGCCGCCACTGGCCTGCCAGTAGATCACATGATATCCGGAATTTGACCATACGGCCTGCTTTGGATCGTCGGGGCCGATGATCTCGATGGCTTTGTCAACGACAACGCCGCCGCTGTATTCACCCGCCGAAACGAAGATCTTGTCACCCTCATTGGCAGCGGCAACAGCATCGGCAATCGTGGTGTATTCGCCAGACCCGTCAGCTGCCACGTAAAGGCCAGGTGTTTTTGCGGCAACAGGTGGAGGTGCCGCCACCTCGGGTGCCACGGTTGGCGTCTTTGGATTGGCGAGGGCAAATTGCTGGTCCATCACCTGCAGCTTTGCACTCGCAAGCTTGCCCCATATCGTGTCGCCAAATTGGGCGACAACATTGCGCAGCTGCCCTGCGTCAGAACCTGCGGCAATAAAAGCCTGTTCCGCGTCAGTCTTGTCGCTGCGCGACAATACAGGAGGAGGTGCCACCACATCGGGTGCCACGGTTGGCAACTTTGGATTGGCGAGGGCAAATTGCTGGTCCATCACCCGCAGCTTTGCACTCGCGAGCTTGCCCCATATCGTGTCACCAAATTGAGCGACAACATTGCGCAGCTGCCCGGCGTCAGAACCTGCGGCAATAAAAGCCTGTTGCGCGTCAGTCTTGTCGCTGCGTGGCAATACAGGAGGAGGCTCGACCGCCGGAGCAGCGGCAACCGGTTCAGCTACTGCGGGCGTTGGCACAATGGCTTGCGACGCTTGCACTTGCGGTGCCTCGTTGAAATAGAAGTCACCTTCGATGGCCGAACTGTCAAACGGCACTTGCGCGCCGCCCGTTGCCACCCGCACTTTAGACCGGGTTTGCTTGAACACACTTTCAAGCGCCAGACCCGGCACCTTCATGGTTTCAGCAAGGGCCGTGGTAAAGGGACTGTTTTTTCCGGTGCCATCAGCGGCCACGGATCCCGGTGCCGTCGAATAGGCCACGAACGTACCCACTGGTGCCCGCACCGGAGCCAGACCGCCACCGATCGAGCGCAAACCCCGGAACGGGTTATTGCGGCATGCATCCAGCACCACAATGTTGAGCGGCACACCGGAATTTTCCATCAGTGCCAGAAAGTCATTGACCTCAACGTTCTGGATATCGGCTTCTTCCTTGCTCTCGGTGTTTGAATCTGTCGGTACCAGATAGTTGCGGCCATCAACTTCAATGCCATGGCCTGCATAAAAGAACATGCTGGCCTCGGCCCCTTGTTTCAGCTTGCGGCCAAATTCAAGCATGGCCTGTTTCATGCCGCGCTGATCGAGGTCTGTACGTTTGATGACCTCGAAGCCTGCGTCCTTGAGAGCCTGTTCCATGACAGCAGCGTCATTCGCAGGATTGGCAAGGTCGGTCACATTGTCGTAGTTGCTGTTGCCAATGACCAGCGCCACGCGCCTGGCCGCAAATGCCGGACAAACCAGAACTGTTGACAGCAGCAGGGCATAAAACAGACGGCGCATGTGAACCTTTCAACGGTAAACCCCGCATGCAGCTTCCCACATGCCGGGCTCCGGGGGAAGGGGGTTTTCCTACTTGCCGCGCAGGGCCTGCGCCACAAATGGTTCGCGCAGAACCTCTTTGCGAAACTGCACATCATAGGCTTCGTCTTCGGCCAGACATTTGCGTTTCAGCCCGTTCAGAAGTTTTTCGCGGGTCAGGTCCAGTGCCTTGCAGGTGGCAGCTTCAAGCGCCAGTGCAGCTTGGTCGTAATCTGCAAGGCATCTGCGCCAGATCGTCCGGTGGCCTTCTTCATGGATTTTCAGATAGGCGACAAAACTTACCCATTTCGCACGGGTTTTCCCGGCCATGGCATCAGGGTTGGAATGTTTGGGAATAACGAAGTTATAAATCGCCGAGGTTTTGATGCTGTCATAACGGCAACTTTTTGCGGAGGCCTTTTCGCGCTTGTCGGTTTTTGTGGCAATCATGGTGAAGGCAAAGGTGGCATTGTTTGCTACCCGCGGCGCACGGGCTTTGATGTCGCCATAGATCTCGGCGGCAGTTTTGCCGGTCACTGGATATTGCGTGACGCTGGAGATTTCCTTGGCCTGCACCAACGTTGAAGTGACGCATAAAAAGCAAAGCGCAAGTATGCGGAATAACTCATGAAACATGGCTCCACAATGTGTCTGTGTTGGGAAAGGAAGTCAATGCCCGGCCGCCTGCGGAATTTGCCAGCTTTTTGAATGTAAGATGGAATGTCACGGGAAATGAGGATTGGTTTAACCGTCCGCTAACCATGTTCTGTTTTAACAGATCTGTCACAGTTTCAGGTTGCGAAAAGTTGCGTTCAGGTTTGTTACATTGTCGGTCTTTGCGTTTGCTTCTTTGGGCACTTGCGTCGCTGTGCGTGATTGCATCGGCAGCCTTTGCCGCAACATGTGCGCCTGCAACATCGCCTGGCAACGCCCCTCCTGCCTGGCAGACCTATTGCTGGATTGACATGACCAGCTATAACAACGCCACGGTTTTTGGCGGTGGCCAGTTGTTTTCCATTACGCTGTCGGATGGTTCGGTTCTGTCATTTACGCTGTCTGGCAGTTCGCCCGGTGGCACCGGGATCACTGCCGTTGTGGCGCCTGCCTGGAGTGGTGCGGCCACAGGCAATTCTGCTTTCCTCGGCATTCCCGGCAGGCCCATTCTTTACACGTCGGCGGGTGGAACGGTGAATTTGACCATGTCCAACATCCAGGTAACACCGGCAGCCGGAGTTGTGTCGACAGGTCAATTCAAGTTTGTTGTGGCCGATGCTGAATCGTCCAACAACGGAGAGTCATTGACGTTTGTGACCAATGGTGGCGCCTGGTCACTTGAAGATCAGGTTCCGCCGACTACAGGTTCAATCTACCCCACAGCTTCTGGTACAGGCACAGCAACTTTTGTCACAACGGGTGTTGCAGGCACCGTTGGCGCCTACATCATGGGTACACTCAGCCCTACGACTGTCAATGTGCAACTGGTGGCGGGTGGCTTGCAGGGTGTGATGCTTGCGGTGCAGTTTTCGACGGTTGTTGTCAACAAGCAGATCACAGGCCCGCGCGCAAATGCTGCTGACCAATTCACCTACCGTGTTCAGGCAACAAGCAATGCTGCGGTTCTCTCATCTGCAACATCAACAGGGGCAGGTGGAGGTCCATTTGGTGCGGCAGTCGCCACCCTGTCGTCTGGTGTGGCGACAACCGTTGTCGAAACAATGGCAGCAGGCAGCGTCAGCAATCTTGCGCAATATACGTCAAGCTTGAACTGCACGAACAGTGCAACGGGATCATCAACAGTGATTCCCAGCAACCAGCCGGTTACCAGCTACAGTTTTGCGTCCACTTCCTATGGCGACGCCATTGCCTGCACCTTTACCAACACCGCAAAACCCGCAACCGTGGCGTTGCGAAAAATCACCGCAGGCGCCATTGGCGGGCCTTTCAGTTTTGCTGTCACCAATCTCGCGTCAGCGCCAGCGGCTATTTCAACAACGTCGCCCAATACAGCAACGCCTGCCGTGCCCACGGCCATCAATGTCACGGCGTTCAACACCGCCGTCACAATCACCGAAACGCCTGCGACGAATTTCACTGCAACTGCGGCAAGCTGCACCGACGCCAATGCGGCCATCACGGGCAATCCTGCAAGCTTTGGAACGCTGGCAGGCAATGTATTGACGGTTCCTGCAATCAACGTAGTGGCGGCGGCGAGAATTACCTGCACCATCACCAATTCCGTCAATACCGCCACTGCAGCGACTGTGGCCGTGCAAAAGACCACACTGGGATCAGCGGGCGGGCCCTTCACCTTCACATCCACCAACCTCGCCTCAGCCCCTGCCGCGATTTCAACAGCGACCGCTGGCACGCCCTATCCCACGACAACATCACCCATTCTCGCCACCACCAACGGCACGGCAGTGACCATCACCGAGACCGTGGCCACAAACTTCACAATCACGTCGGCCACTTGCTCGGATGGCAATGCAGGTGCATCCGGCAATCCGGCGGGCACATTTGGAACCCTTGCCGGCAATGTGCTCACTATTCCCGCCACCAACATACGCGCCAGGGCGCAGATCACCTGCACATTCACCAACATCGTCAATTCTGCCATTCCGCTGGTGGCGATCCAGAAAATAACGACGCTGCTTCCGGGTGGTCCGTTCAGCTTCACGGCGACAAATCTTGCAGGTGCACCAGCCAACATCTCCACAACAGTGGCAGGCACTGCTGCCCCGGCTGCCCCGGTTTACTTATCCGTGACCAGCATCAGCAATCCGGTCACACTGACCGAAGCAGCCAACAGCAACTTCAACCTCACGGGCGGCACCTGCACAGACACCAATGCGGGCACGTCAGGAAACCCCGCCAGCTTCGGTTCAATTGCGGGCAACGTCATCACCATTCCAGTTGTCAACCTGAGGACCTTTGCAAGGATTGTCTGCACCTACACCAACGCGCCAAAGCCACCCACTTTCGCGTTGCAAAAAACCACTGTGGGCGGTTTTGGCGGACCCTTCACGTTTACCGCAACAAACCTGGCTTCTGCGATCTCCAATATCTCGACCACGGCGTCCAACACCGCCGCACCAGTGGCACCAGTACCTGTGCAGGTGACTGCGGCCAACGCACAGATACAGGTGACAGAAGGTGTCAACACCAGCTTCAACGCGACGTCGGCCACATGCAGTGATGCAAATTCCAGCTTTACCGGCAATCCCGCAAGCTTCGGCAGCCTTGCCGCGAATGTGCTGACCGTGGCCGCCGCAAATGTTCTGCCCGCAGCCCAGATCATCTGCACGTTCACCAACACCGCAAAACCGGCAACCGTGGCCATTCGCAAAACCACGTCGAACACCAGGGGTGGACCGTTCAATTTCTCGGTCGCAAATCTGGCGTCTGCCCCTGCTGCGATCACGACGACTGCAACCGCAACGCCGGCACCCCCGGCTCCTCCTGCCATCAACGTCAGCGCGCTGAATTCCGTGGTCCAGGTGTCCGAGGGAACCAGCAGTTATTTCACTATCGCCAGCGCAAGCTGCACAGATGCCAATGCGGCAGTAACGGGAAACCCCGCAAGCTTCGGTTCGCTCACCGGATTGTTGTTGACCATTCCTGCGGCCAACGTGCTGCCCGCCGCGCAAATCACCTGCACCTTTGTCAATGACGGCGTGGCACCAAAGATCAGGCTGCAAAAAGCCCTGGCGGCATCTGGCCGTCTTGCTGCCCCGGACCAGTTCCGTCTTGCGGTCACGGGCACAGGTGCTCCGGCTGCAGTCAACACCACCGGCACGGCTGCGGCCATCACATCCGCCGCCATCAGTTTCACGGCAACGGGCAACGCGGCCTATAGCCTCACTGAAACCATGGCACCGGGGTCCACGTCGCTGCTGACAGGTTATGCCCAGGTTGTGGTTTGCAACAACGCCAATGCGACGGGAACCAGCGTTTCGGCCCTCAACACCATCCCCATCAATTTCACCATTCAGGCAGCAGATGATATCAGTTGCACGATCACCAACAATGGTACTGCAACGCCCTTGCTCGTCATCAACAAAACCTTTTCCACGGCCCCTACACCGGTGAATGTCGGCCAAACCATAACCTACACCTACAGCATCGCGAACACTGGAAATGTGGTGATCAGCAACGTCCAGATCAGCGACATGCATGGCACCCCGGCTGTGCTCGTCCCCACGGGTGGCACGGGCATCAGAAACGAAACCTTGACCGTGCCGGGCCCACTGGGTGCCGGTGCTTCACCAGACGGAGCCGCCAACAACGGCATCTGGTCAACACTGGCACCAGGAGCGACGGTGCAGTTCAATTATGTGCATACAGTGACGCAGGCGGAGATTGATAATGGTTGAGGAGGTTTGTTTTTTCATTCCAATCGTGCAACATTAAACCAATTCGAGGCGAAGATTTCGTCCCACCATTTTTGCCGCACGCATCAGTGTTTCAAGCGTGGCGCTGTTATTTTGAGGATCAAGCAATCGGTCAATTTGGGCACGGCTGGTGTTCATCATTTCCGCCATCTGCGTTTTGCTAATTCCCTTGCTCTTCATCTCCGTAGCAAGCTGTTCTGCAATCACTTCCTTGATCGCAGCGGACGTTACTTCTTCACGAATACCTTGCTCATCAAGCCAACTCTCAAAACTTGATCCGAGGTGGGGGTTGTGCTTTGTCATGCAACTATCTCCTGAAATCTCTGTCGCGCCAACCTCAAATCAGAGTCTGGTGTGGCTTGTGTTTTTTTGATGAACGCATGCAACGCAATCAGTTCACCGCCATGAAATCCAAAAAGCACCCGTACTTCCCGCTTGCTTGGTAATGACGAGCGCACTTCCCAAAGACCTTCTTTCAAAGGTCGACACAGAGGCAGTCCAATCGGCCAACCAAACTGCACCTTGGCGATATCGCGCCCGATCACGCGGCGATCCTCGACTGGCAAATCATTCAACCACTCCCGAACTGGTTCACGCCCCGAAAGAGTGCGCCAAAACCGAAGTGGCAGTGGTTTGAGTGTTCCTATCATCCGAGAATACCTGTACCAAAATAGATACTAGTTTGCAAATTTCTTTGTAACAGAAGTTTTGTGCGAATATTCGGTAGTACAAGCGAGAAATCCCAACCCCTTCCACAATCCCCCCGCGTCACCTATCTATGGTGTCAGAATACAACTGATTCATTCTCCGGGAGCCTCCATGTCTTCATTCGACCACAACACCCCAACCTCAGCCTTTTGGCCTTCCGTCATCCAGCAGGAAGCCCGTGGTGAGCGGGTTTATGATTTGCCGTCTCGGCTTTTGCGCGAGCGTATCATCTTCGTGACGGGGCAGGTTGAGGACAATATGGCGGCGTCGGTTTGCATGCAGTTGATGTTTCTTGAGGCTGAAAATCCCAAGAAGGAAATCTCCATGTACATCAATTCGCCGGGCGGCGTGGTGACGTCGGGGTTGTCGATTTACGATACCATGCAGTTCATCAAGTGTCCGGTGTCAACGATGGTGATGGGGCAGGCGGCGTCGATGGGGTCATTGCTGGCCACAGCAGGCGCGCCGGGAATGCGTTATGCGCTGCCACATGCGTCGATCATGGTGCATCAGCCATCGGGTGGTTTTCAGGGTCAGGTGACGGATATTCTCATCCATGCCCGCAATGTTGAATCGCTTAGAAAGCGCCTGAATGAGATCTACGTGAAGCACACGGGCCGCAACTACAAAGAGGTTGAAGACGCTCTGGAACGTGACAATTTCATGACCGCAGAGCAGGCAAAAGAGTTTGGCCTGATCGACAAGATCATGGACAAGCGCCCCGACACCCCGGAAGGCAAATAATCCGTTAGTGAAATCAATGCGTTAAACCCGATATGGCCAAATGGTCACGGGCTGCAAGATTTGATTAACCCACGCGGGCGCAAGCTGGATTTGAGTCGGCAAGACGGGCTATAGTGATTGTTTCGGCCCATATAATTTGAGTGGCGCATGTGTAGCGTGCCGAAGTGAGGAATGACATGATGACCAAGGCAACGACTGGCGAAAGCAAGAACACGCTCTATTGTTCCTTCTGCGGCAAAAGCCAACATGAAGTCAGAAAGCTGATTGCAGGCCCCACCGTGTTCATTTGCGATGAATGCGTGGAACTCTGCATGGACATTATCCGTGAAGAAAACAAATCCGCATTGGTGAAGTCGAAAGACGGCGTGCCGACGCCACATGAAATCCGGAAAGTGCTTGATGATTACGTGATCGGCCAGGACCACGCCAAGCGTGTGTTGTCAGTGGCGGTTCACAATCACTACAAGCGCCTGAACCACGGCGGCAAGGGTGCCGATGTTGAATTGGCGAAATCCAACATCATGCTGGTGGGCCCAACAGGCTCCGGCAAGACCTTGCTGGCGCAAACACTGGCCCGCATTCTGGATGTGCCCTTTACCATGGCAGATGCCACCACTTTGACCGAAGCAGGTTATGTAGGTGAAGACGTTGAGAACATCATTCTCAAGCTGTTGCAGGCGTCGGATTACAATGTAGAACGGGCCCAGCGCGGCATTGTCTATATCGACGAAATCGACAAGATCAGCCGGAAGTCTGACAATCCCTCGATCACCCGTGACGTGTCAGGCGAGGGTGTGCAGCAAGCGCTCTTGAAAATCATGGAAGGTACGGTTGCGTCGGTTCCGCCACAAGGTGGTCGCAAGCATCCACAGCAGGAATTCCTGCAAGTCGATACGACGAACATCCTGTTCATCTGCGGCGGGGCTTTTGCGGGTCTTGAGCGCATCATCAACATGCGGGCCAAGGGCACGGGCATGGGCTTTGCCGCCACTGTGCGCTCCCCGGATGAACGCCGCACCGGAGCTGTGCTGCGTGAACTGGAACCGGAGGACTTGTTGAAGTTTGGTCTCATTCCGGAATTCGTTGGTCGTTTGCCAGTGACCGCAACCTTGGAAGATCTGGACGAAGTAGCACTGGTGCAGATTTTGTCTGAACCGAAAAACGCCATCGTCAAGCAATACCAGCGCCTGTTTGAAATGGAAGGTGTGAAGCTCACCATTCCGGAAGAAGCCCTAAAATCCATCGCCCGCCGCGCCATCGAGCGGAAAACCGGCGCCCGTGGTTTGCGTTCGATCATGGAGAACATCCTGCTTGACACCATGTATGATCTGCCGGGCATGGATGGCGTAGAAGAAGTGGTGATTTCGAAAGAAGTTGTTGACGGCGCAGCCAAACCTTTGCTCATCTATGCAGATCGCGAAGAGAAGGCCAATGTGTCGGCGTGATGAATGACATGTGACAATCGCACTTGAACAACATGCAGGTGTGAACCACATGGGGAAACAGGACGCGTGCGCCTCATGCCATAATGGGTGAGCAACGACATGCAAGGCGCAGGTGAACAAGCCTGCGGAAGGAAGAAAACATGGCCAAAAAGCCAGCACAGTCAAACGTCGAACTCGGCCCGGAAGAGACGATTCCCGTTCTTCCACTCCGCGACATCGTGGTGTTTCCGCACATGATCGTTCCGCTGTTTGTGGGTCGCGAAAAAAGCATTCGTGCCCTTGAAGAAGTGATGCGGGAAGAGAAGCGCATTCTCCTCGTGGCACAGAAAAATCCCGGTGATGATGATCCGGGCATTGATACGATTTACGACGTGGGCACCGTGGCCCAGGTCATGCAGTTGCTGAAATTGCCGGACGGCACCGTGAAGGTGCTGGTCGAAGGCATTGACCGTGCCAAGGTTATCGATTTCACCGCAAAGCCTGATTATTTCGAAGCCCGCGTGGCTTTGATGCCAGTGCCAAAAACCTTTTCGAAAGAGACAGAAGGCTTGGCCCGTTCAACGGCGCAGCAGTTCGAAAGTTATGTGAAGCTGAACAAGAAAGTGCCGCAGGAAGTTTTGGCTGGTCTTGGCCAGATCACGGACTTAGCGAAACTTGCTGATACCATTGCTGCCCACCTCGCCTTGAAAATTGCCGACAAGCAGCAGATGCTGGAACTTGCCACTGTTGATGAACGTCTGGAAAAGGCCTTCGCGCTGATGGAAGGCGAAATCTCGGTTCTGCAGGTTGAAAAGCGCATCCGCGGCCGCGTCAAACGCCAGATGGAAAAGACCCAGCGCGAATATTACCTGAATGAGCAGATGAAGGCCATTCAGAAGGAGTTGGGTGACGGTTCCGGCAACGGCGGCGAAGAACGCGACGAAATGGGTGAGCTCGACAAGCGCATCAAGGACACGAAATTCTCCAAGGAAGCCCGCGAACGTGCGGAAGCTGAAATGAAGAAGCTGCGCCAGATGTCACCCATGTCTGCCGAAGCCACAGTTGTGCGCAATTACCTTGACTGGTTGCTGAATATTCCATGGTCGCAAAAGAGCAAGGTCAAGTCCGATCTTGAATATGCACAGAATGTTCTGGATACGGATCACTTTGGTCTGGAAAAGGTGAAGGAACGCATCGTCGAGTATCTGGCGGTGCAGGCGCGCACCAACAAATTGCGTGGACCAATCCTGTGTCTCGTTGGGCCTCCGGGTGTGGGTAAAACCTCGCTTGGCAAATCCATCGCCAAGGCCACAGGCCGCGAATTTATTCGCATGTCGCTTGGTGGCGTCAGGGATGAAGCTGAAATTCGTGGTCACCGCCGCACTTACATAGGTTCGATGCCCGGCAAGGTCATCCAGTCGATGAAGAAGGCGAAGAAATCCAATCCGCTTTTCCTGCTCGATGAAATCGACAAGATGGGCCAGGATTTCCGTGGCGATCCGTCGTCAGCGCTTCTCGAGGTGCTCGATCCGGAACAGAACGCCACGTTCATGGACCACTATCTTGAAGTGGAATATGACCTCTCGAACGTGATGTTCATCACCACGTCGAATACCTTGAATATTCCGCCGGCATTGCTTGACCGCATGGAAATCATTCGCATCGCCGGCTACACCGAAGATGAGAAGGCTGAGATTGCGCGTCGTCACCTGGTGCCCAAGGCCATGGAAAACCATGCGTTGGACAAGAAGGAATTCGAAGTTACTGACGAAGCCATTCGTGAGATCATCCAGCACTATACCCGAGAAGCTGGTGTGCGTTCGCTGGAACGCGAAATGAATACGCTGGCCCGCAAAGCCGTGAAGGACTTGATGACGGCCAAGAAGGGCAAGAAAATCAAGGTCACGGCCAAGATCGTCAA
>JAYUVC010000121.1:0-7524 GCA_043754325.1 Hyphomicrobiales bacterium
CAGGAATTCGGCATCGAACCCTACGGCACCGAAGCGTTGCACGTGCTCCGCGCTGAAAAAGGCTACATCGTCATCGGCGATGAAACCGACGGCACCACAACGCCACATGATGTGGGCCTCAGCGGACTCGTCTCAAAAAAGAAAGCCGACTTCCTCGGCAAACGCTCCCTCGAACAGTCGTACCTCGCCGGACCCAACCGCAAGCAACTCGTGGGCCTGTTAACCGAAGACCCGCAAGAAGTTCTGCCGGATGGCGCCTATGCCGTGCGCACGGTGAAAGACAAGCCGCCGATGCAGATGATCGGCCAAGTCACATCAACCTACATGTCACCCACCCTTGGCCGCTCCATCGCCATGGCCCTCATCGAAAATGGCAGGAGCCGCATGGGCGAAACAATTTCCTTCCCGCTCGAAGGCGGCAAAGTCATCCGCGCCAAAATCAGTGATGTGGTTTTCTACGACAAGGAAGGGGCACGGCAGAATGCTTGAGTTCATCACCACCAGCGCCTTGGCGCATCGCACCGAACCGACGAACCTCAGCATCAACATGCGCGAGATAACCGGACGCAGCATGATCGACCTTCGCGGCCTCGCCACCGACCGCAAATTCATGACCGCAGCCAAAGCGGTTCTGGGCCTCGACCTCCCCAAATCCCCCCGCACCTCCACCAGCTGGGGCGACACAAAAGCCCTCTGGCTCTCCCCCGACCAATGGCTGATCCTCTGCCCCAACGAAAAAGCCCAAGCCCTCACCGAGCAGTTAAGCACCGCCCTAAAATCCATCCACCACCTCGCCGTCAACGTCTCCGACATGCGCAGCATCATCCGGGTGGAAGGCGACCACGCACGCACCACCGTGATGAAGGGAACCTCCATAGACCTGACGCACGGCGATTATCCCCCCGGCACCATCCGCCGGATGAAATTCGCCGAAGTGGGCGCATTGCTGCACATCGTGGAAGTGAACGTCATCGACATCTACGTCTTCCGCTCCTACGCTGATTACGCTTGGGAGTTCCTGCTAAAAGCCGCACGCAAAGGCAGTGAAGTCAGGCTGTTTGCAAAGGCGGAGTGAAAGGGACCTCATCAGCCCTTCGGGCAGCTTCTCCAGGGGAGAAGCGACGCGGTGGTGGACCTTCCCTCTCTGTCAAACATTTGGGGAGATCTCAGACCACGTCGCTTCTCCCCTGGAGAAGCTGCCCGAAGGGCTGATGAGGTCTCTTTTCAAATCACAGCGACACCTCCCTCACCCTGAGGTGCCCGCCCTCTTGCGGGCCTCGAAGGGCGCGCTCCGCGTGCGGTACTTGCGGCGCATGCTTCGAGGCTCACAAGGGCGAGCGCCTCAGCATGAGGGTGTTTGTGAAATTGATTTGCCTTGTAGAAATGAGGTTGCTTCGCTATTTTTTATATCTGCACTGTAAGACAAAGGGTAACGTCCCCTTTCTTTCCTCATCAGCCCTTCGGGCAGCTTCTCCAGAGGAGAAGCGACTGGGTGGTGGTCCTCCCTCATATTCAGGCATCTAGCGAGATCTCACAGCTGTCGCTTCTCCTCTGGAGAAGCTGCCCGAAGGGCTGATGAGGTCCTTTGGTCAATTACAAAACAATGGGGACGTTACCCTATATCCATGATTGACCTGACCTTCAAAACCGTCACAACACCCGCTCCACATCAGTATGTCCAAAATCCTCGCCCTTGAACAGCAAGGGCATCGCCTCGGTTTTGCTCATGGCGTAGGACATACAGTCACCAAAATTGAGCTGTGCACGATGGCCCCGGCCTTTGCCGAAACGGAGGAATGCCTGTGCGGCAACAGCGGCGGCTTCTGGCCCAAAGGGTCGAATTGAGATTGCGGCCTTCTGCACAAACTGCTCCACCATCTCAAGGCTTTCGTCGTTCCGTCGTCCACAAAATACCATGCATAACTCGAGGTAAGTCGGTGCCGCCATCACCCGGAGATTTGCAGCGGCAATCGCATCGGCATAGATTTTTGCATCTGGTTCAGCCAGCAATATGCTCAGCACGGCAGACGTATCGATGATCATTTTGTCGGTGCGCCAAACGCGTCATAGCCCAGGATTTCATCGGCCGTCATGTTGTTGATGGTTGGAAGAGCCGCAGCTCGCTTGCCAAGCTGCAACAGTGCATCTGCAAGACCAGATTTGGGGACCATGCGGGCAATGTCTGTTTCACGTCTCACCTCCCGTTCAAGAGCGTCATGAACCGCCTTGGTGATGGGCTTTTTGGTGACGCGTGCAAGTTCACGTGCAAGCGCTTCCGTCTGCCTGTTCTTGATGCTGAGAGCCATTTCAGGTACCTGCTACAATTATTGATATAAGGTATCAAACCAGTACCGCCCCGTCAACCCGCGTCGTCTCCCTGGGATGCCGCCATAGCGGCACTTGCCCGAGACTTGCGGGGTTGATTTCTTCCGGGTGGATTTCTGGAGTATCCGTTTTCTGGCAGAATGACCGCGCGCTGTCAAGCGCTAATTTCCTACGCTGGAAAACAGGATTAAAATGCAGAAGGCACCGCTTTTGCAGGTGGTGCCTTCTTTCGTTTGCAGGGTCGGCGTTTTCACAGGCCGGAGCAACACCAGCCCCTTGCAGCCGGATCCGGTCCGTGCGGCCGGCTCTCCAAGGCCTTACAGGAATACTTCAAATTTTTACGAACAGTTGAATGCGGTTGCGCTGGTTAACACGCTGTGACCAATTTAGTTTGGACGCGCAGCCACAAGCACCACATCGTCAGGTTCCAACGACATGCCAAGTTGCAAGCCAGCCGATTCCGCCAGCAATTTTGCATAATAAGGCTGCACCATACGGGCATCGAGGCTGTCAATCGGGGCAGCTCCGGTTAGAACATCGGCCATGGCTTGCGGCACTTTTGCGCGCTCGCCCTTGGCCGAGACGATAAAGTTACGACCTTCCACAGTCACTGTGACCACGCCACCACGCGGGATTCCGGCCATCGCCAGCATCAGCATGTTCAGGACCAGCTTGACTTCGGCCTTCGGACGGTTTTCGCGGGGAGCCTGCCAATCCAGCCTGATTTTTTCGTTGCCGACAAAATCTTTCGCCATTTCGCCAGCTTCATTCATGTCAATCTGTGCACCCGCTGAACCGGAGGCGCCAAAGGCGATGCGGCAGAATTTCAGTTTGGCGGTGGCGGTTTTGGCCGACGAGCGTACCATGTTCAGCGCGGTGGCCTTCATTTCAGCGTCGACTTCCGGATCGTCCATCAGCTCAAGGCCATTGGCAATTGCACCAACAGGCGAAATGATATCGTGGCAGACGCGCGAACACAGCAGTGCCGCAAGATCAAGGTCTGACAGTTTCAAGTCCATTCTGAATATTCTCCCCGGTTGCCCAACAGTGATTCGTCACAGACCTATAACAAATCCGCCGCAGTTTTTCCGCCGCAGTTTTTCCGCATTGACGGGTAAAGTCCCTCTCGGCCATAGAGCCGCAAAACCAAGGCACCCGTTCACATGTCCAGCATTACCCCTTCTGCCAACCTGTCGAAGCTCTTGTATCTCGCCCAGATGGCCGCACGCGAAATCATGACGGTTTACGCGTCTGACTTTGCTGTGAAAGCGAAGGCTGACCTTTCACCAGTGACCGAAGCTGACGCCTTGGCTGAAAAACTTATTCTCCGGGGCTTGAAGGAACTTTGGCCTGATGTGCCTGTGCTGGCAGAAGAGGCGGCAGCGGGCGGCGATGTGCCGGAGGTGGGTGACCGCTTCTTTCTGGTCGATCCCTTGGACGGAACCAAGGAGTTCCTGTCCCGCAACGGTGAATTTACGGTCAATATTGCATTGATTGAACAGGGCCGCCCGGTGATGGGCGTGGTTTATGCCCCGGCAACGGAACAGATGTTCTGGGGTGAAGCAACCCATGGCGCCGGATTTGCCAGCCTCAAGCCGGGAGACTCACTGGCCAATGTCACGTGGAACGCCATTCGCGTGCGACCAATCCCGGCGCAAGGCCTTACAGTTGTCGCCAGCCGCAGTCATATGGATGCCAGCACCACAGCCTATCTCGCATCCTGCAAGGTCAAATCCCTGAAATCCGCAGGTTCATCATTGAAATTTTGCCTTGTCGCCATGGGTGAAGCCGATCTTTATCCCCGCTTCGGGCGCACCATGGAATGGGATACGGGTGCCGGGCAAGCCGTGCTGGAAGCGGCGGGAGGCAAGGTGTGCAATGTGGACGGAACACCGCTTTGCTATGGCAAGACAGAACGCGGCTTTGACAATCCGGCGTTTATTGCATCTTCCTGAACAGCCTCCGTTTGCATTGGGAACAGCCGTTGGTTTTCGGGAACTGGGCCTTGCATAGCTTTCGCAAACATGTGACGATTGAAAGAAAAACAATACCGATTTCGGGGGAATGAGTATGTGCCACATGTTTGCGGGTCAGGACCCACGAAATTATGCCCATGAAACGCGGTCAGTCCGCTTGATGGGGCATGCCACCAGTGTGCGCCTTGAGGCGAAGTTCTGGCGCATTGTCGAAGACATTGCAGACGAGCAGGGCATGAGCCTCGCCCGGTTTTTGACCAAGCTTTACGAAGAGGCTTTGGAAATCCACGGCGAGGTTGTCAATTTTGCATCTTTGCTGCGCTGCTGCTGCCTGAATTATGTCTCAGGCAATTTTGATCACCAACAACTTCAAAACGAGGCAGCGTAGTATTCAGCTACTACCACCTTTCCACTGCCGCCTTTAGCGTAAGTGACGAACAATCAGAGGGCATAATGCGATCAGGGTCGAGTATTAATGTGGTATCGCTGGTGTTTTTGGCGCTTTGCAGCCAAAGTGCTGCTTCCGCAGATGCTGACGGTGCCAAGCTGTTCAAGAACCATTGTGGCACCTGCCATACGCTTGATGCCACCGCCCCAAAGCGAGTGGGTCCGCATCTTGCTGGTTTGCTGCAACGCAAACCCGGAAGTTTGCCTGACTTTAAATATTCCGCTGGTCTGAAGGCCGCCGCCTGGCAGTGGACGCCGGAACAGCTTGATCTTTGGCTGACAGATGCCAAGGCCATGGTTCCAGATACGCTGATGGCGGTTTACAAACAAAAAGACCCGGCAAAACGCCAATTGATCATCGACTATCTCAAAACCGATCCGAAACCCTGAGGACAGATATGGCCAAATCCATTCACACAATGATCCGCGTCATGGACGAGGCAAAGTCTGTGGCCTTCTACGGCAAGGCTTTCGGCCTCAACGTCAAGGATCGCTATGACTTCGACGGATTTACGCTGGTTTACCTGCGCAATGCCGAAACCGAGTTTGAACTTGAACTGACGGTCAACCATGGCCGCGCCGAAGCTTACACCCACGGCACCGGCTATGGCCATTTGGCCTTGACGGTGGATAATCTCGAAGACACCCACCGCAATATCGAAGGGCTGGGCTTTGCCCCAAACCCGATCAAGGAATTCCATCGCGAAGGCGCCTTGATGGCGAAATTCTTTTTTGTGACTGATCCTGATGGCTACAAGATTGAAGTGCTGCAGCGCCATGGCCGATTTTTATAACGATAACAAAAACAACTGTTAAGGGAGGAATATCATGCGACTGATCGACCGGACACCAAAAGTATCCCGCCGAAATTTTCTGCGAACCGGAACCATCACTGCGGTGGCAAGTGCCGTCATTCCAGTGGCAGCCCTCAGCGGCAAAGCCTGGGCTGCAACACCTGTTGCCGTATCACCTGCAAGCTTTGCAACGCTCGTGAAGCTGGCACGCGACATTTACCCGCATGACAAGGTTGGCGACCAGTTCTACGCCAAAGTCATGGAAGGCATTGATGCCGGTGCCAAGGATGATGCCGCCGCCAAGACCCTGCTGGAAGATGGCGTCGCCGCCTTGAACAAAGCCGCCGTCGATATGAAGCAGGCAAGCTACGCTGAAATGCCAAATGAAGCGGACCGCGTCGCCATTCTGAAAACCATGGAAACCTCGCCCTTCTTTCAAAAAATCCGGGGCTCGCTGGTAACCGGGCTCTACAACAACGAAGAGGTATGGCCACTGTTTGGCTACGAAGGTGAAAGCGCCTCCAAGGGCGGTTACATCAACCGCGGCTTCAACGACGTCAATTGGCTCTGAGGGGAATTAACATTATGGCTACTTTCGAACTGAATGACGCAACTGTGGTTGTCATCGTAGGCTCTGGTGCCGGTGGCGGCACCTTGGCAAATGAACTGGCGCAAAAGGGCGTCAAGGTTGTGTGCCTTGAAGCCGGATCGCGTGTCGAAACCGAAGACTTCGTCAACAATGAATGGGAAAGCTTCAGCCAGATTGCCTGGTTGGACAAACGCACTACGTCTGGTAGCTGGCGCGTTGCCAAGGACTTCTCCGGCCTCCCCGCCTGGATCGTGAAAGCCGTCGGCGGCTCCACAACTCATTGGGCTGGCGCATCACTGCGTTTTCAGGAACATGAATGGCAGGCCAAGACCACCTATGGCGCACTTGCCGGTGCCAACCTGTTGGATTGGCCGATTGGTCATGCTGAAATGGCCCCATGGTATGACATGGCCGAAAAGAAAATGGGCACAACCGGCACCAACGGCATTCCCCGGCTTCCCGGCAACAACAATTACAAAGTGCTGGAAGCGGGGGCGAAGAAGCTGGGCTACAAGGAAGTGCACACCGGCAACATGTCGATCAATTCCGAACCACGGGATGGTCGCGGGTCATGCCAGCAGATTGGTTTCTGTTTCCAAGGCTGCAAGTCTGGTGCGAAATGGTCAACTCTGGTCGCCGAATTGCCGAAAGGCGAAGCGACGGGCAATCTCGAAGTGCGTCCAAATTCACATGTGCTGAAAATCGAGCATGATGATACGGGCAAGGTGACGGGCGTTGTCTATGCCGACAAGGAAGGCGTTCAGCATCAGCAAAAAGCCCGAGTTGTATGTGTGGCTGGCAATACCATCGAAAGCCCGCGGCTGTTGCTGAATTCAGCGTCCTCGAAATATCCTGATGGCTTGGCCAATTCGTCCGGCCAGGTCGGCAAGAACTACATGCGCCACGTGACAGGCTCGGTTTATGCGTCGTTTGAAAAACCAGTCTATATGTATCGTGGCACCACCATGGCAGGCATCATCCGTGATGAAGCCCGTAATGATGGGTCACGTGGCTTTATCGCCGGGTATGAAATGGAAACCCTGTCGCTGGGTCTGCCCTTCATGGCGGCTTTCCTCAATCCAGGTGGTTGGGGCCGTGACTTTACGGCGGCCATGGACACCTATGACCACATGGCGGGCATGTGGATTGTGGGTGAAGACATGCCGCAGGAAACCAACCGCGTCACCTTGCACGCGACCGAAAAGGATCAGCACGGCATGCCGGTTCCCAACGTGCATTTCGACGATCATCCCAATGACGTTGCCATGCGCGAACATGCCTACAAGCAAGGCTTTGCGGTTTATGAAGCCGCAGGTGCGACTAAATCACATCGCACCCCGCCCTACCCTTCGACACATAACCTTGGCACCAACCGCATGAGTGAGAAGGCGAA
>JAYUVC010000122.1:0-12470 GCA_043754325.1 Hyphomicrobiales bacterium
GAAATATGTGTTGGCCAAGGACGGTGGTGAAATCTGGAGTGATTTCTACGCCATTCCAAAGGGCGGGCAGAACATCGATGCGGCTTATGCGCTGATGGACTTCCTGCTCACACCCGCCATTAACGCCATTGAGGTGAAAGCCCACGGCTATCCATCAACCGACTCGCGCACCAATGCCTTGGTGCCAAAGGACATGCTGGAAAATCCCATTCTCTATCCGGCAGCCGAAGCATTGTCGACGCTTGAATTTGGTGCGGCGGCAACGCTCACCAATCCGTTGCGTGCGGAAATCATGGCCCGCTTCAAGTCGGCCTGAGGCATCGTGAACTCACACAATCGCTCCCCGCTGGTGACTGGCCTTTTGTTGGCACCAGCGGGGATATTCTTTTTCTTTCTGTTGATCTTGCCGTTGCTGGTGATGCTGGTGTTTTCCTTTGGCGAACGCGGTGCCGCAGGCGGCTATGTGCCTGCCTTCACCGCTGACAATTATTTGAACTTGCCGGCACGCAGCAAAGCCTTTTTCAATACGCTGACACTGGCACCGCTTGGCACGTTACTCACTGCGTTTTTCGCTTTTCCCATGGCGTATTTTCTGGCGGTCAAAGTGCCGCCGAAATGGCGCGTCGTCATGCTTGTGCTTGTCATGGCCCCATTTTGGACCAGCCAGTTGATGCGCTATTATGCGTGGATCATGATCCTGGGATCGAAGGGCATTCCGTCTTGGCTGGCCTGGATTGGCATCACTGATGTGCGCCTGCTCAACACGCCCACTGCAGTTTTGATTGGTGCAGTTTATGGTTTTCTGCCGTTGATGGTGCCGCCGATTTATGTGTCGCTGGAAAAACTCGACAAGCGGCTGCTTGAAGCGTCGGCGGATTTGGGGGCAACGCCATGGCGCACATTCTGGCAAATCACATTTCCACTCGCACTTCCCGGTGTGGCCACTGGTTCGATGCTGGTGTTTATTTTGTTGATGGGTGATTATATTTTGCCGCAATATCTGGGCGGCGGAAAGGTCTTCTTCATCGGCAATGCGCTGGTCGACCTGTTCCTGCAATCACGGAACTGGCCCTATGGCGCCGCGGTGTCGATCACACTCGTGGCCATCATGTTTGTCACGGTGTTTTTCTACATGCGCTTCGTGCTCGGAAAAACCGACCAACGCCGCGCGGCACTGGTGTAACCCATGCGGATTTATGCCACACTGATTTACCTGTTCCTCTATGCGCCCATCGCGCTGATTGTCGGCTTGTCATTCAATGCAGGCAACCAATCCATGGTGTGGAAGGGTTTTTCGGTGGCATGGTATGGCAAGGCTTTCAGCAATCCGCTGATCACCGAGGCTTTGACCACCAGCGTTATCATCGGACTGTTCACCGCTGTGCTTTCAGCCATCTTCGGCACCATGGCCGCGCTGGGTTTGGAGCGCACCAAAGGCTGGGTGAAAGCATTGTTTGAAGCGCTTATTTATATCGCCATTTTGGTGCCGGGCATTGTCATCGGCATTTCATCCCTGATCACCTTTGTCACGATCTTCGACGTGATCAACCCCATGCTGGAAAAGCTTGGAACGTTCCGCCTGCAAATGGGAACGTGGAGCGTCATCGCCACACACGTGCTGTTCAACATCGCTGTCGTTGCATTGCTGGTGCGGGCGCGGCTGCAGGGCATGGACCGCAGTCTGGTTGAGGCGTCGGAAGATTTATATGCCACGCCGCTTGGCACATTCCGGCAAGTGGTGCTGCCAGCATTGGCTCCTTCGATATTGGCAGGCGCGTTGTTGGCTTTCACGTTTTCGTTCGAAGATTTCATCATCGCGTTTTTCGTGGCAGGGCCGGACATTACATTGCCGATCTATGTGTTCTCGGCGATACGGAGGGGCGTGACGCCAGAGATCAATGCGGTGGGAACGGTGGTGCTGCTGACGTCGTTGGTGTTGCTGATGCTGGCGCAGTGGGTGTTGCAGCGGGGGGAGAAAGCGGGCCGCTGAAGATTGATATCCAATTCTTTGCCACCTTACGCAACTCCCTCATCCGCCCTTCGGGCACCTTCTCCCGCAGGAAGGGCGGGAGAAGGCAGATACCAATGCCTTCTCCCGTTTCTTCCAACGGGAGAAGGTGCTTGAAGGGCGGATGAGGGAATTTAGTTGCTGCCCTTTTCCATCATCTCCACAAAGCGCTTGAACAAATAGTGACTGTCTTGCGGGCCGGGGCTGGCTTCCGGGTGGTGTTGTACGGAGAAGATTGGTTTGCCCTTCACTTGCAGTCCGGCGTTTGAGCCGTCGAAGAGCGAGACGTGGGTTTCCTGAATGTTGTCAGGCAATGACGCGCGATCTACCGCGAAACCGTGGTTCATCGAGACGATTTCGACTTTGCCTGTGGTGTGGTCCATGACGGGGTGGTTGGCACCGTGGTGGCCTTGGTGCATTTTTAGGGTCTTGCCGCCCAGTGCAATAGCCAACATCTGATGACCGAGGCAGATGCCGAAAACCGGTGTGCCGGAGTCTACGAGTTTCTTGATTTCAGGCACGGCATATTCGCCTGTCGCTGCGGGGTCGCCCGGGCCGTTTGAGAGGAATATGCCTTCCGGCTTCATGGCGAGAATGGCTTCGGCAGACGTCGTGGCGGGAACGACTGTGACGTCACAGCCTGCTGACGTAAGGCAGCGGAGTATGTTGCGTTTCAGGCCATAGTCGATGGCGACGACGCGTTTGCCTCCTGTTGCCGTGGTGTAACCATTGCCCCAGTCCCACAGCTTTTCATCCCATTCCATGCGCTGCGTCATGGAGACGTCTTTCGCCAGATCCATGCCGACGAGGCCCGGCCAATCGGCTGCCATTTTGGCAAGCTTCTTGATGTCGAACTTGCCTTTGGCATTGTGGGCGATGACGCCGTTGGGCATGCCCTTGTCACGGATCAGGTTGGTGAGTTCGCGGGTATCAGCGCCGGAGAGGCCGATGATGCCACGGGCTTTCAGCCATTTGTCGAAATGTTTGGTGTTGCGATAATTGGCGGGTTCAGTGACCGGGGCTTTGACCACGAGGCCGCGCACGGCGGCGGCGGCTGCGAGGTTTGTTGTTTCGCTGTCATCATCGTTGGTGCCAACGTTGCCGATGTGCGGAAACGTGAATGTCACGATCTGGCCTGCATAGGAGGGGTCGGTCAGCACTTCCTGATAACCGGTCATTGCCGTGTTGAAGCAGACTTCGGCCACCGCCTCACCCTCGGCCCCAAAGCCATAACCCTCGATCACTGTGCCATCAGCCAGAACCAGCACGGCGGTGATTTTGGGTTGATCCCAATCGCTGAAATGCGGGCGTGGTTTTGCTTTGGCCGTTGCGGGCTTTTTGGACGATGCCATGGCTTTATGAGTCTCCGGGAATTTGCGCTTGGTTAGGGGAGGCGGGGTGATACGTCAAGTTTGCGCTTGCGACCCGAAAAGACTATTCCACGCTTTTTTATTGCAGATTGAGGTATGAAATGTCGCTTCGTGAAAAACTGACCCAGGATATGAAGGACGCCATGAAGTCTGGTGCGAAGCGGAAGCTTGCCACCATCCGCCTGATGAATGCTGCAATCAAGGACAAGGACATCAACACCCGCACCGACGGACATGATTCCGAAAAAATTTCCGATGCGACGATCATGGATGTGTTGGCCAAGATGGTGAAACAGCGGCAGGATTCGATTGCGGCTTTTGATGCGGGTGGACGTGCAGAACTGGCGCAGGCCGAGCGCGAGGAAATGGACATTATCCAGAGCTACATGCCAAAACAAATGAGCGATGACGAGGCCAAGACTGCTGTTGCGGATGTGATTGCCGCTGTGGGTGCAACGTCGGTCAAGGACATGGGCAAGGTGATGGCGGAGTTGAAGGCGAAATATTCCGGTCAGATGGATATGGGGAAAGCTGGTGGCATTGTGAAGGCGCTTTTGGGATAACGCCGTTCATCCTGAGTTCAGGTTATTCCTGCGAAGTTGCGCATAACGCAGGCTCGTTGTTTGCGTGTCCCTGAATATGGAAAGGATGTTTTATCATGATCCGTAAAACTTTGATTGCCGTTGCTGCGGCCGCCACCATGGCGCTTGGTCTGGGTGCTGCAACTGCCCCTGCTGAAGCCAAGGTGAATGTGCATATTGGTTTGCCTTACGTCGGGTACTACAACACAAACCATTATGGCTATCACAAGCGTGCGCCTTATCACTGTCACTGGAAGAAAGTGTACCGCTACGGACACTGGGTGAAAGTGAAGCAGTGTCATCGCCACTGGTAATTCAACATTGAACATCTCTTGCACGGCGGCGTTCCTGCGCCGCCGTGCACTGGTTTAAGGCGGCATTAACCCAACCGTGACAGCATATAAGAATTATGACAAATGTTGCGTACCTGTTGTTCACATTTCTGGCCTGTCTTTTTGGATTGGGCGTTGGACTGACATTCCATCATTTTTGGAACAGGGCAAAATCCGCAGCCGGACTGCAAGCTGATCCGTTTGCTTCCATTGCCGAAGGTGACACAACCTCGTGGGACGCTTACACAAAATGGCAGTCAGACAATAACCGCCGCTTTGCATTGCAGGTTTCGGGCTGCGGTGCCGCGCCATTGCTGATGGCGGCTGCCGCATGGACGCAACGGTCTGATGTTGTGCATTCGCTGTGCAACGTTGTCACCCATGCTGGCGGACAGGCTTATATCTGCATGTGACGGGTGCGCGGTGCTGTCAGATGCAAGCACTCCCCCTGTGTACAGGGTTATCGCAGATGGCTACCACAAAGGCCCCCATCGCCCTTCGGGCACTTCCCCAATAAATTGGGGAAGACCTGGCTGTTAGCCTTCCCGAAATACTGATCATCAAGGGAGGTGTCTGCATTATCCCTTCCCCAACTTGTTGGGGAAGTGCCCGAAGGGCGATGGGGCCTTTGGTGGCCATCTGCGATAGCCATGCCCAGAAGGGGCAGGAAGACGAGCGGAAGATTGCAACCACCGGTGCGTTTTTCACTTTGTTGCATCGCCTTAACTCCAAATTTACTGTGTTGGTTCCAGCTTCCCCCACCGGATGTAGTCTTCGGTTGTCGGAGACCATGACGAACAGGATGGGACACGTGGGACGTTTGGCATCTCAGACTGCAGCACACAAGCTGTGGCAGATTCTGGGACTGCTGGTCTTCCCCGTCATTGCGTTGTGGCTGATCCATTTTTTCAATGCCAAAACCCAAGTCGGGTTTTTGAGTTCTGACGTTGCCGCTGCGGCGTGGCGGAATCTGGTGTTGCTGACGCTGGCTGTTGCGGCGAGTGTGCTTGTCGGCGTCGGTCTCGCAATCCGGATGATGAGGTTCACTTTCCTGCGGCTTGACGACGGCGAAAAGGCACGGGCTGAATTGCTTCTGGCGAGACGCGAGGCCGAGACTTTGACCGAGCGCTTTTCGACGATCAATTCAGACATTTCGAATTTGAACCAAGAACTGGCAAGCAAGGTGAAGGCCCTGAAAGACGCGCAGGATGCGCTGATCAAGAAAGGCAGGCTGGAACAGCTGGGGCAGTTGACAGCCACCATTGCCCACGAAATCCGCAATCCGCTGGGTGCCATCCGCAATAGTGCATTTCTGCTGGAGCGCAAAACCAGTGCCATGGGCGGTGAGTTCGGCGGCCACTTGCAGCGCATCAACAATGGTGTTGACCGCTGTGACACCATCATTTCGCAGCTGCTGGATTTTTCGCGCAGCAAGGAAGTGAACAGCAGCCTGGCCTATCTGGATGACTGGCTGGCCAAGATCGTGCGCGAAGAGGCGCAGCGTTTGCCAGACAACATCTACATTGAATGCGCTTTGGGTCTTGAGGGTTTGCGTGTGCCATTCGATGCGGCACGGCTGCAACGGGCGGTCATCAATTTGCTGGGCAATGCGAGCGAGGCCCTGGCCCAGCATGAGCATGGATCGGTTGGTGAGCGGCACTGCATCTGGGTGACAACGCTGCGCAACGGTGATTTTGCCTGCATCAGGTTTGCAGACAATGGCCCAGGCATTGCGCCCGAGAACCTGGAAAAAATCCGCGAGCCATTGTTCACGACGAAGAGTTTTGGCACTGGCCTTGGCATTCCGGCGGTTGAACAAATCGTTGTACAGCATGGCGGACATCTCGACATTGCATCTGAATTCGGTGCGGGTGCCACATTCACCATCAACCTGCCCTTAACACCCCATCAGGAAAGGTCTGCAGCATGACACAGCCACTTCGCATACTTGTTGTTGATGATGATGTTGACAACGCGGAATCACTGACCGAGCTCCTTGAAATGGAGGGCCACAGCGTCAGCACGGTTTATTCCGGTGAAGATGCCATCAGTGCCGCCATCCAACAGGATTTTGACATTTCATTCATGGATGTGATTTTGCCGGGAATGAACGGCGTTGAAAGTTTCATGCAAATCCATCGCGTCAGGCCGCAGGCACGGATCTACATGATGACGGGTTACAGCGTGGAACAGCTGTTGATACAGGCGTTGAATGGCGGGGCCTTGGGTGTGCTGGAAAAACCGTTTGATCCTGAAGCCATATTGAAACTGACAACCAGTGTGGGACGTTCAGGTTTGGTGCTGGCTCCGCCATTGGGAAAAACCGATGATCTGAACATGGGGCGCTTCATTCATGACACGTTGAAAGACCATGGCATGCGCTGCCGCCATGTGACGCAAGCTTCGTCAATGCCCGCGCGGCTTGTGAGCGATGAAGTGCTGTTGCTGGATTTACCGACGCCGTTGATTGAAAGCATGCAGATGTTCAAACAGGCGCAGGCACTGGGTCATCGGGCGCAGACGGTTATCCTGCCACACCCGCGCCAACCGCAGGACATGTCGCAATCTCCACTGAATGACGTCACTGTCACAGGCATTCTGAACAAACCTTTTGACCCTTTGCAACTCATCAACAAACTGTCGCAACTTGCGGCTTGACCTGGAGTCTTTCATGAGCAGGAAACTGAATATTCTGGTGGTCGATGATGATGTCGCCAATGCTGAATCGCTGGCTGAACTTTTCGAGATGGAAAATCACAGGGTCATCGTTGCCTATGACGGGCAGCAGGCCATTGAGGCCTTCAGCCTGAATAAAGTCGATATCGGCTTTTTTGATGTGATGATGCCCAACAAGAACGGTGTTGAGTCATTCATGGAAATCAAGGCGGTTAATCCAGATGCGCGAATTTATTTCATGACCGGTTACAGTGCTGATGATTTGCTCGACAAGGCGGTCAAAGGCGGGGCGCTTGGTGTATTTTCAAAACCGGTCGATTTGATGCGGCTGCTGCAGACTGTCGAACGCGAGGCTGTCTGATTGTTTCGCAAGCAAGATTGAATGAGGGAACTGCCATGGCGGAACGACTGACTGACTCTGAAGTGCTGCTGAGCATTCTTGATCATTTGCCGACATCCATTTTCGTGAAGGATGAAGACCTGAAGTTTGTCTATTCGAACAAACTCCACTGCACCATGATCGGCAAAGCAGAGGCCGAACTTTTGGGAAAATGCGATTTTGATTTCTATCCGGCACAGGATGCGAACGGTTTTTCAGAGCGGGACAGTGCCGTCATTGATACCGGAGAAGACAGCATTGCCGAAGAAATGGCGTGCCGCGAAGATGGCATGAAAACGCCGGTTCTCACGCGGAAGGCGCGTCTGGAGGGGCCTGATGGCAAGGTCTATCTCATCGGCACCAATTCTGACCTGACTGATATCAGGAAACGTGAACACCAGTACAAGGCTCTCTCGGAAACTGTTCCCGTCGGAGTGGCGCAGATTGATGAAAACTTCGAGGTGGCCTTTGCCAATCCGCTGTTCAACGCATATTGCGGAGGTGATGGCAGCGAGACGGATCAAGCCCGAATGATCACCAAACTGCGTGAAGCCAACCCGGTTTTTCCCGGGCAGGCCTGCAAGTTTGAAACCGTTGTCCAGGGGCTGGGCAATCAACCCCGTACGGTGATCGTGGTCAGTTCGGGCTGGCTGGATCTGGGCGATACGCTTCGCTCGGCGACTGTCAGCTTGATTGACATTTCGCAAATGTCGGAACTGCAACGCATCAACGAAGAAGTCTCGCGCTTGAACCGCGAACTTGCATCCAACGTGCGCAAGCTTTCTGATGCGCAGGACGAGTTGATCAAGAAAGGCCGCATGGAGCAACTTGGTCAATTGACGGCAACTGTCGCGCATGAATTGCGCAATCCGCTGGGTGCTGTGCGCACGTCGGCGTTTTTGCTGGAGCGCAAGTTGAAGGACAAGGGCATGGGCGTTGAAGCGCAGCTTGACCGCATCAACAAGGGTATCGTGCGCTGTGACAACATCATTACGCAGCTGCTGGATTTTTCGCGCACCAGGCAGTTGCAGTGTCAGCCCGGTGATCTCGATGCATGGTTGACAGGTGTGGTGGAGGAAGAGGTGAAAAAACTTCCGGCACATGTGAGCGTCGAATTGTTGTTGGGCCTTGACGGGACGACGGTTCCGTTTGATCCGTCACGCATGGAACGCGCGGTCATCAACATGATCAACAATGCGGTTGAGGCGATGACGGCTGCCGTTGGGCAGGCGGTTGCCGAGCCAAAACTGACGATTTCGACGTTCATGAAAAAGGGCCTTGTCAGTTTGCGCGTCATCGACAATGGCCCGGGGATTCCGGCTGAAGTGCTCAGCCGGATTCGTGAACCGCTGTTCACGACAAAGAGTTTTGGAACTGGCCTGGGTGTTCCTGCCATTGAACAGATTGCCGTGCAACATGGCGGTCGTCTTGATATTCGTTCAGAGGTAGGCGTTGGCAGTGCATTTACGGTCTGGTTGCCGACGACCCTTGTGCAAAACAACGAAAAGGCGGCCTAGAGCGGTTCCAGAGTACCGGGAACCGCTCTCAACGAACAATCAGCCCATGGCTTTTTCGAGATTCTTGTCGACGGCCTGAATGAAGCCTTCCGTGGTCAGCCATTGTTGTTCCGGGCCGACGAGGACGGCGAGGTCTTTCGTCATCTTGCCTTCTTCGATGGTGGCGACTGTCACCTTTTCCAGGGTCTCTGCAAATTTCATCAGCTTGGCATTGTCGTCGAGTTTGGCGCGGTGTTTGAGGCCGCCGGACCAGGCGTAGATAGACGCTGTTGAGTTGGTTGATGTGGCTTTGCCCTGTTGGTGCAGGCGGTAGTGGCGGGTCACCGTGCCGTGGGCGGCTTCGGCTTCGACGGTCTTGCCGTCTGGTGTGATCAGCACCGATGTCATCAGGCCCAATGAGCCATAGCCTTGTGCGACCAAGTCTGACTGCACGTCGCCGTCATAGTTTTTGCAGGCCCAGATGTAGCCACCTGTCCACTTCATGGCAGACGCCACCATGTCGTCGATCAGGCGGTGTTCGTAGGTGATGTGGTTCTTGTCGTAGTCGGCTTTGAATTCGGCGTCGAAGATGGCCTGGAAGATATCCTTGAAGCGGCCGTCATAGGCTTTGAGAATGGTGTTCTTGGACGAGAAATACACCGGCAGTTTGCGCTGCAAGCCATAGGTGAGCGACGCGCGGGCAAATTCCTTGATCGAGTCATCGAGGTTATACATGGCCATGGCCACGCCAGCGTCGGGGGCTTTGAACACTTCTTTTTCGATGATGGTGCCATCGTCACCGACGAACTTCATGGTCAGCGTGCCCTTGCCGGGGAAGGTGAAATCGGTGGCGCGGTATTGGTCACCAAAGGCATGACGGCCGATGATGATGGGTTTGGTCCAACCCGGCACCAGGCGCGGCACGTTTTGGCAGATGATGGGTTCACGGAAAATCACGCCGCCCAGAATATTGCGGATGGTGCCGTTCGGTGATTTCCACATCTGTTTCAGATTGAATTCTTTCACACGGGCTTCGTCCGGTGTGATGGTGGCGCATTTCACACCGACGCCGTGCTTCTTGATGGCGTGGGCGGAATCGATTGTTACCTGGTCGGATGTCGCGTCGCGGTTTTCGACCGAGAGATCATAATAGTGCAGATCAATATCGAGATAGGGCAGGATCAATTCTGTCTTGATCAGGTCCCAAATGATACGGGTCATTTCATCGCCGTCGAGTTCAACAACGGGATTGGCTACTTTGATCTTGTCCATGAATGCCTCTTGAGGGTGCGAAAGTTGCGCGGCTTCTAGCAGGGCAGGTGGCAAGCTGCAATTGCATAGCTGCTGCTTTGACATCATGGCGGCGGCATGGCACCACCGCGCGATGACTGCGACGCTTCCCGCTTCCACCAATGCTTTCCAATATCCTGCCTATCTGCGATTTTTCATCAGTCGTGTCGGGCATCATTTCGGCATGCAGATCATGGTCACAGCGCTGACGTGGCAGGTCTGGTCGATTACCCGTGATGCGGTTTATCTGGGTTATATTGGGTTGGCGGTTTTCCTTCCCGTATTGCTGCTGGTCATTCCTGCAGGCCATGTGGCCGACCATTATGACCGCAAAAAGATTCTGGCTGTTTGCATGACGCTTGAAGCGCTGGCGGCTTTGGGTCTTCTCGTGTTTTCGCTGGGTGACCAGGCTGTGGTGTGGCCGGTGTTTGTGTGCCTTGTCATGATCGGGGTGGCCTCGGCTTTTGGCAATCCGGCTGCGTCGTCACTGGTGCCCAACATGCTGTCGCCGGAGGCATTGCCCCACGGCATATCGCTCAACTCCATCACATGGCAAGTTGCGTCCATCACAGGTCCGGTTATTGGCGGATTGCTCTATGGCCTTGGTGCACCCGTGGCTTATGGCGTGGCGCTGGCGGGACAAGTGTTGGCCACTGTTTTTGTGCTTTTGATCGGCAAGGTGCAGCAGGCTGCGGTGACGACAAGTGAAGCGGGCCTGTCGACAATCCTTGCGGGCTTCAAATTCATCTGGAGCGAACCGATTGTGCTGGGCGCCATCTCACTCGACATGTTCGCGGTGTTTCTGGGTGGTGCCGTGGCGCTGTTGCCGATTTATGCCAGCGATATTCTGCATCTTGATTCCGTTGGCCTTGGTCTGCTGCGTGCGGCACCGGGTGTTGGTGCGGTGATCGTGGCACTGTGGTTATCGGTCTGGGGCATCAAGGACAGGGCAGGGTGGATCTTGTTTATTTCGGTGGCGCTCACAGGCATGACTGTTGTGGTGTTCGGTTATTCCAAAATTGCCTGGCTCTCCATCGTCATGTTGGCGCTCTATGGTGCCTTCGACATGATCAGCGTTTATATCCGCGAGGTGCTGATGCAGCTGTGGATTCCGGACCACGTGCGGGGCCGTGTCAATGCTGTGAACAATGTGTTCATTGGCGCATCAAACCAGTTGGGCGAAGCGCGGGCAGGATTTGCGGCGGCGTGGATTGGGGCGGTGCCTGCGGCGGTTATTGGCGGGTTTGGGACGATTGCGGTGGCGGTGATATGGAGTGCGCTGTTTCCGAAGTTGCGGGATGCGCGGAAGTTGGCGAAGGTGGACTGAACTATTTTACGTCAATGATTTTCTCACCCTCGAGAATTGCGTGTGTGATTTGCGGCAAGTTGAGGCGCAGCTTTTCCAGCAGTTCGGATGTCGTCAGATTTCCGACCCGCAAATGAACAAATTGGGCTTTCGATAGCTGGCTGGCGAGCGGGATGTAGTCTGCATCTTTTGAAACCACGACCGCTTGAATTTTTTCTGCGTGCTGCCAGATAGATTCATCGGTTCTAAGTTTCAGCCGACTGGACGTAAAAGCTTCGTGGCCTTCGGAAATCAAGAATTCTGCGACATGGCGCGGCAACATGTTATCGACGATAAAGCGCAAACCTATTCCGCTGCGATTAAACGATGATCGGTTGCCTGCTGTGCGTATTCCAGCGCTGCTGTAATGTCCTCGTCTTCCAGATCGGGGAACTGATCCAGCAAGGTTTCGCGACTGTCGCCCGCTGCCAGATAGCCAAGAATGTCGGACACCCGAATGCGCATGCCACGAACAATCGGACGCCCGCCGAGAATGGCAGGGTCGGAGGTAATGCGACTGCGGAATGATCGATCCATAAGAGGAACCTAGCAGATATTTCTCGCACTTGCACTTCAATTGGCAGAACATGGAATCACCTCGTTTTTTGATCCACGTCAAATTCGGATTCTGCCAGCGAAATGTCAGTCTAGTGGCCTCACAATTCTTGCTTCTCAATCGCGGTGGTTGCCGCTATTCCCCACCCCATGGCTGGCACTGAACTCTTCCCGTAAAATCGACTTTGGTCTCCTGTTGTGGTTTTGGTGCCCCCCGCAGTTGGGCGAGAAGGTTGCAGTGATATGGAGCGTGCTGTTTCCGAAATTGCGGGATGCGCGGAAGTTGGAGAAAGTGGGTTAGCTTATGTTCAGCAGGACTTCCTTCGATGCAATGAAGTTGTTTATCGCATCACGATTGTTCTCAAATTCCCGGACAATCTGTTCGAAGTTTGTGTTGCCCTGCTTGTAAAGCATCACTTTTCCAACAACAGATGTTTT
>JAYUVC010000123.1:0-8652 GCA_043754325.1 Hyphomicrobiales bacterium
GGATGAGGCGGGCTGTGCTGTCCACGGTCAATGGCGGTTCTGCATGGGCGATGGACATCGTGGCGCAAATCGCGAGAATCGGAATGAACTTTGTCATGAGGGTGGTTGTAGCATTTAACTGTGGTGCCATTTTGGTTTGAGGCAGTCCCGCAAAGCCGGGCTGTCGATGCGGCAACAAAGGGACCTCATCAGCCCTTCGGGCAGCTTCTCCAGAGGAGAAGCGACTCGTTTGCAGACCGCCCTCAGTGTTGTTAGTTTAGGGCGGTGTCACGGCAAGTCGCTTCTCCTCTGGAGAAGCTGCCCGAAGGGCTGATGAGGTCTTTTTGGCCATATGCGATAGCCCTCCCCACAAGGGGGAGGGAGACGAATTCGTTGAACTCCAATTGCAGCAATACCTGATGGCAAAAACTCCCGCCAAAGGCCTGGAGGAAGGACTGCCACCCCTGCACATGGGCCACCGCGAAAGATTGCGGGACCGTTTTTTCCTCGGCGGTGCCGATGCCATGCCCGATTATGAATTGCTGGAAATGGTGCTCTTCCGCGCCATCAAACGCGGCGACACCAAACCGATTGCCAAGGGACTGATTGCCCGCTTCGGCACCTTTGCCGAAGTCATATCAGCGCCCGCCAATTTGCTGATGGAAGTGAAAGGCGTTGGCCCTGCGATTGTCACGGAACTCAAACTGATTCGCGCCGCTGCCTTGCGTCTCACCAAAGGCGAAGTCATCAATCGACATGTACTCGGCACCTGGAACAACATCATCGAATATTGCCGCGCAGTCATGGCATTTGAAGATGTTGAAACCTTCCGCCTGCTGTTTCTCGACAAGAAAAACCAGTTGATTGCCGACGAGCTACAGCAAGTCGGCTCCGTCGACCACACCCCGGTTTATGCCCGTGAAGTGGTAAAGCGTGCGCTGGAACTGTCAGCCTCCGCCATCATTCTCGTGCACAATCACCCCTCAGGTGATCCCACGCCATCGCTTGCTGACATCGACATGACCAAGCGCATTATTCAGGCAGCCGACAAACTGAACATCCTCATCCACGATCATATCATCATTGGCCGGAAGGGCCATGTGAGTTTCAGGAATTTGCAGCTGATCTAAGCGCCGCCAACTCTTCCGGCGTGTCGGCATCCATCAAAACACCACTATCGGATTCCACTTCAGTGGCTTCAGATTTCAGATCACCAATCAACGTTCGGGCACCTCTATCGCCCGACAGGGATGCAAGCCTTGCAAAATGTTCGGCCCCCCAAAGCACGGGATTGCCGAATTGCCCCTTGTGCGTGGGCACCACAATCGAGCGGTGTTCGGTGGGGTTGAAGGCTGCAATCAATTGGTCAATCACCACGCCAGAAACGCGTGGCATGTCGCCGAGGCACACAACGACGGCGTCAGCCATTGAAGCCGCTGCAACACCAACCCGCAACGAAGACGCCATGCCTGTGGCATAATCCGGGTTATGAACCAGCCGCAGCTTGTAGCCCGTCAGAGCAACTTCAACCTTGGCCCGCGCATGGCCCGTAACCACCACAACCTCGTCAACACCCGACGCCAACGCATTTTCGACTGTCGCCACCAGCATGGGCCTGCCGTCAAAATCCACCAGCATCTTGGCACCACCCATCCGGTGGCCAAAGCCCGCAGCCAAAACAACAGCGACCACGCGCGGAGCCGATTGCACACCGGGTTCACGCGGGCTGGGCCTTGACGGAATTTCAGCCAGCAACCCGCCAACCCCCATGTCCATGATATCATCAGACGTCACTTCAATTCCGGCCAGCACCCGTTCCAATACCCAGTCAAAGCCATTGCGTTTAGGTGATCGCGCACAAGATGGCACACCCAACACCGGAACTTGGCCGATGCGACCCAGCATCAACAAATTTCCGGGGTCCACGGGCATGCCGAGATGAACAACGTCACCCCCAGCCGCTACCAACGCAGCGGGAATGACATCTGCCCGGTCCACAATCGCTGATGCGCCAAACACCAAAATGCAATCGCTGCCCCGTTGTTGCAATTCTGCAATGGCAGCTTGCACAGCGGTTTCTGCATGCGGAACAACCAGTACTGTTTCGAGTTTCAAACCCAAGGACTGCAAACGATCCCGCATGGAGGTTTCAGTCTTGGCGATCAATGACGTTTTGCCGTTCGGAATGCTGGTGATGATCAATCCGATGTGTTTCCGTTGAAACAGCCGCACGTGCATAAGTGGATGCTCACCCACAATGGCAATTGCCTTGTGCAGCACGTCACGGGGCGTGGCGAAGGGGATGATTTTGACCGTCGCCAGCATTTGCTTTGGTGACACCACGCTATGCGGAGGCAGTGTTGCGATGGTCAGGCTTTCATGCAGATGGTTGATCGCCTTCACACGGTCAGGATCAATCACAGCAAGTCCGTGCACGGATGAATATAAATTGGCCCGGCCCGTGAATGCCTGCTGTGCAGTTACACCCTGCCCCGTTGCAGCAACCGCGAGTGATCGCGCCGCTTCATCCTCGGACACATCATCGGACTCCAACCGGGCGACAATAACCTCCGTCACACCCAAACCGCGCAACACATCAACATCTGCGGGGGTGAGCACGCGCCCCTTCTTGAACGATCCCTCTAATATTTTCACGCCATGCGCCAGAATCGCTCCCATGGCTTCGGATACTGCAACCGAACCGAACTTCATGTCACGCGCCCAGCCTCAAACACTTCGTCATTTCCGCCATGATGGAAATTGCAATTTCCGGCGCACCAACAGCGCCAATGTTCAAGCCGATCGGCCCGTGAATGCGCGCAATCGTCGGCGCATCAAACCCGCGTGCCGTCAACCGTTCAACACGTGCGCCTTGCGTCTTTTTTGATCCCAAGGCACCGATGTAAAACGCTTGCGATCGCAACGTCAAATCAAGTGCAGGGTCATCAATCTTGGGATCATGCGTCAGTGCCAACACCGCACTTCGTGCGTCGAGCTGCAAGGTAGGCAATACATCATCCGGCCAATCGGCATGCAGTGTCACATTTGGAAACCGCGCACCTGTGGCAAACGCCCCACGCGGATCAATCACCGTCACATCATATCCCAAAGCCTCCGCCATGGGGATGACACTCTGCGCAATCAGCACCGCACCAATGACGACAAGGCGAAGTTTCGGATTGTAAATGGCAATGAACACCTCACCATCAGGCGTTTGCTCAACGCCGGACTTGTCAAAGCGGAATGCCTTGTCAAGGATGGGGTCGATGGCCGCAGCTTCGCGCGTGACGAGGTGTTGTTTGCCAGTTGCAAGATGGGTGACAACGGCAATGGCACGCCGTTCATGGCGGGCTGCAATAACCTCATCAAGCAATTCGGCTTTCACGCCACCGCCTCCACCAAAACCCGGATCTTGCCGCCACAGGCCAGTCCAACTTTCCACGCGGTCTCATCCGCCACACCGAAACTCAAAATCTTGTGGCCACCACGCGCAATCATGTCCTGCGCCTCGGTGATGACAGCCCCTTCAACACAACCACCCGACACCGCACCTTCAAAATTCCCGTCCGCATCCACAACCAGTTGACTGCCCACAGGTTGCGGTGCCGATCCCCAGGTTTCGATGACGGTGGCAATGGCCACTTTCCGCCCCTCGGCCAACCAGGTCTGTGCCGTATCAAGAACGTCCATCATTCACTCCTCCCGCAGCTTCAACCATTTTTTCGGATCATGTTTTACTGATGTGGGGGCTGCAAGTGTATTGGCCAAGTCCTGCAAACTGTCGAGTGAATGCACAGGCCTGAATTCATCCACATAAGCCATCATGGCGCGAACACCGCCTGCCCGCGCCTGAAAACCGTCAAAGCGCAGCAGCGGATTGAGCCATACGATGCGCTTGGCGGAACGCCGGAGACGCTGCATTTCATGTTCAAGCTGTGCAACATCCTCGCGGTCCAAACCATCCGTCATCAACAACACATGCGCCCCTTGCGTCAGCACGCGCCGCGCCCATTTGTAGTTAAACTCCTTCAGCGTGGTGCCAATGCGCGTACCGCCGGACCAGTCTTTCACGGCAGCTGAAACCTTGTCCATGGCCTCGTCCACGTCCTTCCGCTTCAACGCGCGTGTGACATTGGTAAGGCGCGTGCCGAACAGGAAAACAGTGACGCGACTGCGATCATTGCTCAGCGTGTGCAGGAAATGCAGAAACATCCGGGAATAGTTGGAACAGGAACCAGAAATATCGGCCAACACCACCAGTGGCGGTTCACGCCAACGCAATTCTTTCCGCGCCAGATCAATAGGTTGACCGCCTGATCTCAAGCTTTGTCTCAAGGTGCGGCGCATGTCGATTTGACGTCCCGCATGCGACGCCCGGAACCGCCGGGTCTTCACTTCAACCCGGCTGACATGCAACCGCTGCAAGGCCCGCTTGGCCTCGGTTTGCTCCGTCACCGTCATCTGCTCGAAATCCTTGGCCCGCAACATGTCATTGGCGGAAGCCGTGTAGGTGGCCTCCACTTCAAGCGCTTCTGACTTCGGCTGCGATTGCCCTTCAGTCTGGTCAAACATGGCTTCAGCCAAACGGCGGAAACCTGCCTTTTGTTTCTTGCCATCGTGCTTTCGCGCAATCTGGTGATACATCAGCTGCATCAATTGTTCGAGCATTTTGGGCTTTTTCCAAAACACATGAAACGCCTGGTCGAACAGTTCCTTGTGTTCGCGGCGCTTGATGAACACCGCATGCAAGGTCCAATAAAAATCATCGCGCCTGCGAAGCGGCCCTGCCATGGCAGCGTCCAGGGCATCGAGCACCAAACCGGGTCCCACAGGAATACCCGCCTCCCGCAACACCCGCGCAAAATGCATGATGTTGTTGGCGAGATGGCCGGACATGCGGCGGTTGGTATTGGCAGCAACTGCTTGCATCACTGCCCCATCAATCGCAATTCTTCTTTGACCTGATTGAGGATCCGCTTGGCCTCAGAGCCTTCCATGCGCGAAATATCGTCCTGATACTTGAGCAACACACCCAAGGTGTCGTTCACCATCTGCGGATCAAGCGACACGCAATCCAGTTCATGCAACGCCGTTACCCAGTCCAAAGTCTCCGCCACGCCCGGTGCCTTGTAAATATCACCACCACGCAAAGCCTGCACAAAGGCCACCACTTCTTTCGCGAGAGCATCAGACGCCTTTGGCCGTTTGGCCTTGATGATCGCCACTTCCCGCGCCGCATCAGGGTAGCCCACCCAGTGATATAAACACCGCCGCTTCAAGGCATCATGCACGTCACGCGTCCGGTTCGACGTCACAATCACAATGGGCGGATGCTTTGCCTTGATGGTGCCGAGTTCAGGAATGGTAATTTGGAAGTCGGACAGCACTTCCAGAAGAAAAGCTTCAAACGCTTCATCAGTCCGATCCAACTCGTCAATCAATAATATCGGCGCGGCACCATCGTCGGACTCCAGCGCCTGCAACAAGGGCCGCTTGATCAGAAATTTTTCCGCAAACACATCCTGCCCCAAACGGTCACGGTCCAGTTGCCCGGACGCTTCCGCCATGCGGATCTCGATCATTTGTGCGGCATAATTCCATTCATATACAGCCGACGAAACATCAAGGCCTTCATAGCATTGCAGGCGGATGAGTTTGCGACCCAAACCCTCAGCGAGAACCTTGGCAATCTCGGTCTTGCCCACACCCGCTTCACCCTCAAGAAAAAGCGGCCGCCCCATTTTGAGGGCGAGGAACACCACAGTCGCCAAGTCACGCCCGGCCACGTAACCAGCGGATTTCAAGAGTTCGAGAGTTTCATCAATATTGGCGGGAAGGGATTTGGTCATCGAAGCATCTCAAGCGGCAATGCGCTTGACCTTTATTTTGGATTCAAATTTTCGTATCTGCGCAAGGTCAAACGCAACCTGCATCCGTAACCAATGCTCAGCTGACCCGCCAAATGCCTTTTCAAGACGCACCGCCATTTCAGGTGAAATGCCGGCACTGCCGTTGACAAGATTGGACAAAGTCTGCCGCGTCACGCCCAGTGCTTCAGCTGCGGCTGTCACACTTAAATGCAAGGCCTCAATACAATCAAACCGGACAATTTCACCCGGATGTGGAGGGGACTTCATCGGCATGAATTTCGCCTTTCAATGATAGTCAACAAAATCAACATCACACACATTTTCTCCGTCAAACCTGAATGTCACACGCCAGTTTCTTGTGACAACAATGCTCCATGTCCCTTTTAAATTTCCGCTCAACTCGTGCAGACCAAACCCTGGCTGGCTCAATTCGCCAACACCGATCGCGTTGTCCAAGGCAAACAATATGCGTCTGATTTTTGGCACAAAATCAGCTGGAAGTCCTTTTGCCGAACCACCAGCATAACATCGCTCCAATGGCTTGTTACGAAATGAAATGATCACAGTTCATCCGTAAAGTAATAATTGTCACTTGTCAAAAAGCAAAGGCCCGCGAAACTGCTCTTGCGGGCCTGTTGCAATTTGTAAATGCCGCTTTACTTCGCCGCAGCCACAGCCCGACGCGCCATCACCGTGATCAGATGCGCACGATATTCAGCCGACGCATGCATATCCGCATTCAAGCCCTTGGACTTGGTTTTGATGCCAGCCACTGCATCTTCCTTGAAGCTCTTGCCAAGCGCCGCTTCCATATCGGCATGGCGGAACACGCCGGGGCCTGCTCCTGTCACCGCCACGCGCACTGCACCCTTGGCATCCTGTGCCACATAAACGCCGACCATGGCATAAAGTGAAGCAGGGTTTGGGAACTTGGCGTAGCCGCTTTTCTTCGGGATCGGAAATTCAATGGCCGTGATCACTTCCGCTGGCTTCAGTGCGGTTGAGAACATGCCGGTGAAATACTTGTCCGCCGGAATTTTGCGGGCATCCGTGTGGATGATCGCACCCAAGGCCATGCAAGCGGATGGATAATCCGCCGCCGGGTCATTGTTGGCAACCGAGCCGCCAATGGTACCCTTGTGGCGCACATGCGGGTCACCAATGCCGCCAGCAAGTGCCGACAATCCGGGGATGGCTTTCTTCAAGGACTTGTCAGCTGCAACTTCGGCATGGGTGGTGCCACCGGCAATCACGACCGATTTCGCAGTCACTTTCACGCCGACATTTTTCAATCCCGAAAGATCGATGATGTCGGATGGTGCAGCGAGCCCCACTTTCATGGTGGGCACAAGCGTGTGCCCACCTGAAAGGAACTTGCCGTCCTTCGCCTTCTTCATCAGTTTCACAGCATCCGCAACTTTGGCGGGGCGATGATATGCAAAATTTTCCATGATGTTCCCGTCCTTATTCTGCTGCTTTGCGCATGCCTTGAGCCGCAGCCCAAACCACTTGCGCCGTTGCGGGCATTGAAATTTCTTTCACACCCAAAGCGTCGGTCACGGCGTTGATCACGGCTGGTGGTGAACCAATCGCCCCCGCTTCGCCGCAACCCTTCATGCCCAATGGATTTGTCGGGCAAGGTGTACAGGTGAAGCCGAGGTTGAATGATGGCACATTAGCCGCCCGCGGCATTTGGTAATCCATGTAAGACCCCGTCAGCAGCTGGCCTGATTCCTCATCATAAACGCAGCCTTCAAGCAGCGCCTGGCCAATACCTTGTGTAATACCGCCATGCACTTGTCCTTCAACAATCATCGGGTTGATGAGGTTGCCGAAGTCGTCAACGCAGGTGTAGTTCACAATCGTGGTCACGCCTGTATCAGGATCAATTTCCACTTCACAGATATGCACGCCCGCCGGGAACACGAAGTTTGCCGGATCGTGGAACGCGGTCTCTTTCAAGCCTGGTTCGATGTCAGCGCCGTTGAACTTGTGGGCCACATAGGCCGCAAGTGCAACTTCACCAAAGGCCATTTTCTTGTCGGTGCCCTTCACGGTGAATGTGCCGTCCTTGAACTCAACGTCGTCAGCGGAAGCTTCCATGACGGCAGCTGCAACCTTCTTCGCCTTGGCTTCAATCTTGTCCAGAGCCTTGGCAATGGCGTGTTGACCAACGGCCCCCGAACGGGAACCATAAGTACCCATGCCGAACTGCACCTTGTCAGTGTCGCCATGCACAACCGAGATGTTGTTGATGTCAATGCCCAGACGTCCTGACACTTGTTGTGCGAATGTGGTTTCATGGCCTTGACCATGGCTGTGTGCACCGGTCAGTATTTCGACGGAGCCCACAGGGTTCACGCGAATTTCAGCCGATTCCCACAAGCCCACACCGGCACCCAGCGAGCCAACCGCAGCCGACGGCGCAATGCCGCAGGCTTCGATATAAGCCGAGATACCAATACCACGCAGCAGGCCTTTTTTGGCCGATGCGGCTTTCCGGTCCTTGAATGTCGCGTAACCCGACATTTCAACGGCCTTGTCCATGGACGCACCATAGTCACCGGCATCGTAACACATGATCACTGGTGTCTGATGCGGGAACTGCGTGATGTAGTTCTTCCGCCGGAATTCGACGGGGTCCATCTTCAACTCACGTGCCGCAGTTTCCACAAGCCGCTCCACCACATACGTGGCTTCGGGTCGCCCTGCCCCGCGATAGGCGTCAACCGGTGCGGTGTTGGTATAAACCGCATCGACTTCCGCATAGATGTTGGGGATATTGTATTGTCCCGACAACAGC
>JAYUVC010000124.1:0-29092 GCA_043754325.1 Hyphomicrobiales bacterium
GTGACAGGCATCACCCGTCCGTAAAGCGGCTTTACGGTTTTACCGAGATACCCATTGCCGGCAATGATCATGAACTGCGCTGACACTTTGCCCGTCGCAGTTCGCGCCCAAGGTTTGTCACTTATCGCCACATCCAGTACGCGGGACTGTTCATAAATCACCGCACCCGCCTTTTGCGCCGCTTTGGCAAGGGCCAGACAATAATTCAGAGGATGAAAATGCCCCGCCCGCGGTTCGCGCATGGCACCGTGATAGAGCTTCGTACCGACTTTTGCTTCAATCTCGTCTTTCGATAAAATTTCGCAACCGGAATACCCCAGTGCATCATACTCATCACGCCACGCCTTCAATGCCTCGACGTGTGCCAGTTTTTTCGCACAGTGCAGATAGCCCCACTTTAAATCGCAATCAATGTTGTACCTGGCAATCCGTGACTCGATCAGCCGTTTTGACTCTTCGGCAATGGCGAAACACTTGAGCGCATCGGCATGCCCCAACTGCGATTCGAGCTTGGCTTGACCCGGCGAAAATCCGGTGCAAATCTGCCCGCCATTGCGGCCCGTGGCCCCAAAGCCGACAGTCTCGGCCTCCAGCACGACAACGCTGTAACCAGACCCGGCAAGTTCCAGTGCTGCTGAAAGCCCCGTAAACCCCGCGCCGATCACCACAACATCAGCCATCACATCGCCTTGCAACACGGGGCAGGTGAGAACCTGATTGGCTGTGGCTTGATAGTAGGATGGGGCGATGAGGGAAGAACGCATAATGAAAGAAACCTAGCGTCCCCCGTTTGAAAGCGCAACAAAGCAGGCTAGGGTAGCCGCCACTCAAAACCAGAAGGGTGTCATGAGCCATCAGAAATTCGAAGACTACATCACGCAACGCCGCATCAGTGAAGTCGAGTGCCTCGTCGCCGACATGTCAGGCACGGCAAGGGGTAAAATCCTTCCGCCCAAAAAATTCCTGAAAGGCCAGCGCAGCCGCGGCCTCCGCATACCGGAAGAAGTCTTTACACTGACGATCAATGGTCGCTACGTGAAAGACACCGACGCGGTGAGCGACTCCTCCATTGATATCTACATGGAACCTGATGTCGACACCGTGCGCATGGTGCCGTGGTACACTGCGCCAACGGCGCAAGTCATTTGCGATGCATATTTTTTGAATGATGACCCCGTCACCATTTCGCCGCGCCATGTGTTGAAACGGGTACTCGCGCTTTACAAGGAAAAAGGCTGGCGTCCCGTCGTGGCGCCCGAGCTTGAATTTTACCTCGTAAAGCGCAACCCGGATTCCGACTACCCATTGGAAGCCGCAGTGGGCCGTTCCGGTCGCAAGGAACCCGGTGGCCAAGCCTATGGCATCGACGCCGCCAATGACTTCGACCCCGTTGTCGAAGACATCTACGACTATTGCGAAGCCCAGGAACTCGACGTTGATACCCTGTCGCATGAAAGTGGCCCGGCCCAGCTTGAAATCAATTTCAACCACGGCGACCCGCTGGATTTGGCTGACCAGGTGTTCCTGTTCAAACGTACTGTGCGGCAGGCCGCCCTGAAACATGACATGTACGCAACTTTCATGGCCAAGCCGCATGCCGATGAACCGGGGTCGTCCATGCACGTCCACCAATCGGTACTGGATTCGCGCACCGGCAAGAATATTTTTGTCGACAGGGAAGGCAAGTTCAGCAAACTCTTCCATAACCACATCGGCGGCTTGCAACGCTACCTTGCCGCAGCACTGCCGCTTTGTGCACCAAATGTGAATTCCTATCGCCGCCTCGTGCCTGAATCGGATGCGCCAACCAATGTGCATTGGGGCATCGACAATCGCACCGTGCCACTGCGCGTGCCCTCGTCTGATGCATCAAACACCCGAATAGAGAACCGCATTACTGGCGCCGATGCAAACCCCTACCTGGCTTTTGCAGCCTCGCTCGCCTGCGGCTACCTCGGCATGATCGAAAAGCTGAAGCCGTCCGAGCCTGTCACAGGTTCGGCCTATCGATACGCCCATACCCTGCCCATCAGTCTGGACGAGGCTTTGGACAAGCTCAACTACTGCAAGCCCTTGAAGCAGGTGCTTGGCGAGAAGTTTGTCGAGGCCTATCAGGATGTGAAGTTTGAGGAGATGCAGCATTACCGCCGCGTCATCAGTTCATGGGAAAGAGAGTATCTTTTGCTCAATGTCTGATTTCAGTTACACTGTGCTATCGATTCCGGTTTCGGGTCTTGGAGAATTGTGATGCGTCTGCGGAAGTGGTCTTTGCAAATTTTGGCTTTGCTGATGCTGGTGCTGCTGCCTTCAATGGCAGGGGCCGTGGCACCCGCAGAAGCGGTGCGGGCAGAAATTGCAGGCATGCTCAATGCCGGCGGTCGCTTGCCGCTGCCTTTGGAAAAGGTGCGGGCCACCTTGTCGGCCCATTATTTGAAACAGAATGGTTCGATCTATTGGGCCAATACCGGCCGCATGACGCCGTTTCTGCAACGTTTGCAACGCGCCGAATTCGACGGCTTGAATCCACAGGACTATCCGGTTGACGCCTTGAAGCAGTTGCGCGATGGCCTCAACGAGGATGACGCAAGGGCTGCCGCCGAGGGTGAGCTTTACTATTCGGCGTTTTTCATTGCCTATGCGGCTGATCTGAAAATTGGCCGTGTCGCACCACAAAAAGTCGATCCAAACCTGTTTCGCGGCCGCAAGACCATCAATGCCCTGGGTGTATTGACCGAGTTGAAAAAGCAGCGCGACCCCGCAAAATTCCTGGCTGCCTTTGAACCGAAGAACCGCCACTACCAGGGTTTGAAGCGCATGCTGAAAGCCTACACCACAGCGATTGAAGAAGGCATTGATTGGCCTGTGATTTCGCAAGGCTCGGTGTTGAAGCCCGGCCAGAGTGATGCAAGGGTTCCAAAAGTGCGGGAACTCCTGTCATTGACCGGAGATTACACCGGGCCAGACAGCGGATCGGCCGGCTATGACCCCACGTTGGCGCAGGCCGTCATGAAGTTCCAGTTGCGCCACGGTCTGGAAGCCAAGGGCCTGTTCGGCAAGCAAACTGTGGTGGCCATGAATACTCCACCTGAAGAGCGCCGCAAGCAGATCATCATCAACATGGAACGCTGGCGCTGGATGCCGGACAATCTGGGCGACGAACACTTCATGGTGAACATTGCTGCCTATGAGTTGCAATGGGTGAAAACAGGCCACGAATTTGAACGCATGAATGTCGTGGTGGGGGCAGTGGCAACCCAGACCCCGGAGTTTTCCGATGAACTGGAATATGTCGAACTAAATCCGACGTGGACTGTTCCTTATACCATCGCCACCAAGGAAATGCTGCCGAAACTCCAGGCTAATCCCAGTCAATATGCCGGAGATTTCGAACTCTTCGCCAATGGCAAACTCTCTGGCTGGGGTAACGTCAACTGGGGCAATTATGGTGCAGGTTCGTTTCCCTTCACCTTCCGGCAAAAGCCTGGTCCCAAAAACGCGCTGGGCAAAGTCAAATTCATGCTGCCGAACCCGCATAATATCTATTTGCATGACACACCTGCCAAAGACAAATTCGCCAACGCCACCCGCGCTTTCAGCCACGGCTGTATCCGCCTGTCTGATCCGATTGGTCTGGCGTACAAACTACTGGGCGAAAAAAACGGCATGGGCCCCGATGAAATTGATGCCATCTGGGCCGGTGGCCAAACCACGAAAGTGGTGCTGCCCCGCAAAATCCCGATCCATATTGTCTACGCAACAGCCTTTGCGTCAGACAATGGCATTGAATTCCGCACCGATGTCTATGGCCGGGACAAGAAACTTTACACAGCGCTGTTCGGCAGGGCAGGGAGCTAAAACGACCCTCATCCGGCTCACGCTTCGCGCGATCCACCTTCTCCCGCAAGCGGGAGAAGTGAAGGTTCTTCACCTCTCGCGCTTGCGGGAGGGGATGCTGAGCAGAGCGAAGCAGGGGAGGGACGTCACGCCTCCTTCAACACCCCGAACGCCGACAGCGACATCCTGCTGCTCCTCACATGCAGCACCGCCGCACCAGGTTCTGCCAGAAACGCACGTACCGTCTCCTCCACGTCATCACCCAACGACAACTTGAACGCCACCACGCCAAAGCTGTTGGCCCAGGCGGTGAAATCCGGATTGGCCAGCATCGTGCCTGATACCCGTCCGGGGTATTCGCGTTCCTGGTGGGTGCGGATGGTACCGTAGATACCGTTGTCGGAGATGACGATTTTAGGCGTCGCGCCATAGGCAACGGCGGTTGCCAATTCATTGCCCGTCATCAGCACGCCGCCATCACCCACGATGCAAATTGCCATGCGCGACGGCTGTATCAGCGACGCTGCGACAGCAGCGGGAACACCCAATCCCATGGCCCCCACAACGCCGCCAATCAGCATATTCTTGGGCGTCACCGGCCAATGGCGGTGCATCCAGGTGGGTGCGTTGCCTGAGTCTGTTGTAATCGTGCAATCTGCCGAAGCATGCTTTGCCAGCGCCATTGTCACTTCGCCAAAATCAACGCCGTCCACGGGGTTGCGCGGCGTAAAGGCTTGCATGCCTTTCACGAATCCATTGAGTTTCGACACCCAGGCTTCCCGCGTGGCACTGACAATGCGCGCACTATGTGCCAGATCCATCAGCACGGCGGCAGGGTTCGCAATCACTGGCAAATCAATCCGTGCCACACGGCCCAGGGGTTCTGCATCCGCATAGACATGAACCACGAATTGTTGCGGCTCTGGGGCTGCCGGAAATCTGTGATGCAGTGTTCCCACATCACCAAGCCTTGTGCCAAAAGCCAGGATCAGGTCAGCCTCCGCCAGTTGTTTTTTGAAATCCTGCGGACTGCCAAAGCCCAGATGCCCGGCATAAAGTGCAGATGTATTGTCAAAAACATCCTGACTCTTCCATGACACGGCAACGGGTATGCGCTGTGCTTCGGCAAAGCGTTGCAGCGCCAGTTTTCCTTCAACTGTGCGCAAACCAGCCCCTGCAATGGCCACCGGGCGTTCAGCACTGTCGATCACCTGCTGAATTTTTGAAATCACCGAGGCGCTATGGCCGAGCTCGGGCAGGGGGTAAACCAGCGGCGCATCGTCAGCGACCTCGTCCCGCAGCATATCCTCAGGCAGCGAGAACACCACTGGCCCCGGCACGCCTGACTGTGCCTGCAACAGCCCGCGGGACATCATCTCCCGCACCCGCGTACCCTCGTTGATTTCATAGACAGCTTTGGCCATGCTGCCGAAGAAGGCACTGTAATCCACCTCCTGAAACACGCCGCGTGTCCGCTCGTCCCGCGCCACTTGCCCCACCAGCAAAATAACAGGCAGCGCGTCCTGATCGGCCATGTGAATGGCAATCGACGCATTGGTGGCACCGGGACCACGGCTGACCATGACGACGGCGGGCTTGCCTGTCAGTTTGGCTTCGGCACAGGCCATGAAGCCGGCACCTCCTTCATGGCGGCAAACGATGACCTGGATGGAGCTGTCATGCAGCGCGTCAAGCAGGGCCAGGTAACTCTCCCCCGGCACGCAATAAACCCTGACCACACCATGGGCTTCCAAAGTTCGGACAATCTGGTCGGCAGCGCGCATTTTTAACCCTCATGCAACAAAGCCGAGTCATGCCTGATTGCAGGGAGAACGTCGAGAGTGCGCACTGTCAAATTACGGTTGCGCCGGTAATCCTGCCAAGGCTGTGGCAGCTTCGGCATCACCAGTGGCTGCCGCTTTGCCATACCATTCAGCCGCCTGTTGCGCATTGGCACTCAGACCCTTGATTTTGAACTTGGTATAAACAGCAGGATCATAGGTCTGCCCCACGCCAAATGCTGCCGATGTCGCCTTCATGCCAAAGGCCCGCAGATAAAACTGGCGGGCCGCAAGTATGTCACCCGACTTCAAAAGAACGTCGCCCTTGGTGATGAGCGTCTGTGCTTCGGGGTTCATGCTTTCCAGGGGCACCGGAATGGCGGCAGGCAACTCGACCTTGTTAAACCCCTGATCCGGCAATGCGGCCACAGGAACGATACGCGGCGGACCATCGACCTTCGGCTGTGGCACACCGGGAACCGGCACAGCACTTCTGTCAATCGCCACGTTCAGGCGCTGTGTGGGTGCGGCTTGCACCCCGGTTTTTTCGTCAAGTGCCGCAACTTGCAAGGCAATCTGCGGAACATCCGTATACGGAACAATCAGTTCGGTGCTTTTGAAGTCAGCCTCTTTCAGCATCCACTCGCCTTTGGCCACCTCAACCCCTTTGGTCAGATAGGCCGAAGGTGGCAAACCTGTGATCCGCAACGCCACAGGCATGGCGGCATCAGCTGGCAGGGCAGCAATATCCAGCGGAATGGGCGAGTTGATGGCACCTGCAGCGTCCCGCACTTCAAGCTTTGCCGTGCGCATTGGTTTCTTTGCGACCACGGTTTCAGTGACCACGTCGGCTGGGGTAAACCAAAGCGAGCTGGCGTAGACCACACTTTCACGGGCAACATTCGGGTTTGCCGCAACATATCCAGCACCACCGCCAATGGCGCAGGCCGTCAGAGTCAGAATGGCCAATGTCGCCGGTTTGAAACCGGCAGGCTTTCGCGTCTGTGGCCTTTGCCGGGGCTCACCCACCATGCCTTGCGAAAACTGGGGCCGATTTGGAAAAGCAGCACCCGATGCGGGCCTCGCATTGTCTTGCGGAATGAAGGCCGGGTCTGCCAGGCGTTGGGCTGTGGCAAAGCGCTGTTCAAGCCGCTGGCGATAAGCCTCATAGGCCGCAGTATTCTCCGCAATCAGCGGCGATACTTCAACGGGATCCGCCGCCCGATTCTCGCGGTAACGTCCTGCAAGGTCGGCATCGCCATAGGTCCGCGAAAACCAGCTGGGCGTAATGTCTGCCGATACATCGTCTTCAATGGCAACGTCGTCCCGTGGTGCCTGGTTTTCCTGTGTGTGTGTCATGGACCATCTCCTTGTTGCAAAGTTGCGGGTAGTTCGATTGTCAACGCTTCGAGCGCGTTTTGTGATAGTGCGTAGCGCTGCCACCCCGGCACCGATGCGGAGAGTTGCGAGGCGTCATTTCCCATCGCCTGCTTTTCAAAATAGACCGCAGAAAACAGTTTTATTTTTTCAGCTTTTGCCGACTTCGCAGGCCAATTGAACACTGCCAACACCAGCGCGGTCGAGACCGTTTCAAGCGCTGTGCCCGTTGGCAGCAAGCCCTTCAGCTCTGATGCTTCCACAAGGACAGGCGCATGTGATGTTGTGGAGTTCTGCGTGGTCGTCAAACCCAGCACGTGAAATGTTTTGGGGTCCAGTGATCCATCAAGCGCATCAAGCCCCTGCAACAAAACCGCATCAGCCTCACCCGATTTTAAAAGTGCCACACCGTCAGCGCCGCTTTTTGGCACGCGCACAAACGGCAATCCCAATCCGCCAAGCAGAATCTCGCCCGATGCAAATGCGGCACTGTCGGCAGAACCCGTGGCAATGCGTTTGCCCGCCAGTGCAGTAAGATTTGGAATGTCGCGCCGCGTAACCAAAACAACCGGCAATGATTTGACCCGCGCCACATAGGCCAGTTTTTGAGAAGCTTTTGGCAGCAGTCCTTGCTGTTCGGCATAGTCCACGCAATCACTGCTGAGCAGTGCCACATCGACTTGCGTCAACTGCAACACATCAGCCACTGAATCAATGCAGCCCGACCCCTGCATGGGCAAAATGCGCAGTCCGTTTTCGCGGTCTAGTTCATTTGCAATCGACAATGCTTCCGGGAACCACGCAGGTTCACCGGACAATAGCGTCAGTGTATTTTTGTTGATATCAACGAGACGCGGTCGCGCCTCTGCAACAGTGGCCAGAAACCCTGACGCACACAAAACGCAACATATTCCGGCACGAAACAGGGCCATACACACTTTCCACAAGATGAGCCGTCCCGTGGCAGAAAAGAAACTAGAGCAGTTCAGGGTTTGTTTGAATTGCATCTCGAATTTCCGTCATTCCCACGAATGTGGGAATCCAGACTTTCCACGAACTCGCTTGTTGGAAGTCTGGATTCCCGCATTCGCGGGAATGACGGGATTTTCGTTGTGGTTTCAACTCATCAAGAACCGCTATAACATCAATAAACTTTGAACCGGAATGTGGCCATGGCGGGGCGACAATGGGGAATCTTGCAGGCGTTGCCGCAATAGCTGTTCACATGATAGGGCAGCGCCGAAGGATGCTCCATGCGCGACATTATTGAACAGGCAAAACAGGCAATTCGCGGCAAGGGCTTGGGCATTGTCATGCCCGAGGGTGGGGATGAGCGCATTCGCAAGGCTGCGGCTATGATGCTCGCGCAAGGTATCGCAAACCCGATTGTGTTTGGCGATGACGTGCCACCTGCAGATGCCAATGATATCGCACTGCTTCTTTCGCGTCGTGGAAAAATGACGGAAGCCATGGCGGCGCGATTGTTGAAGAAGCCGCTGTATCGTGCCGGTGCCATGGTTGCTACTGGTGAGGCGCAGGCCATGCTGGCGGGTGCCGCCAATCCAACGTCACGGGTCATTGAAGCCGCTTTGATGACAATTGGACTTGCAAATGGCATTGGCACGCCTTCGAGTTTCTTTTTGATGCAATGGCCGGATCGTCAGTTGATCTTTGCAGATTGCGCAGTGAATGTGCAACCCACAGCTTCGCAATTGGCCGACATCGCAATTGCTTCTGCGCTGAGTGCGGGTCGCATGTTTGGCGAAGAAGCGCGTGTGGCTTTGCTGTCATTCTCCACCAAGGGCAGCGGGGACCATCCCGATGCAAAGAAAGTTGTGCAGGCACTCAACCTCGCAAAGGCCCGCGCACCACATCTGAAAATTGACGGCGAATTGCAGGGCGATGCCGCACTTTCCGAAGCTGTGGCAAAACGCAAAATCAAACAACCAGGCGACGTCGCAGGCCGCGCCAATGTGCTGGTGTTTCCGGACCTGGACGCGGGCAATATCGCCTACAAGCTCACGCAATATCTGGGAGGGGCCAAAGCCATTGGCCCGGTGTTGCAAGGATTTGCTGCACCCGTGTCTGACGTGTCACGCGGTGCGACGGTAGAAGACATCGTCGATACGGCAGCATTGTTGTTGTTCACTTCAACTCAATTTCGATGAAGGCATATTCCGTGTCATTGGCGTTTATCACATCGTGCTCCACGCCCGCTTTGCGAAAATAGGGCGCACCGGCTTTCATGTCGGCAAACGTGGTCCCGTCTGGCGTTTCCAGTTTCACCTTGCCGTCCATCAACGGCACAACCACGTAATCATGACCGTGTTTGTGCCAGCCTGTGTTGGCACCCGGCGCAAAGCGCCACTCCCACACCACAACTTTTTCATTGTCCACATGCTTGATCGAAATGGCTGTGCCTGACATGATTTTTCTCCCGCTTGACGATGCTGCCCGGAATGCGCAACTAAGTCCTCAACAAGGATTGTAACATGACATTTTCTGCCGTCCACACCAGACGCCAATCGGTGGGTGTTCGTGTGGCCAATATTTGGGTGGGTGGCCAGGCCCCCGTGGCCGTGCAATCGATGACCAATACGGATACGGCTGATATTGCTGGCACCGTTGCGCAGGTGGCGGAACTGGCGCGTGCGGGGTCCGAACTTGTGCGTATCACGGTAGATCGCGAAGAATCAGCCGCTGCTGTGGCTGCGATCAAAGACAAGCTATTGGCCCTGAACGTGACGGCACCACTGGTGGGTGACTTTCACTACAACGGCCATGTGTTGCTCACGCAATATCCGGACTGTGCCAGGGCACTCGACAAATACCGCATCAATCCCGGCAACGTGGGTTTTGGCCAGAAGCAGGACCGGAACTACGCGCAGATGATCGAGATTGCCAATACCCATGGCAAGCCCGTGCGAATTGGCGTGAACTGGGGTTCACTCGACCAGCAATTGTTGACCAGGCTGATGGATGAAAATTCAAAATCATTCAACCCCATGTCGTCCCGCGCCGTCATGCACGAAGCCATCGTGCAGTCCGCCCTGATGTCGGCCGCCCGCGCCGAAGAGCTGGGCATGGGTCGGAACAAGATCATTCTTTCCGCCAAATGTTCCGAAGTGCAGGATCTGATCGCAGTCTATCGCATGCTGGCGGTACGCAGTGATTACGCGCTGCATCTGGGATTGACCGAAGCCGGCATGGGTTCGAAAGGCATTGTCGCATCAACGGCAGCGCTCAGCGTGTTGCTGCAGGAAGGCGTTGGCGACACCATCCGCATTTCACTGACACCGGAACCCGGCGGTGATCGCACCAAAGAAGTGATTGTCGCCCAGGAAATTCTGCAAACCATGGGCCTTCGCGCCTTCGCCCCCATGGTCATTGCCTGTCCCGGTTGTGGCCGCACCACATCGACGACGTTTCAAGAGCTGGCACAGGACATCCAGATCTATGTGAGAAAACGCATGCCCGAATGGCGGGTGCAATATCCAGGGTTCGAGAATTTAACACTCGCCGTCATGGGCTGCATTGTGAATGGGCCGGGAGAATCAAAACACGCGGACATCGGCATTTCGCTGCCAGGCACGGGAGAGATACCCACAGCACCGGTTTATGTCGACGGCAAGAAAGTAAAGACGCTGCGCGGGGAAGATTTGGCCGGGCAGTTTCAGGCGATTGTGGAGGGTTATGTGGAGAGAAGGTGGGGGACTCGTTGAACTTAAGGGACCTCATCCGCCCTTCGGGCACCTTCTCCACGAAGAGGCGTGGAGAAGGGACAATGTTGCAAAATTTGCCCTTCTCCAGCCCTCTTGCTGGAGAAGGTGCCCGAAGGGCGGATGAGGTCCCTTACTTCCGCCGCCCCACAATAAACCGCGCCGCTGCCTTCAGCATCTCGGCCCTCGCACCATAAACCTCAAGCACAGCACAAGCAGCATCCACCAACCGTTGCGCCTCGATTTTTGCACCGTCCAACCCAAGCAAATCCACAAACGTCGCCTTGCCCTTGCCTTTGTCTTTCTGCGTTGCCTTGCCCATGGCCTCGGTCGACGACTCGATATCCAGCACATCGTCTGCAATCTGGAACGCCAGCCCGATATGATCCGTATACTGACGAAGTGCAACGCCGTCGCCTTCACCAAGTATTGCACCCGCCTCACAGGCAAAGCGGAACAACGCGCCCGTCTTCCGCGCCTGCATAGCTGAAATTACCGCATAGCTGTTGAAGCCCAGGCGGTCGGCTTCAATGTCCAGCATTTGCCCGCCCACCATGCCCGCTTCACCTGCGGCCTTGGCCAAAGCTGATACCAGTGCCACGCGAACCGCCGGGGCAGGGTGGGTGGCCTCATCCGCCAATACTTCAAATGCGAACGTCAACAACGCATCGCCAGCCAGAATCGCTGTGGCTTCGTCGAATTTCCGGTGCGTTGTCGGCTGTCCCCGCCGCAAATCATCATTGTCCATTGACGGCAAATCATCATGCACCAGTGAGTAACAATGCAGCGCCTCAAGGGCAACACCCACCCGCAGTGAATGGGTGTCTTCAACCCCAAACAACCGCGCTGACTGTAGCACCAGAAACGGCCGGAGCCGTTTGCCTTGCCCCAAAACCGCATAGCGCATGGCGTTACGCAACCTATCACCCGAAACATCCGGTAACATGCGGTTCAACAATTCGTCGGTTGCCTCTGCAATGGTTTTAAGGCTGCTTTCAAATTCTTGCGGCGTCACACGGACCAATGGCATATACCCCTTTTGAAGCAACACCCTTACCCCCGAAAAACCTGAATCTCAACCAATGGCCCTGAACCTCAAATCCCGCTGGAAAGCGCTGGGCCCTTGGCCCCGGCGTGGCCTCAGGGTTTTGGCGGCGCTCATCTTGGCACCTTTTATGCTGACAATCCTTTACACTGTGGTGCCGCCTCCGGTGTCGAACCTGATGCTGTTCCGCGCCTTGCATGGTAACGGCATCAACAAGGACTGGGTGAGCCTCGATCAAATGTCACCCTATCTTGCGGCCTCTGTACTCTCTTCGGAAGATGCGCGTTTTTGCGGTCATTGGGGAGTGGACTGGACTGAACTGCAAGGTGTCATTGACGATGTGATGGATGACGATGAAGGCCCGGTGCGCGGCGCATCAACCGTTTCCATGCAAGCTGCAAAAAACCTGTTCCTGTGGGATGGCCGAAGCTTTGTGCGGAAAGTTCTGGAAATTCCGGTTGCCTTGTGGATGGACCTCATCTGGTCGAAACGCCGGATGATCGAGGTCTACCTCAACATCGTGGAATGGGCTCCCGGCGTTTATGGCGCAGAGGCTGCCGCACAATTCCACTTCAAAAAACCGGCATCAAGGTTAACCCGCAATGAAGCAGCATTGTTGGCTGCGGTTTTGCCAAATCCAATCAAGCGCAGTGCAGGAAAACCCTCTAAAGGCGTGCGCCGCATCGCGCAACGCATTCAATTGCGTGCCCGTATCATGGGCCCTTATCTCACTTGTCTCGCGCGTTAGTCTTCGCTATAAGCCCGTCAACGTTTTATCGGTGGATTCTGCCGTAACACAATCTTTCAATGATATCAGAGGTTTAAAATGGCTGTTCCACGCAAGAAAATGACCCGTAGCCGCATCGGCATGCGCCGCTCCGGCCAGAAAATGCAAACCGTGACGTGGATTGAAGACAAGATGTCCGGTGAACTCCGCCGCCCACACCACGTTGACCTGAAGACAGGCATGTACAAGGGCCGTCAGGTTTTGAGTGCCAAGACCGACGCTTGATTGCAAGTCTCATTAACTCAAAGGGCCGTCCGTTAGGGCGGCCTTTTTTGTTTTGGCTTAGAATTGGCGCGGAATTTGAAAGATCAACGCCATGCGAGCCCCCACCCCCGCCACTTTCAGCCACCCCGATTGGACCCGTGCCATTTCGGCACATGTTCTGGGGTGGACCAAGGTTCAGGTGCCGCCAACAGGTGTGCCGCGCCTTTCTGGGCTGTTGCGGAAAGTACACTGGCCCGTCACCCACTACGATACATGGTTGACGCCATTGACGCCGACGGGTCTTCCAGCGGCGGGACTGCCACCGGGAACCGACGATGCTCTGGCACTGCTGGATTCGACAGAAAGCCCCATCCTGTTTCGCAATCTGAAACTGGAACACCCGGTGACGCAGGCCCTGTTGACGGCGGCAGCGCATCAAAAAACCATCAAGACCTGGGTCCGCGCCGGGCTCAATCTTGCAGGCAGCTATGACAACTGGTTGATGACCAACTTCGACCAGAAGCGCCGAAAGGAACTGAAGCGTTTGCGCACGCGTCTCGGCGAACAAGGCAAACTCGAAAGCGTCACACTGGATTCGAAAGGCGATCTCGAACCCTTTTTACAGGCCTTTCTGGCGCTTGAAGCCAAAAGCTGGAAAGGCAAACGCGGCACCGCCGTGGCCAATGATACGCAACTGCAAAAGGCCTTGGCCGCTGGACTTCATGCCATGCACGGCGCGGGCCGTGTCAAATTCTGGCAAATCAATTTTGACGGGCAGCCCATTGCATCATTGTTTGCGCTGGTTGACGACGGTGAAGTGACACTGGGAAAAATCGCGCACGACGATGCCTTCGCAAAATCCTCACCCGGCGTTTTGATCATCCTCGACGCCACCGCATCCTTGATAGGCCAGCCGGGACTAACCTTCGCCGACAGCAACGCCATGCCCGGCCACCCGATGATTGACCGCATCTGGCGTGACCGCATTGAGTGTGTGGACGTGCTGCTGGCCGGGCCATCAACACCTTCACCCATCTTCCAGCTTCTCAGCCTTTTCATCGGCACACAATTTGCGGCGAAAGACAAAACAAAGCGCGTGCTGGCACACTGGACCGGACGGAAATCATCATGAGCATCATCACTCTCGACCCCGCAACGGCAAAAGCCAAATTCCTCAAGCAGGCCTTCACGCTGAAACACCATTTGGTTGGCAACCCCTTGTTTACCTTGCCCCGGCTTGTGGCATTGGCCAAGGCCATGCCGCGGGACCACATCGAGTTCAATTCCGGCAAAGTGGCCGTGGGTGTCAAGCCTGAGGACGTTCCGCAAATCGACTTGGCACCGGAAGAGGTGATCAAGTCCATCGAAACTGCCAACGCCTGGATGGTCATCAAGCGTGTTGAAAAAGACCCGGACTACAAGGCCGTGCTCGATGCCTTTGTGCAGGAGGCCAACATTGCCGCTGGCCTTGTCGCCAATGATTATAGCGATGTCGAAGGTTTCATCTTCGTGTCGTCGGCCAAGGCCACAACACCCTTTCATCTTGATGCCGAAGAAAACATCCTCATCCAGCTTCACGGCGACAAGTTCGTGCGCACCTTCGACAATGCCGATCGCAAACTGATCAGCGAAGCAGCCATGGAAATTTCACCGTCGAAGCACCGCAACCAGCATTACGAAGACTGGTACGAAAACCGCGCCACACTGCACACTTTGAAACCGGGTGATGCCGTGCACATGCCCTATATGGTGCCGCATTGGGTATCAACGGGAGACAGCTATTCCATTTCCATGGCCATGACGTGGAAGACGCCGGAAGTAAAACGCCTCAACAAAATCCGCCTGATGAACGGCACCCTCCGCCACATCGGCCTGCCCCAAAGGCCACCAGGCGTATCCCCCATGAGAGACGCCGCCAAGGTCTTCGCCCATGACGCCATGCGCATGGTTCTCGATCCCATTCGCAAATCAGACGGAGCCCGCAAAATGCTGCGTGGATTGATATACGGAAAGAAGGCGAATTACTATATGAAGCAGGAAGCGAAGTAGGGAGGTCCCTGTCTGCCACGCTTGGCGCGACACGGAGAGGGAAACAGCTTTGATTTCCGCATGCTCCCCCTCTATACCGCAGCCACTTTCAAATCATCAGTGGCCCATCATGCTTGACACCAAATTCTCTCCTGCCGAAATCGAAGCCCGCTTGTACAAGGCGTGGGAGGAGGGTGGTTATTTCAAGCCGGGGCGAAAGCCCAAGGCTGAGCCTTATACCATTGTGATTCCGCCGCCCAATGTGACGGGATCGCTGCATATGGGCCACGCCCTCAACAACACCATCCAGGATATTCTGGTGCGCTTTGAACGCATGCGCGGGCGCGATGTGTTGTGGCAACCGGGCACCGACCATGCGGGCATTGCCACGCAAATGGTGGTGGAACGGCTGCTCAAAACCGAAGGCAAAACCGACCGGAAAACCATGGGGCGTGAAGCCTTCCTGAAGCGCGTGTGGGAGTGGAAGGCTGAATCCGGCTCCATCATCACACAGCAATTGCGCCGTCTCGGTGCCTCGTGTGATTGGTCACGAGAACGCTTCACCATGGACGAGGGCTTGTCGAAGGCCGTGGTCAAGGTGTTTGTGCAGCTTTTCAAAGACGGGTTGATTTACAAGGACCAGCGGCTGGTGAACTGGGACCCGGTGTTTGAAACCGCCATCTCGGATCTTGAAGTCGAGACGAGAGAAGTGAAGGGGGCGATGTGGTCCTTTGCCTATCCGCTGGCGGATGGTCCGGTGGATGGAATTTCCGAAATTGTGATTTCAACGACGCGGCCTGAAACCATGCTGGGCGACGGTGCGGTTGCTGTGCATCCATCAGACGAGCGTTATAAAAAGCTGGTTGGAAAAATGGTGCGCCTGCCGATTGCGGAACGTTTGATTCCGATCATTGCCGACGAATATCCCGATCCGGAATTTGGCACGGGTGCAGTCAAAATCACCGGTGCGCATGACGAGAACGATTTCCATGTGGCCAAACGCAATGGGATTCCGCTGATCGTATTGATGGACAAAAAGGCGCGGATGATGTCGACGCCTGAGAATAATGTGCCTGCGCATTATGACGGGCTTGACCGTTACAAGGCGCGTGAGCTGGTGCTGAAGGAAATCGAGGAGCTGGGTTTTTATCGCGGCAAGGAAGACAAGATCATTGCGCAACCGCATGGCGACCGGTCCGGTGTTGTCATCGAGCCGATGTTGACCGAGCAGTGGTATGTGAATGCGGCCGAATTGGCGAAGCCTGCGATTGCGGCTGTTGAAAACGGCGACACCAAATTCGTGCCCGCCAATTGGGACAAGACCTATTTCGAATGGATGCGCAATATTCAACCGTGGTGCATTTCGCGGCAGTTGTGGTGGGGGCATCAAATTCCGGCGTGGTATGGTCCAGACGGAAAATTCTTTGTGGCGGAAACCGAACAGGGTGCGCGCTCACAGGCGACGGCACATTACGGCAAAGCTGTCGAAATCACCCGCGACGAAGATGTGCTCGACACCTGGTTTTCCTCCGCCCTCTGGCCGTTCTCGACGCTGGGCTGGCCTGACGAAACGCCGGAATTGAAGCGCCACTACAAGACCGACGTTCTGGTCACAGGCTTTGACATCATCTTTTTCTGGGTGGCCCGCATGATGATGATGGGCCAACACTTCATGCATGAAGTGCCGTTTCACACTGTCTACATGCATGCTCTGGTTCGCGATGAGAAGGGCCAGAAAATGTCGAAGTCGAAGGGCAACGTCATGGACCCCCTTGAGATCATCGACGAATTCGGGGCCGACGCGTTGCGCTTTACGCTTGCTGCCATGGCCGCACAGGGGCGCGATATCAAGCTGTCGAAAACCCGCGTCGAAGGCTACCGCAACTTCGCCACCAAACTGTGGAACGCCACGCGCTTTGCCGAAATGAACGGCGTGGCGCGGGATGAAAATTATGATCCGCTGGCGGCCCGCGTGCAGGTCAACCGTTGGGTCATCGGCGAAACCGCCCGCACCCGTGATGTGGTAACGAAGGCAATTGAAGACTACAAATTCAACGAAGCAGCATCGGCGCTTTACCAGTTTGCGTGGGGCGTGTTCTGCGATTGGTACGTGGAATTGGTGAAGCCGATCTTGACCGGGGCTGACGAAACCGCCAAGGCTGAAACCCGCGCCACAGCGGCCTGGGTGCTTGACCAGATTTTCACATTGCTGCACCCCTTCATGCCCTTCATCACCGAGGAGCTGTGGCAGAAAACCGCTGTGCGCGGTGGCATGCTGATTGAAGCGGAGTGGCCGTCGTACATTGGCTTGGACGACCCTGCTGCCGATGCGGAAATGAATTGGGTGATCCGCTTGATTTCCGAAATCCGCTCGGTGCGTGCCGAAATGAACGTCAATGCGGGTGCGAAAATTCCCTGCATGCTGGTGGGTGCATCGCAGGAATCGCGGCGTCGTGCCAATGCGTGGGAAGCCGAGATCATGCGGCTGGCAAGATTGTCGTCGCTGACGTTTGAAGACGAGGTGCCGGCGTCATCGGCGCAAATCGCACTGGATGAAGCAACAGTTGCGCTGCCGCTTGAGGGCATGATCGACTTTGCGGCAGAACGGGCGCGGCTCAACAAGGAACTCGAAAAAATCGCCAAGGATATGGGCGGCATTGATGGACGGCTGAACAATCCGGCCTTCGTGGCGAAAGCGCCGCCGGAAGTGCTGGATGAATCGCGGGAGTTGAAGGTGGAGCTGGAGGCGCGGAAGGCGAAGGTGGGTGAGGCTTTGAGGCGGTTGGGGTAGACTGAGTATGCGGATACACCCCCTCCCGGCTGCGCCGTACTCCCCGGCGAAGATGCCGAGGGAGAAAAGAATACTTTCTCCCCCGGCGTCTTTGCCGGGGGAGTACCCCGAAGGGGGGAGGGGGTGTGTCAGCGGGGTCGGCTGTGCAAAACCTGCAAAAGCCCGTCCAACACTCCATCGAGGTTTCCGTAAATTTCATTGTTCCAAGCTCGAAACACCAAATAGCCCTTTGACTCCAGATATTCCGTACGCCGTCTATCCGCCGAAACTTCATGAGCGTCACTATGAGTCGCACCATCGACTTCGACAATCACTTTTTTCTCGCGGCACAAGAAGTCGACAATATAGGGCCCAATCTCCACCTGACGATTGAAGCGGTATCCTGACAAAGCCCGTCCGCGCAAGGCTGACCAGAGTTTTCGCTCTGCATCCCTCATGTCTTTCCGCACGGTGCGGGCGAAGTCGCGTTGAAAGTCGATTTGCATTGTTGTCCTCCCGTTTTGGATAGGACGTTTTGGATTGAAAAATCCGTCGCGGGGGAGTGTGGAATTTTTGAGAAAGAGTATGCGGATACACCCCCTCCCGGCTGCGCCGTACTCCCCCGGGGCGTCTTCGCTGGGGGAGTACCCAGAAAGCGGGAGGGGGTGTTTCAGCAGTGAACTACCCGGCCATCACTATGGTTAACGCTCACGCTCACAGTTTAACCGTCTGGCAAAACTATTTTTAATCTGCCCGTGGTATTGTTGGGACATGGATACGACGTCAAACACATTGGTCATGCGGGGTAGAGATCACGTCTCTTCGCCTTGCCGGGTGGACCTGTTGTCAGATTTTGGTCACAGCCGCCTGGTGCAGGCACTGGAGGCAGCGCACCAAGGTGTGTGGGAGCAAAGCCTTGTCACTGATGAGGCCTATTACTCGCCGATCTGGTGGCGCATGCGGGGTTATGAACCCGATGTCGAACTTGATAACTCATTGGATGGGTGGTTGCTGCGTGTCCACCCCGATGATCACGACAACGTGCGCCAGACAATCGCCCATCAAAACCTGTTGCATGACGTCAACTGTGTGTTTGAATATCGCGAACGCCATGCGCAAGGCCATTACATCTGGATTCAAAGCCGTGGCCGCGCCGTGGATTGGGATGCAAACGGCAAGGCCACACGAGTGCTTGGAACTGACACTGACATTACGCGGCAAAAGCAGTTGGAAATGGCTGTTGTGACTGAGCGTCAACGCCTGAGCGTCATGCTGGGCTCAATTGCTGACGCTGTCATCGCCACAGATATTTCAGGTTGCATCACCTATCTCAATCCGAGCGCAACAGCGCTGGCCTTGCGGATGGAGGAAGATTGCATTGGACAGCCCCTTGAAACGGTTTTTGCACTTTACGACGAAGGCATGAGCGGCATTGCACCCTTGCAGGAGTGCAGACGATCACAGGCAAAATGGGAAAACAAAAATCTTGTGCTGCGGATCTATCGCGGAATCAGCCGTAATGTCCGCTGCGTGGTAACCCCCCTTGAGCAGACTGCGGGTGAGAATCAGGGCTTTGTGGTTGTACTGGAAGATGTGAGCCAGAGCCGACAAATGGAACGGCGACTGGCCTTCCTTGCCAACCATGACACATTGACCCGGTTGCCAAGCCGCCATGCGTTCGAGACCAGAATGGAAACAACCATGGCCGAAGCCCGCGAAAGCGATTCGGTTTTTTCGCTGTGCTGTGTGGACCTTGACCGCTTCAAGCAGATCAATGACAGTCTGGGCCATGCCGCCGGTGACCATGCCTTGCAGCAGGTCGTTGCCATCATGACCCAGTGGAAGCAGCCGCAGGATTATATCGCCAGGGTTGGCGGAGATGAATTCGTAATTCTGATGCGCGACACTTCGGCCCACGCGGCTGAAAACAACATGGCGAAACTCGAGCAGGCAGTGAACGATATGAATGGCGTATTTGAAGGTCAGCCGTTTGAGTTGGGTCTGAGCTACGGCATTGCACAAATCAGGGGAGCCAATGTTGAAGCTGATGCCGTGCTGCGCCTTGCTGACAGCCGCTGCTACGCCCACAAAAGCCGGGGCAAACTTCCTCGCGATTTACGCGCAATTGCTGGCTGAAGCGCATCATCGTCCTTGCGGGGGCCGCTTCGAGTTGACTTTGATGTTGCGCGCAAAGGCAAAATACCGGGATCAATGATGGCTATGGTGTCGGCGAATATTCAAAACAGGTGGCCCGCAATTTTGATTGCGTGATCAGCCACGCGCCACGTTGTTGATGTAATAGGACCCCAGCAAACGCGTGGCGCGGCGAAGGTTTTCGGAGGGCATGGCGGCTTGGTAGCTTGCCAATATTTTTGCCATCGCATCGCCCAAGGGACCAACACTGGTGAAGGTGGACAATACAGACAGTGTGGATCTGGTGACGAAATAGGCTTTGGCACCGTCCTGTTGGCGCAACAGGCCTTCCAGGCGCAAAAAGTCTTCGGTGCGTATTGTCAGTTTTCCGGCTTCCACGTCGTCCATGCCGGCGGTGACTTTCAACATGGTGGCGCGGTCAAAGAGCGAGCTGGCGACGGGTGTTTTGGTATAGAGATTGCCGAGGATCAGCACCATCAATTCAAAGAAGCGTTCGCGCATGGTGGTGTCGGCATGGGCTGCCTCGCCCGGAGGATCCGCCAATGCTGCAAGGGCATTTTGTACCAGTGTTTCAAGGTCGGGAACGGCGGCGGTCATCAGGTTACTCCAGGAGAAGCGCCCGTCTGCCAGACTGAAATCGCCATTGGGTTAAGGCGCGCGGAGTTGCCTCAAACATCGTTAACAATCCGCTTTTTTGCGGTCTTGCGATTGCGGAGAACATGCTCGTGGTCTGCATCATAGAGAGCCGAATTGCGGAACGAGGTGTGGCCGAAGACATGGCCCACCAACACGAGTGCAGTTCGCGTAAGCCTTGCAGCCCTGACTTTTTTGGCGATATCTGCGAGTGTGCCGTGGATGAATTTTTCATCGGGCCAAGTGACGCGATAGGCGACCACCACCGGGCAGTCCGGGCCGTAATGCGGGGTCAAGGCGCGTTCGATGTGGGCGAGGTTACGAATGGACAAATGAATGGCCAGCGTGGCTTTTGAGGCTCCCAGTTTTTCCAGTTCTTCGCCTTCGGGCATGGCAGAGGCTTGCATGGTGGTGCGGGTGACGATGACGGATTGCGAGACTTCCGGCAGGGTGAGTTCGGCTTTTAGCGCTGCTGCCGCCGCTGCGAAAGCAGGTACACCGGGAGTCACATCATAGGGAATATCGAGCGCGTCGAGCCTGCGCATCTGTTCGGCGGTTGCGCCATAAATTGACGGGTCGCCGGAATGGACACGGGCTACGTCGTGACCTTGTGTGTGGGCCTGCTCGATTTCGGCAATGATCTGGTCGAGGTGAAGTGATGCCGTATCAATAACTTTTGCGCCCTGGGGCGCGGCCTTTACAATCTCTTCCGGCACCAATGAGCCTGCGTACAGGCAGACCTGGCATTTCTGGATAAGGCGCAATCCACGCACAGTGATAAGGTCAGGCGCACCGGGTCCGGCACCGATGAAATGTACGGTCATTGGGGATCCATCTTTTTGGCATAGCCGCGGGGAGTATAGGCATAGGTTTTGCCATCGCCGCGGGTGATTGATTTGGACTGGGTCGAGCCTACCATGACGAGGGTGAGCATGTCGACGTCTTCGGGGTTGAATTCATCAAACCTCAGTACACGGACGTTCTCCTCGGGCCGCCCGAGGTTTGAGGCCAGCACAACAGGTGTGTCAGGATGGCGATACGGCTTCAGGATTTCAAAGGCTTTCACAATCTGGTCAGTGCGCTTCAGAGAGCGGGGATTGTAAAATGAGATGACGAAGTCACCCTGCGCGGCAGCTGTTATCCGTTGCACGATTGTCTCCCATGGGGTGAGCAAATCAGACAAGGAAATGCAGCAAAAGTCATGACCGATGAGGGCTCCCGCTCTTGCCGAGGCGATCTGAAAGGCTGAAATGCCGGGGTGCACTTCAACGGCGACACGGCAGGGCTCACGGTCGATCAGTTCATAGACCAATGCGGCCATGGCGTAGATTGCGGCATCACCGGAGCAGACGAGGGCCACGTATTTTCCCTGTTTTGCCAATTCAATGGCATGGCGGCAGCGGGCTTCTTCGCCACCCAAGGGGAAGCGATGTTCGATTTGACTGGTTCTGATGTCAGCTGCCAGATCGAGATAGAGGTCGTAGCCAACCCAATCCGTTGCCATGGCGAGTTCGAAGTTCACCTGCGGGCTGCGCAGGGTGCGTGTGCCGGGGCCAATGCCGACGACGGAGAGTTGGCCACGACGCTTGCCGGGTGGGTCCAAAATTGGCTCAGGCGCTTCGGCAATGGCAATGGTGGCGCGTTTGCTTTTGGTTTTGGCAACGATCAAGGTGGCCTCATCGCCTGCTGCGGCCAGCGCTGCGGCTTCCGCCACACTTGGCGTTCCAACCGTATCGGCAACATAGTCAGAAGGTGTGGCGATGCGAAATGATTGCGCGTTCAATTCGTCGGCTGAAAAGTAGACTACATTTTCGAGGGATGAGATTGCGGCTTCGTCTTCTTTCAAATCAATGGAAGCAAACGCGGCAATCGATTTGGTTGAAAGGTCATGGGTGGCGAATGTCGTTTTGATCAGGTCTCGAACTTCGTCAACAGACGTGCCTCGTTCACACCCGATACCTACAGCCAGAGCTGCGGGATGATAAATGATATTGCGGTCATCTCCCTTCCTGTCGTGGATGGTGTTGTGACGAAACACCTCTTCACCGCGCAACCGTGCAGCAGTGGCGGCCTTGACATGTTCCGGATTGCCGAGAACCAAACCCAAGGCGAATTCGTCATAGGCATGTCCAAAAATAACATCGCTTGCCGTTGTGATGGCGGCATGGCCATTTACAGCTTCGGCAATATCGGTGGCCAACTTGTTTGCCCCGTGGTGTCCACCAAGAAGCGGCACAATCGAAGAACCATCTTCTGCCACCGCAACAACGGCTGCTTCAGTCAATTTGTTTTTCAGAAATGGTGCCACGGCGCGAATGAGAATGGCTGATGCACAAATACCTACAATTGCTTGCGTGTTCTGAAAGGCAAAGGCAATTGCGGTTTTGGCGTTGGCGTAAACCTCGTCCACACCTGCAACATGAGATGGACCAAGAATCTTGCCGCCCGTTTTCGCCTTGATGGTTTGCGCCAGTGGCAAGGCAGTTGGCCCAAGGATGAAGATGGCTGGTCCCAAAATTCAACTCCGTACAATTATGGTGGTAAAATAGGGCAGGGTGTCTTCGGAAATCTGCGGCACGTCACGGATCATTTGATCATCATGCGTGGCGCGTTCAACGGCTGTTGCGTTGTTTTCAAGACCAAGCGACGTGAGGATGCGTTTCACTTTGCCAAAGTGCCGGCCAACTTTGATGATGGCTGCCGCCGTCGTGGTGGAAAGTTCACGCCGCAAGTCGTCCTCATGCATGGTTGCGGGTAAAACCTTCAGCACTTCATCGCGCTCACACAAGGGTTGGCCAATCACAGCTGCTGCTGCTGTGATCGAAGTGACGCCCGGCACGACAATGGTTCTGTATTTGTCAGACAGGCGCTCATACATGTACATGAAGCTGCCGTAGAAGAACGGGTCGCCTTCGCACAGCATGACGACGTCTTCGCCTTTTTCGAGGTGTCTCGAAATTGCTGCTGCACCCTCATCATAGGCTCTCTGTGCGGGTTCACGTTCAACCTGCATCGGCATGTTGATGGCGATTTCCTCAACATCGTCAGAAATGAAATGCCGGGCAATGTTGCGGGCCGTTGACTCACCGCCATTGGCTGCGAGATAGGCAATGACCTTCGCCATGCTGATTAAACGCCAGGCTTTCACGGTCATCAATTCCGGATCGCCGGGGCCGACCCCCACGCCGTAAAGTGTGCCTGTCATGGTTTGCGTGTCCGCCATTGCGTGACCGCCATGCGTGGTTTGAGGGCACGGTGCGGGCCGACTTTGGTCAAGACTGAAACCTCCATGCGCACCAGTTCGCCGTCGTGTTTTTCCTGTAGATCGTAGAGGCGCATTTCACCTTCGATGGTCACAACATTGGCGACCATGTTTCCGCCTGGCAGCAAGGCGTCCCATGCGCCCTCGAATACTCCGTGAACGGATATTCCACCACCGATGAACACGGCATGCGGGCGGGGCAAGTCCTTGTAGGATTCGGGTGCCGCTGTTGCAATGATGTGCAGGCGCGGCGTTCCCAATTGATCGGCGTTTGTGGCGATCATGGCGCGGCGGTCGGCCAATGGTTCAATGGCATAGGCTTCACAGCCGCGTGTCGAGCGCATCCATTCAATGCCGATGGAGCCTGAGCCTGCGCCGACATCCCACAGAATCTGATCAGGAGCCGGGGCGAGTGCAGCGAGGGTGGCGGCGCGCACTTCGCTTTTGGTTATCTTGCCATCATGCAGGAAGGCATCGTCAGACAGGCCAGCCAGGCGTGACCAGATTTTTGCATGGGCAGAGGCTGTGCAATGGATGGCGAGACTGTTCAAAGGGGACCATTCCATGTGCGGAACAGTGTTGGCGGTGAACGACGTCACACGCTCTTTCAAGCCGCCCATGTTTTCGAGAACCGTGACGGCTGATGTTTTAAAGCCGCGTGCCACCAAACGGCGGCAGACTTCAGCGATAGATGTTTCATCTTCCGTAAGGATCAGCAATCTCGCGTCGGGCTGGATGAACGTTTCAATATTGGCGGCGGGCCTGCCATGGATGGTGAAGCAATCGCAATCCGGCAGGGACCAGCCCATGCGGGCAGCGGCGAGTGAAAAAGCCGAGAGGTGGGTGATGATGTTGATTTGGGATCTTGGAATGAAGGCGAGAATTTTCCGCGCCACGCCATAATTCATCGGGTCGCCCGTAGCGAGGATGACGGTGGGTTGGCCGCGCAGTGGCGTGAGTTGTTGGATGACTGCCGAGAAAGGCTGTGGCCATTCGTGACGTTGTGCAGTTGTTGTTGGCAGCATGGCGAGGGTGCGGGTTGAACCAATGATGTGCTGGGCAGACTGGATTGCACTGCGGGCCAGTGCAGAAAGCCCGTCATGCCCGTCTTCACCAATGCCGATGATGGTGATCCAGGGCGTCATCGCATATCCCCCGTCAGCGCATTGATTACCGATGAGGCCATGGCTGAACCACCTTTGCGGCCTTTGATCGTGACAAAAGGAATGCCGCGTGAATTCATGAAGAGTTCGGCCTTGCTTTCGGCGGCCCCAACAAAGCCTACGGGGAATCCGACGATCACAGCGGGTTTTGGAGCGCCTGCATCGATCATTTCCAGAAGTGCGAAAAGGGCTGTGGGTGCGTTGCCGATGACGACGATGGAGCCGCCAAGGTTCGGCAACCAGAGTTCAAGTGCTGCTGCTGAGCGTGTTATCGATTTGGTGATACCGATTTCGCGGGAGCGGGAATCATTCAGTGTACAGATGATCTTGTTGCCGGTTTTTATCTGCCGCGCCATGATGCCATGGCGGACCATTTCAGCATCGACGAAAATGGGTGCTGCGGACTGCAAGGCTTTCATTGCAGCAGATGTAAAATCTTCTGCAATGAAGAGGTCGCCCGCAATTTCCACCATGCCGCAGGCATGTATCACGCGCGTTGCAATGTGCCTCGCGTTTTCCGGTATCTGCGCAAAATCTGTTTCTGCCCGGATCATTTCAAATGAGCGTGCGTAGATGGCAGCAGGATCGCGGAGATAGTCCATTACTTCTTCATGCTCATAGGGCCCAGCGGATGATCCGCATGCGGATAAATTGCGTGGGTGTGGTCCTTGTGGTCATGCGTATGGGCATGTGGTTTTGAAGCCAGTTTGAAGGGACCGTCTTGACACAGGCCGGTGCAGTTTCCCGTGTCGTCACAGTGTTTGCACTCCCTGGCACTCATGCCTTCCACGTGGTGATGGTGACTTTCCTGCACGGCGCCGACTTCGGCTTCGAAACCCAAAACGGCGGAACGGTATTTACACATCTGGCAGTTCATGGCGATGTCGCCGGAGATGATCTGCTCAATGCGCTCGACGAAAGTTTCGACCACGGCGGGATGGTCGTTGAGGTAGGGCGCTTTCAGAAATTCGACGTTGGGGTGTTTGGCAGCGACGACATCTGTTGCCATGTAGATGCGTTGCACCAGTACACCGGTGAACAGGAAGTAGGGGAATACGATGATGCGCTTGAAGCCCAGCTTGGTGATATGTTCGAGGGCGGGTTCCACCAGCGGGAAAGTGACGCCGGAATAGGCCACTTCGCCCCAGCCGAAACCAAAACCTTCCCACAGAATGCGCATGACTTTCGCGACGTTGGAATTGGCATCAGGGTCCGACGCGCCACGACCCACGACGAGCAGAAGTGTTTCATGTTTTTCAACATGGGTAGGGGCAGCGTCGATGGCGTCCTGAATGCGGTCAGCGGCGGCGCGCATCATCTTGGGGTCAATGCCCAATTCCTTGCCATAGTCGATGCGGAGATCATTCTGCGCGGCATAGGCATTGAGCACAGAGGGAATATCATTCTTGGCATGACCCGCCGCAAACAACATGCCGGGCACGGCGAGCACACGGGTGACACCTTTCTCTTTCAGCATATCGAGGCCTGTGCGGATGATGGGTGTGGCAAATTCGAGATAGCCGAATTCAACCGGGTAGTGCGGCAGACGCTTTTTGAGATGTTCCGAAAGATTGGCAAACTCCGTCACAGCCTTCCGGTTGCGACTGCCATGGCCACATAACATTACGCCCAGTTTATCGGTCATTCACTCTGCCTCTCCACATCACAACGCCGCCGAAACGGCGGGGAAAGGCAGCTTCCGGACTAGACGCCCGTCAGGGTCCGCCGCACCGGATTAGCTTCCAGCCCCGTTGGAGGGGCGCTGCTGGCACGGGTTATGTGTGGGATTGTTTCTGTCGTCAACAAACAAAAGCGCCTAGGGGAGCCAGTCCAAATCATGGGTCTTGTGAATTGATTTGCCATTTTCATAAACGGCAATGAGTTCGTGCCCTGTGTAATGATCATTGCGATAAACGAAGGCCTCGTCAGCGACGTCGATCATGCGTGCTGCATTGCGCAGTGACTTTTCATATCGCCGCGCTTGATCCGCTTCCGGCACATCATGCCCGCCTTGCGACACGCGAAGTCGGACTCTTTCATTGGCAAGACGAAGTGACGAAACAAAGACGTAGGTGAAGGAAAGTCTGTAACCGACGGCTTTGCAGTTTTCCACAGTGCGGAAATGGTTGGTTCCGGAAAGGGTCGTTTCAACCATGAACGGTTTGCGGTCAGCAGTGTATTCGGCCACTAACCTATGCATTTCGCGGCCCGACCAAATGAGAGGGTTTGCACCCACAGGGGCCAGCTTGGCGAGTTCATCAGGATTTAGAAAAACCGCTTGAGCGTCCGCTACCCGCGAAGCAAAATCCGATTGCCTCGCAAGCGTCGATTTGCCAGATCCATTTGGCCCCGCCAACAGGATCAGCCAAGGGGTCATGCAGGTTCGCGAAGCTGCTTTGGCGTGACTGTGGGTTCAGGCTTCAAAAACTTGACCTTGCCATTTTCAAGATAAGGCAAACTGAAGCCCTTCTTCAGCAGCTCGTCATTCTCGCTGCGCAAGCTTGCTTTGATTTTTGCCATGTCGAGTTTCATTTGCATGACTTAAGAATAGTCTTCACGCGTCGGAAATGCAAGGTACGTTGAACTATACGACTTAACCAACTGTGTTTTCCGAGTGATCAGTTCACTTGATTTTGCATGTTTTGCGAAAGAGTGCTATTTTGGCCTCATGAAGCAGAATTTCAAAGTCACAGCCAATTGGGATCCTGAAGCCGAGGTTTTTACGTCAACCTCAAATATCCCAGGATTGGTGGTAGAGGCCGAGACGTTTGAGGAGTTCGTTTCACTGGTCGAAGCCTTGGCACCGGACATGCTTGAAGCCAATTTGCCCAGTGCCAAACGGCCATTTTTATTTGATATAGAACTGCACCGCACCCTTGCGGTGGCGTGAGTGTGCCGAAAGATTTCTACCGCGACTTGGTCAAGATTTTGATGGCAGCTGGTTTTACGCAAGTTGAGGGTGGCAAAGGCAGCCACGAGAAGTGGCAAAATGCAGATATTGGAAAATCTGTTACAGTGCCGCGTTCCAAGAGTCGGCATACGGCGAATGAAGTGCTGAAACAGGCGGGTCTTCCGAAGGCATTTTGATCAATACTCCACTCCCGCCTGCGCCTTCACGCCTGACCTGAATGGGTGCTTCAACTGTTCCATCTCCGTGGCCAAATCCGCCATCTCGATCAGTTCTTCTTTTGCGTTTCGCCCGGTGATGATGATGTGTTTGTCGCTTGGTCTTTTCTCCAGAACGGCTTTCACTTCTTCCCACGGCAGGTAGTCGTAGCGCAGTACGATGTTCAACTCATCGAGCATCACCAATCGCAATTCCGGATCGGCGATCATGCGTTTGGCTTCTTCCCAGCCGGCTCTGGCGTGGGCGATGTCGCGGTCGCGGTTTTGGGTTTCCCAGGTGAAGCCTTCGCCCATGGCTTTGATGGTGACGAGGTCTGGGAATTTTTCCAACACGGTGCGTTCACCTGTTCCCCAGGCACCTTTGACGAATTGCACGATGCCGGATTTCAGTCCATGCCCCACGTGCCGGAACACCATGCCGAAGGCGGCGGTGGATTTGCCTTTGCCTTTGCCGGTGTGGACGATGAGCAGGCCTTTTTCGATGGTCTTGCCCGCCATGATCTTGTCGCGGGCGGCTTTTTTCTTGGCCATCTTTTCGTTGTGGCGGGCGCTGTCTTTTTCGAGTTCTTCGGTCATGCAATCAAATCTTTCAAACGGTCGTGAACGGAGTTGAGGCGAGGTTGCCACAAACCGCGTGTAATGGCTTCCTGAAATCGCTGCGCCATTTCGCGAAGGGCTGCGGGGTTGTTGTCGAACATGAACTGGCGGGTTGCGTCATCATCGATATAGGCGTTGTAGGCCAAATCGAAGTGGTGGGATTTGACGGCGTCGGCGGTGGCGGCGAAGGCGAACATGTAGTCGACGGTGGCCGCAATTTCGAATGCGCCTTTATAGCCGTGGCGTTTCACACCATTGATCCATTTCGGGTTGACAACGCGGGAGCGCATGACGCGGGAAATTTCTTCGTCGAGGGTGCGAATGACCGGGCGTTCGGGGCGGGAATGGTCGTTGTGATAGACGCGCGGCTTTTTGCCAGACGCGGTCTCGATGGCTGCGCTCATGCCGCCTTCGAATTGATAATAGTCGTCAGAGTCGAGCAAATCGTGTTCGCGGTTGTCTTGATTGTGAACCACGGCTTCAATTTTGCTGAGGCGTTCGAGGAACGAGGTCTCGTCGTTGCGGCCCTGTTCGTGGGTGCCGTAAACATAGGCGCCCCACGTCACATAAGCGGCGGCGAGGTCGGCTTTGTTGGTCCAGATGCCTTCGTCG
>JAYUVC010000125.1:0-4958 GCA_043754325.1 Hyphomicrobiales bacterium
GGAAGCGCGGGTGAAACCCGCCAATGCTCAAGACAAAATTGGCGTCATCGCCAAAGGCGGCCAACACACCCATTTCACCGTCGATCGTGATGAACAAAATGCGCGAACCAAAAAGTGAGGCAAAGAAATAAAGGCGTTTGCGATCAAATTCGATGGCCCCGATGAAACTGACCTGCAACACCAACACAGCTTCATCTTCGGTGGGCAAGGCCACACGCAACACACCAAGAATGGCAATATTGCCAGGAACCTCAATGATCACACCCAGGGACAGAGAGACAAGTGTCGGCGTGCCCCACCCCAGCTTGGCCATGGGGCCAATGAGGAAACGACCATCCTGCGGCGGGAATATTGTGCGCAAATCGGAGATAATGCGCGGCGCATTGGCAATGACGTTCTGCGGAAACAGAATGTTTGAAACCGCCCCCGTGCGAACGCCAGCGGCAAGGGCCTCCAGCATGACCGTGCGGTTGACGCCGATGAGTCCACCCACACCCTTGAGTGTGAAACCAAAGCCAAGTTGCAGACCCGTGCCGAATTCAGCGGTGATGATGACAAGCATCGAGAAACCGTCGCTGCCATCAGGCTTCTTGGTGGTGATGATGCCAATCGCCTTCAGGCTGAGGAATTCAGCAAAGGTCAATTCAAGTGCACCAGCATATTCACCCTTGTCGACATCAATGAACAAATAGCCGCCGCCCTTGACCACGCCCGCATTGACCGAGAGGCCTACACCCTTGGGCGGCTGGAAGGCGAAGTCCACCGCAAGATTGCCGAACAAGGCAGGGTGGCCCGGCCCGCTTGGACCCAGTTTTAGTTGCACACCAATTTCTTCGACCGAAAGCGCAATGGGCCCAAGCTTTGCACCAATCAACAGGCCAGCGCCAATTTTGGCTTGCCCGCCGGTGCTGACACTGGACGCAAGGCGCAAGGCATCAAGCTTGATGGGACCAATTGCCAGATTGAGGGGCACTTCAATCGAAAAACCGGCAGCTCCTGAAAAGCCGAGGCCGCTGACAGACGACCATGTAAGAGCACCTTGCAGGTCAAAATTAATCGGGTCCGTGCCAAGGATGGTTTTGATGAAGCCATCGCCTTCCCCAAACTGCAGCACGAAACGCAACTTCCCGCCGGAGTCCAAAGGGCCGGTTCCAGCTTCGAAATAAATCTCTGGCCCGTTGACAGGTCCGCGAACACCCAGACTGGTTTTGAAGCCATGCAATTCAAGCCGATGTGATTCCGGTGATCCGATGAGCAGAATGGGCTCGGCAGGATTTGCTGACAGCGACAGTTCAGCGTTGATCGACGTACCTGCGATCCCTGTTCCGAGAGACAAGCCTTGCGGTAAAATCTCAACCCGGAACGCCGCATCTGTTTCAAACCCACCCTTGAAGGAAAGCTTGATGGGCGTTTCATCGTCAACAGGTGCACCGAGAGTGATTGCCCCATGAACCAGTGGCGCCAACATGATGCCCTGGGGTGCAGCATTGGGCTGACCAATTGGGGGTATGGGCATGACTTGGAAACCAAGTTCGGCAAAATCATCAAACTGGCCGATAATGTCCAAGACAATTGGAACCTTGAGCATGGAAAGTGCGGCAACTGCGGGATTGCCAGCAGCAAAATACTGGTCGCGCAATGTGGACAGGGGAGTTTCGATACGCGTTGCGAAATTGAAGGCTTCAAAAACATGCCTGATGGCCTCCTGGGCTCGCTCTCCCTTGAACGTGGGCGTACCCCACTGATAGGTTTGTGCCACAAACATATCAGGCTGGGTGATGAGGTCGCCAAGGGACTCCCATTTGACATGATAGCGCACAAAAGGCACCCGACCCGGCCCCACCGGGTTCATCTGCTCAGTGTCAAGAATGCCCACTGCGAAGAGAGCTGCGGCCAGCGCTGGGGCTTCCACGAACAAGCCGTCATAGGTCAACTTGTCAAGCAGCGGGCGGGTCAAGCCATTCCAGAAAGACGCATCGTTGAAAGGCGGCGGCAAAGCCGGGTCAGGACCATGGCCCGCTTCAATGAGATTTCCGAGTTGCGTAATTGCAGCGAGGGCCTGGCCAATGATTTGGGAAAGATTGGCATTGCTGTCGTCCTCCAGAAGTTCTCCAGCGATGTTCAGAGCAGTTATGATGGCCCCATATCCAAAGTGATCGCGAATTGCAGGCACATCCTGCTCGGTGAGATTGGCGTTCCAGCCAAAACTTAATAAAAAGGCCTGCAACTCATGATGATTGAGTGCAGCGAGATGCGCAGGCTCGACGGAGCGACGAAGCACATTTACCAGTTCTTTTGCAACTGCCTTGCTGTCCATTGTGAGCCCTAAGTCATACGGAAGTTAGTGGCTGGATCTGTGGAGTATCTGAATTTGTGCGCGCCAGCAGGCCCCATGGTCTGCCAGGTCAGAACATCACTGGGACGCCAAACGCGTGTACCCAGAGTTCCGTCCCACGGCACCATGGGCTCACTGAGTTTGACCATTGAAGTTGCACGAGGAGGAGGAGAATTTATTGTGACAGTTGGGCCGAGGGGTGGCAAAACATAACCCGTTCCACCATTTGTCACCGTGATAGTGACGACTTTGCCCACAGTGTCAAGAAATGCAGTCGCAGCTGCGCCTGAGCCGCTTCCTCCAGATATTGTCACGAGGGGTGCAGCATCGTATCCATTTCCACCATTGCTAACAAGAATTGAAGAAACACTGCCCGCCGTTACAAGAGCTGATGCCGTTGCTTGCCTTGGTTCAAGTTCAGCATCAGCAGGCCATTGGTCCGAGCGGCGCATATGCGCAATCTGCCACCTGCTCCACAACCGATCAACATTGGCATGATTAAGCCAAAACGCCGGTTCTATTGGTGACGTAAACACGTTGTCCATGTTTCCGCCAATCCAAGCATGTGCGCTATTGTGGGTATCGATGCCGTCGTTTCCCTCAAGTCTGTTACGGAAAGAATCGGTGGAAGCAGTGACACCAAAACTGAAGGTATCGAATTTTTTGAGTGCAAGCATGTCTGTCAGTTGTTTTAGATTAGCCAAACCAGAGCCACCAAGTCCCCGCCTCAAAAATGTCTCTCCGGGCAGAAGTGGTCCTGGCGGCCAGGCGGCCCGCACGAATGGGCCGTCCAATACTTCTTGGGTAGGGCCAGAGCCATTGCCACCCAGAAAGTTTGATTTCCACATTGTGCCACGCGCATTGGTTGGATCGGGAGATGTGTCAGCTACCCAGTTCCACCACGGCAAACCGATCTTTCCATCTCCGCCTCCGGCAATATCAGCAGCCTGCAAGTCTTCCTCAAATTCCCAGAGAAAAGCACGGTGCCAAGCCAGAAACGCAAGTCCACCATGAGCAACCGCGTTGAACCCTCCATCTGCATGCCACTGAATATACTTATCGTATACGTTTCCAAAAACTGGCACTGCCGTCGCACGCATTTTCAAGAAAGCGTCGGTGAACCGCTTCTTATTGAAAGCCTTGTTGTTAAAGTGTTGACGCACAACATTGGGCATTTTCAAATTCCCTAATGATGGTGTCCGGACGGTTTCAGAGTGGGGATCGCACTTATATACGCCTTGGCAAAATCTGTTAGCGTGCGATGGACGCTGAACATTGCATGACTGCTGATTATGCCATTGGACGGTCTGTATTCATACGCAATCTCGATATCATTTATGAATAACTTCCCCGGCGGTGTCCCCGTCCCCAAATCACCACGGTCAGGGCCTTCGATGCGGATGTCGTATTTTGGAACTTGTGGTTCAGGCTCTTTCGACGCCAGTGCAGCACCCTTGCCTGACGGACCTATGCGGATATTGACGCCCATGATGTCTATGTCGACAGGCGTCGATGCAAGATCATGAGTCACGCCCTTGATCGTCACTGTTGCGGAAGTCTGGTTTTGTCCCACGCCCAGCACATCCCGTATTTTTTCAATCAGTTCATTGGCATCCGGCTTCGCTGACACAGCCGGATGGTGATCTACTGGATGAGACTTCAGGAACTCATTGACATCCAGCCACTTTCGCACATTCTCAATGCTGACGGTGGTTGCGCCCGCCTTTTCTTCTTTGGCAAGATGGGTGAGGGCATGTTCAACAAGTTTGGCGGCTGCAACAGAATCTGCTGGTTTAACGGGGTCACTGGCCACGTCGACACCGCGAAGTCAGCATCCATTCTTGGAAATTATATGTGTTCGCCACCTGTCGGCACAGTGGCCACCTCAATGTAACGACCATAACCAATCCTCTCAGATTGCAGTCACTACGCCCCTTGTGTGAATCCTATTCCGATTTCAAAGACAGTCAAGCAAAATTGTCTGGATTGGAACTCGCAACGACTAACAAAAAAATTAAATCTTATTCTTGATGGTGAAGAGCTTGTGTGATGGAACAACCCAAGGCTCTGGGCGGAATGTACGTTTATAAGCATGCCATCTGACCCAGATTAAGCATCGAATAAAGACCCATCATCACTGCTGTGATCGCAAAGGATTCGCATTGGTTAGTGGTAAATCTGGTGAGTCAGCTTTGAATGCCAGTATTGGGTCTGCTGACCTGCTGATGTACACTTTGACGGCGAATACATATTTCTGCAAGAAATGCGCGCCTTCCGAGCCGTCACCAATTGCGAATGCGGCAAATGTCCGCATTGGCTCAATCATCTCGTCGTCTGAATGTCGGCTTTCGTAGATAGGTGATCAGGCTCATCTGCAGCGACTCTAAGGTCAGTGAGGGAGCGCATTTCAGACCGACCCACTACTCGTGACTTGAAAATTTTTAGGGCACAAATTAGGGGATAATTAAAAAAACCATATTTTAAACTCAACTATTTCAGATATTTAATTTACATGTTGTATTCTCTTCCAGGACGCCATTTTCAGTTGTGCAATCCGATATGGCTGGCTGGTCGTGCGACATGGACATGATCAATTTTGCTGACGCCGATACGTATTCGAGCC
>JAYUVC010000126.1:0-2581 GCA_043754325.1 Hyphomicrobiales bacterium
ACCTTGATCAGCGCTTCCATGGCGGGGCCCGCAGAGGTCGCACCGCTACTGGAAAACTGGTCCCACTGGACGACAGATGTCTCGGCAGCCGCTGCAACCGCCAGGGCTGCTAACGCGCAAGTTCCTGTGACAACCGCGATTAGTCGATTACGCCGTAACGCATATTTCATGTTTATTTCCTCCTTGTTGTCGAGTTTTTAAACGGTGGCCTTGCCGGCCTTCTTCATTGACCCTTGCGGGGTCAGATCACTGAGAGTGGATTCAAGGTTTCTTAAATAAGTAAGGGCACTTCTGGCGACCCGATCAGGATCGACCTTGCGGGTGTTGAAGCCGATCTCCATGGTGACATATCCCTTGAATGCGATGGTCTTCAGGGCCTGCATCACGCCATGCCAGTCAACACTGCCTTCACCGGGTGGAAGCCGGTCATCGTCAGCAAAGTGGACGTGATCCAGGTGTTCTGCCATTTCGAAGACGTAATCGGAACTCACCTCATTGCGGTAAAGCGTGTGATAGGTGTCGAACATGACTTTGACATTCGAAAGCCCACATTGCTTTCGCAGCAGCAAAGCCTGGCCTGCCGTATCGATCAGGTTCGAATCTGCTGAAGTGGGTTCAATGATGATCGCTATACCTTTGTCGGCTGCATATTTTGCAATGTCAGTGAGGGCAGCGAGCGTCCAGTCCCAGGCTTCTTCGTAGGAAACGCCAAAGGCCCGCCAGCCACAAATGTAAAGAACCCTTGATGCACCAAGATCGTGGGCGAGGTCCACGACTTCCTTGTAGTGGGCGATTGCTGAAATACGCTCTTCGGGGAGGATCGATGCCGGATTGTTGCCGGGTCCACCGCCTGGTGCTGGCAGCAGGCTGACGGGCACAAGCCCCACATCCTGCATCAGGGACTTGAGGTCACGCCGCTTGGCTGCTCCGAGATGTGCAGGCCACGCGTGGGGTGCCGCACAACCAATCTCAATTCCATCGTAACCGATGGACGCAATGCGCTTGATTGTATCTTCCAATGAATAGGAAGGTACCCAGCACGGAAAACTGGAATAGACCCACGTATTGAATGCATACTTGAAAGACATTGGCGGCTCCCATATTCCTCGTCACGACAACCGGCGCACAGTTGTGCTCGACCTGAAACGTGCGGTTTCAAATTTTGCTTTGTGTCTCTTTGGTTTTGCTCGGGATTGGTGCCCAATTTCGCAGACCTCCGTCCCACTGCTTGTGACGCTTTTGCGTTTCTGCTTGCATCAGAGTTAGAGAAACAGGAAGAGGCATGCCAGCCGGAAATTTGTCCAAATTGGACAGTTTGACCCGCTTCTGTGTGACTGGCTCAATAATGACCCCGTGATCGCATAAAGGTATCTGCACGGTTTTGCGCCCGGGTCAGAGCATCCACGATTGTTTTACGCTCCGCCAAAAGGTCGTGAATTTCTTCACCAGCAATTGCGATGATGTCAGATATTCCAGGGATCGGGGGTCTTGGCCACATGCGCAGATATCCCTGTGTGGCAAAATCATCGACAGCACCAATGAAGGGCGAAATTGCCCGCACTTCTGGATCGCGGCTGACGCTGATGCGTGGGCTCGCCAGGCTTCCATTGACGAGATAAAGTTTAACCGCACGGGCAGACGTCAGAGACTGAAGCGCTGTCCACACAGGTGCAATGCGTCGCGGTGCAATATTTGCCGGGATCGAAAGTGCATAACCGCCAATCGGAACAATGGGTTTGCCATGTGGGCCCATGGGATGAGGCAAATAGCCGGTTCTGCGATAGGCTGGTGATGTTGAATCCGTTTCAAAAAGCTGCGCCAGCAGTGAGTGCGAATAGGCCATCGCCGCGTTTCCTTTGGCATAGGAAATAGCCCGGTCATACCACGCCATTCTGAGAATGTTGGGTGGCGAATATTCCTTGAGCTCCAACAAGTATTCAGCTGTCTCGCGAGCTTCAGTTGAAAGAAACGCCGGGCGCAATTCTTCACCTCTGGCATTCTCAGCGTCGAAACCGTGCTCTGACTTTCGCAGGTTTACGATCGGTCTGCCGAAAGCGCTCATCACCATCATGAAGCTGTGCCCGATCGGCGTTCCGCGACCACCATTCCACGCGATGCCGCTCAAAGCCTGTGCAGGCTTATGCAATTTGCGCGCTGCTGTGATCGTCTCGGCGGCAGTGCGCGGTGGCGCAATTCCGGCCTCGGCTAAAATATCCGTGCGGTACACGAGAACTTCCGCCGTCGTCATGATTGGCACGCCAAATTGTTTGCCTCTGAAACGCGAGCTTGCAAGTGCATCGGCATAGATATCGTCGACGTCGATTCCAGACTTATCCATGAGCGGTGCGAGGGGCAGAAGCCTGCCTTGCACGGCCATTTCACCAAACCACGGCAGATCACAAGCGATGATGTCATACTTTGAGGCCGCACGTTTGCTGTTTATGATGATCTCACTTTGCAATTGATCAATGGCAAGGACCCGGCTCTCAATATTAACGCCAAGGATCATTTCGAATTGTCTTTTGAGAGTTTGCAACGCCGAAAATGTTGGATCAGCATGGACAAGCACACGAAGGGACCG
>JAYUVC010000127.1:0-3228 GCA_043754325.1 Hyphomicrobiales bacterium
CCCAATTAGAGCGGTTCTTGATGAGTTGGAATCACGAACGAAAGTCCCGTCATTCCCGCGTTCGCGGGAATGACGGGAATTTGGGATGCAATTCAAACAAAACCGGAAACGCTCTAATATCGCTTGGTGTTGGAGTGAATACTTCTTTTATGATGGTCAGTTGTGCCGGATGAATGGCAAGCGCTCCGCCGAAACCAAGATCGCGCGTCAGTTCAATGGCGCTTTTGAATGTTTCCAGGTCTGAAAAATTGGCGAGGGAACCGGCAACACCAAATGCAGGCTTTCCAGCGGCAGACGCTGCAATCGCAACCAACGCGGCAGCGTGTTCAACGGCCTTTGCGCGTGACGGCACCCCCATGTCTGCCGCATAGTCTTCCGACCCGAACATCAATGCTCGCCCCAATACGTCAGAACAAAGTTTAAGCCACTCCCGTTCGTTTTGAATGGAGAGCGGCACCGCTTTACCATCGCTGCACATAAATGCGCCATAGGGTGAAATTGTAGGGTGTCGCACACCAACGCGTGGCGGTGGCTTGTTTCCGTAGCGCGATTGCAAGTAAGGCACGTTCATCCAGTCGGCAATCGCGTGAAAAAGTGAAACTTCGATGATTCGACCCTTTCCCGTGCGGCTGCGAGCGAAGAGTGATTGCACGATGGCGGCATAGGCGGTCATACCGGCACTGATATCGCAAACAGAAATGCCAACGCGTGCTACGCCATCAACAGTTCCGTTCACCGAGATCAGGCCACTTTCGCCTTGCACCAGCATGTCATAAGCTTTTTGTTCGCGGTATGGACCTTCCTCGCCGTAGCCGGAGAGCGAGCAATAAATCAGAGATGGAAATTTTTCAGTGAGGGTTTTTGCCGCAAGACCCAAACGACCAATGGCACCGGGTGCCAAGTTCTGGATGAACACATCGGCCTTGCTGATGATCTTGAGGAGCAATTGATTATCAGCTTCGTTTTTGACATCAAGGCAGAGCGATTGCTTACCCCGGTTCAACCACACGAAATATGAGCTCTGACCGTGGACGAGTTTGTCATAGTTGCGGGCGAAGTCGCCTTCCTCACGCTCGATTTTGATCACCCTCGCACCAGCATCTGCCAATTTGCAAGAGGCGTATGGAGCAGCGACTGCTTGTTCCAACGAGACCACCAACATGCCTTCGAGATCGTTCATTTTTGTATTCCTGAACTGATGGTCAAAACGCCTAAATAGCTCTGAATCATGCCTCTCTGGCAACGGTGCACCAAACATTCGGGGAGCAATAACTTGATCCACAGAGCAGACTTATCATGATCCCGAATTTTCCACTTTTACATCACCGGTTCTTCATGCCATCTTTCACCGATTGAGGGAGATTTGGGTGACTGTCATCAACTGCGATATGGGCGAGGCCTTTGGTCTCTACAAAATGGGCGATGATGCCGGGATCATGCCTTTCATCGACATTGCCAATGTGGCCTGCGGGTTTCATGCCTCGGATTTCAACCATATGCGGACGACTGTTCGCCTGGCGAAAAAGCATGGGGTGAAAGTGGGGGCGCATCCGTCACTGCCGGACTTACAAGGGTTTGGCCGCCGCGAAATGAAGATAGGTCGTGAGGAACTCGCCAATTGCATTATTTATCAGGTTGGGGCACTCAAAGGATTTCTGGAAGCTGAGGGTATGACGCTCAATCATATCAAACCCCATGGCTCACTTTATGGCATGGCGGCTCGGATGGAAGAGATGGCCCATGCTGTTTGCGATGCGGCTGACGTTTTCAAAGTTCCATTGCTGGGCATTATCAATACGCATCATGATAAGATTTATCCCGCACGCGGCCACAAGTTCATTGCCGAATTTTACACGGACCTTGATTACAATGATGATGGTGGACTGATTATTACGCGCGAGCACGATGCCAGGGACGCGTTTGAGGCGGCAGCAAAATCAGTTCGCGCCATCAAAGAGGGCAAGGTGAAAAGTGTTGGCGGCAAAGACGTTGCCGTTCGCGCTGACAGCATTTGCATTCATTCCGATACGCCGAATGCCGTGGCCATTGCGCAAACTGTTCGTGATGCCATCAAACCCTACATCAAAGCAGCCTGAACCAAACGGGGACATTATGGCCAAACATATTCTTTCACCACTGCCGGGAACCTTCTATCGGAAGCCCGCTCCTGACAAGCCACACTACAAGGAAGTGGGCGATACTGTTGCTGTTGGTGATGTGCTTGGACTTATTGAGGTGATGAAGTCCTTCAACGAAGTGAAGGCTGATCAAGCGGGCAAGATTGTTCAATTTTTTGTTGACAATGAAGAACCGGTGATGGCGGGCCAGCAGCTTGTCGAACTTGCCTGAGTCATGACAATCAAAAAGCTTTTGGTCGCCAATCGAGGCGAGATCGCGGTGCGCGTGATCCGCGCTGCACAGGAGCTTGGGATAAAGACAGTTCAAGTGCACAGTATTGCCGACACTGAATCTCTGGCCGTTAAAATGGCAGATGAGGCTGTGGACATCGGGCCTCCCCATGCGGCGAAGTCATATTTAAATATTGCCGCGATTTTGGCTGCCGCGAAGCAAACTGGTGCTGATGCAGTTCATCCAGGCTATGGTTTTTTGGCCGAGAATGCGGGTTTTGCCGATGCGGTTGAAGCTGCGGGTCTAATTTTCGTTGGCCCCAAAGGCGATGCCATTCGCACCATGGGGGATAAAGTGGCAGCGCGGGTTGCAGCGTTGAAAGCGGGAGTGCCATGTGTGCCCGGTTCCGATGGCCGTGTGGACGATCAAGATGAGGCCAAGAAGATTGCTGCAACAATTGGTTTTCCTGTGATGATCAAGGCGGCGGCGGGTGGTGGTGGGCGCGGCATTCGCATTGCGCAGAACATGGCCGAACTTGAAATCATGATGCCGCAAGCCAGTGCCGAAGCGCAGGCTGCTTTTGGCGATGGTGGGCTTTATCTTGAGAAAGTGATTGAGCGGGCGCGGCATATCGAAGTGCAGATTATGGGTGATGGCAAGCACGCCATCCATTGTTTTGAACGTGAATGTTCGTTGCAACGTCGCAGGCAAAAGGTCTGGGAGGAAGCACCTTCTCCCGTCTTGCCGCAATCCGTGCGCGAAAAACTTTGTGCATCCGCTGTGGCTCTTGCGGAGGCTGTGAACTATCGTGGCGCTGGAACGCTGGAATATCTTTACGACGATAAAACACACGAATTCTATTTCATCGAAATGAATACG
>JAYUVC010000128.1:0-3505 GCA_043754325.1 Hyphomicrobiales bacterium
AGGCTGCGGGCCCCCAGCACATCACCCGCAAGCTTGCGCGGCGGACGCAGAAGTTCCAATCGTGAAACTGTGACTAAGGGCAATGCGTAGTCATTGTGCAACACCAAAACACGTCGCGCTTTTGGGAAGCGCTCTGCGAGGCGGTGCAACATGGGCATTTCGCGGTCCCAGAAATCATCACGGTCAGTGATCGTAACCGCAATGGTCCGGTCACCCTCCATAAAAGCTTTGCCTTGCATCAGAGGCGTATCAAGCACTACCGGGCAGCAGGTCATCAGGAACCGGCCTTTCAGTTCCGGTAACGCCTTTTCAAGTGCTGCTACCGTGCGTGGGCAGCGCCATGAAGAAAATTCAATTTTCTCATGCAGGGCGCGAAGCACATCCTTCGCATCTTCCGTCAGATCAAGACCGCCCCCAGGTTTTCCAGAAATGCCGACGCCGAAAGGCACAAACCGCAAATTTTCGGCGCGGATCTGCTCAGCTTTCAATCCCTTCCAAGGAGAGAAATTGTCCTGCAGCTGGTTGGCACCTGCCAGAACCGTGAACTTGGAATTTTTCAAGCGCGCATATTGGTCCGCAGGCGGATTGACATGGGCCGGGAACAACAGCTCCGGCGCAACCTTGCCAATCTTGCGTTCAATGGCGCGCAGTATGAAACCATCACCCACATTGACGCGATAGGCGCGCGGATCGAATGGCTTGTACAGGTAAGGTGTGAGGGCAGAGTAGCCGGAAATCATCATATCGCTTTTCAATGGTGAAGTCAGGTTCGGGCCCTGACCCGTGGCCTCATAGAGGAAATCGCCAAAGCCCTCAATTTGAGATTTGCCGCTTCCACCATATGCTGGAATTGCCCACCATACCTGAAACTGCCCGCCGCGTCGAACGGCAAGATATCGGCGCGGTGGCGCTTTATAAACTCCAAAAAGGCTGCAAGATCTATGTCTTCCAGGGTATTAGCATGAATGGCAAACGTGACAATCCCGAAAGGAAACCTCCGGAGTCGGCCGCTCTGGCAAGGCACAAAGTTGAGGCCTTGCCGCGTGTAGGGGTGGAAGGAATATCCATCAGTCACCGTATGGAAACCTGTATCAACGAGAGCCCGCAAGGTTGTCCTGTCATAGGAATGGGAAGGGGCCATGAAAATACCCGTGGCTAATCCCTGTTGCTTCAAAATGGCTGCCCCGTGCTCCAGCTTGGCCCGCTGAATGTCATAGGGCAGCCCCGCGAATTCACTGGCCGAGTTGATATTGAGCAATCCGCCATCCTGTGTCGTATACTGATGCGTGTCACCGTGTTGCGATACACTCCAGCCCCAATCCCGCACGAGCTTTCGCATTTTTGGCCAGAAATCCTTGTCTGGCGGATCGATGTCCAAGGTCTTGTCCCTGTTGTCCGGCACAATGCCGATAAGGGGGCGAACACCGTTGTCCTTGAACAGTTTTTCCAGCATTGCAAATCGCCCGCCGGACATGGTGGGGCAAATGTCATCCATGCGGAACAGGTATTTGGTCACGGGTCATCCATCCTTCTCAGGCATAGCGGCTATAGGTTGGAAGCGCTGAATATGCAATGTCCGGGACTGACTTAGACATTGCCGTTCTAGGTGTAAATCGTTAGACGGACGTGACCCGTGTGGTGGCCCCAACTTGGACTAATGCAGAACAAAATGACCAAAGGCCGTAAGGTTTTGTTGCTCGGAGTTGACCCTTATTCGCTGGTGCTGTTCCGTGCACCGCTGGTCCGTTATCTGGTACAGCAGGGCTATGACGTGCATGTGGCGTCCATGCCGGGAAGTGCTGAACAGACAGCCTTTCTCCAGTCGCTTGGCGCTCAATTCCATGTTGCGGCTTTCGCACGGGCGGGCATGAACCCTTTGCGCGATGTGCGAACTGTGCTGGCGTTGCGGGAGCTTTTTCTGACTGTCAGGCCAGATGTGCTTTTGAGCTACACGTCAAAGCCCGTGATTTATGGAACGCTTGCGGCCAGATTGGCGGGTGTGGGAAGCCGTGTCGCGATGATCACCGGACTTGGCTATTCGTTCATCGATGGACCGGAAACCAAGCGGCGGGTGGCACGGCTGGTGTCGACTTTGCTGTACCGGCTGGCTTTGCCATTTTGCAACGCCGTGATTTTTCAGAACCCGGATGACCGGGACGAATTCGTGAAGCGCGGGCTTTTACAACGTGTTCGCAGCGTCAGCATTGTAAACGGATCCGGTGTTGATACACATCACTATGCGGTGCAGACACTTCCCCCGGCACCCGTTTTTCTGATGATGGCACGCCTGATCGCGGACAAGGGTGTGCGGGAATATGCGCGGGCCTGTGCGGTGGTGCGACAGCAGTTTTCGGCTGCCCGCTTCCTGTTGGTGGGACCGAAAGACCCGTCACCCAATGCGGTGACTGATGCAGAACTGACGCAATGGGAGGCCGATGGCATCGAGTATCTTGGGCTGATGGAAGATGTGCGCCCGGTGATTGCCTCGGCTTCGGTTCTGGTTTTGCCGTCTTACCGGGAAGGCACGCCACGTTCTGTGCTGGAAGCCATGGCCATGGGGCGTGCCATCATCACCACGGATGCACCGGGCTGCCGCGAAACTGTTGTTGAAGGCGTGAATGGTTTGCTTGTGCCGGTGCGAGATGCTGACGGCCTGGCTTCGGCGATGCTCAAACTGGCTGCTGATCCGGCGCAGATTGCTGCCATGGGGCAAGAGTCGCGCAGGATTGCGGAACAGAAATATGACGCTGTAGCTGTGGCAGCAGATACGGCAACCAAGGCCGGTCTTTCTGGGATGCAAGGCCAGTGAAACGGTTGTTTGACATCGTCGTTGCTGCTGTAGCGCTGGTGCTTTTCAGCCCCGTGCTCGTTATTGTTGCGCTGCTTGTGCGTATCAAGATGGGTTCGCCTGTGCTGTTCCGTCAGACCCGGCCCGGGCTGCATGGCAAAGCATTTGAAATGATCAAGTTTCGCAGCATGTTGAATGCTGTTGATGCCAGCGGCGTGCCGCTTGCTGATGCCCAGCGCCTGACAGGGTTCGGGCGCTTCCTGCGCTCCTCCAGCCTGGATGAATTGCCGGAGCTGTGGAATGTATTGAAGGGAAACATGAGTCTGGTCGGGCCGAGGCCCCTGTTGATGCAATATTTGCCGTTTTATTCCTCTCGCCAGATGCGGCGGCATGAGGTGCGCCCCGGTATTACCGGCTGGGCGCAGGTCAATGGCCGAAATGCCCTGACGTGGGACGACAAGTTTGAACTGGATGTATGGTATGTCGAGAACCGTTCAATGATGCTGGATTTCAAAATATTGTTTCTGACACTTGTCACGGTGTTCCGCCGTCAAGGTATTAATGGGGATGGCCATGCCACCATGGAGCCGTTCCGTGGACCTGAGGATCGCAAGACATGAACAGCAAGAAGCGTGATGTCGTGCTCGTTGGCTGTGGTGGCTTTGGGACCGAGGTTGCCACTTATCTTGCGGATGTGATGGCGGAGCAGTCACTTGT
>JAYUVC010000129.1:0-4168 GCA_043754325.1 Hyphomicrobiales bacterium
GGCAATCGACTTGGCATGCTTGTTGCCCATGAGCGCTGTTGGGATGTCATTGCGAATTTCAACAGCATTGATGCCAAGGCGAAGGGCCAGATCAAAAAAAGTGTTGTAGCCCAGCTTGGGGGCTACCATGTGGTTTAGGGAAAATTGCATGCTGTGATGTCCTTTGGAATGGATGATTGACATCACATATCAAGTTGTCGCCTGAAATTCACTGGCTCACGTTAGAAAACATCATAATCTTGCAAGGCATCGCGGCAGGCAGAGCATTGCGCAGCAGAGACGCATCGACTAGAAAAGCTCATGATCACCCGGCTTAAGTCTTTTCTCTTTTCTGTCTTGTTTGTTCTATTTTCGGTCTGGGTCGCACTCTGGCTGGTTGAGGGAATGGCACGCATCGCCTTTCATGGAACTATATTTGCGCCCGCGTCTGATGGGGAATTGCAACAGCAACATCGCATTCGCGGTGCGGTACTACCTGCCAATAGCACACTTGGGATGTATCAGTTGGCACATGCGGTTTCGGCCTCTATCAATGAGCGGGGCTTTCGCGGTGTTGATGTGACACAGACTCCGTCTCTCGGTAAAACCCGTATTCTGCTGTTGTCAGATTCCAACGGTTTTGGTTCAGGCGTTGCCGATGACGAAACACTCGCAGTGCAGCTGCAACAAGAACTAGGAAACGAGGCTTTTGAAGTATTGAATTTTAGTGTGCCCGCCTACTCCAGCGTGCAGGAATATCTTTGGCTGAAAGAAGAGGGTTTAGCCCTCAAACCGCATATTGTTCTGTTTGGCTTCACGCCTGTGAATGATATTCAAACCAACTACCAACCCTTGCAAGCCTTGTTTCAGTCCACCAGCAAGCGGCCCTATGTGGTTGCAGATGGTCTGGGCGGCTTCACGATCGATTTTAGTTTTATGCAAGCGAGTGCGGAGAAGGCCAAGAAGGTAAAGCCACTGCACATCGTCAGGGATATTTTCGCCGGTGCCCTGTTGCAGCGCTTGGTGGATCAGGGCTGGGAGCGCGCTACAGGTGGGCGCAAGTCTGATCCCAATATCTGGATCGGATGGCCTTATCTCAGTTCATTCTCAGAAAAACATGGCACGCTGAAAGAGGCTGATTATGCCAAGCTTTGGTCAGGTGCCTGGGATGTAACCCAGCTGGTGATCAAGGCAATGCGGGATGAAAGTCAAAAATCAGGTGCAAGCTTGGTGATGTTCTCCCATGTTGGAAAGTTGGAAGGAGATGCCCAACAATTGGCTGGTCTACAGAGCGCTTATCCTAGTTTAGCATTCGATGTTGGCAAGGCCGAGCGAGAGTTGCGTGGCTTTGCCACGGCTGCAGGTATCCCCATGGTGTCGGCAACAGAACAGGTGAAAGCTGGCACGGAGCTTTATTTCGGCATTGATGATGACCACATGAATGCCAAGGGATATGCGGTTGTGGCCAAGGCACTGGCTGAGGATTTGCGCAACCAAAACCTGTTACCCTTCAGGTAATCAGTCTAAATCAAAGGCCGTCTCATAATTGAGTTTAAGTGCGGGGTCCTGATCTTCTTTGCGCAGGACGCAATTACCTACCACAAGCACTTCAATTTCGGTTCCCATAAAACACCGGAAGGCATCTTCCGGGGAACAGACCAGGGGTTCGCCCCGCACATTGAAGCTGGTGTTGACCACCACAGGGCATTTGGTTTTTTTGTGAAAGGCTGAAATCAGCGCATGGTATTTCGGGTTGGTGCCTTGATGTACGGTTTGCACGCGGGCTGAAAAATCCACATGGGTGACGGCAGGAATGGACGAGCGCGGCACGTTCAATTTCTCAATACCGAAGAGTGCATTTTCCGCCACTGACATTTTGCGGCGAAGTTTTTTCTCAATATGCGCCACCAGCAGCATATAGGGGCTGTCGACATCCAATTCGAACCAGTCATTCACGTGTTCGCGCAAAACCGATGGCGCAAAGGGTCGGAAAGACTCGCGGTATTTGACTTTCAAATTGAGCACGGATTGCATGGCGGGTGAGCGAGGGTCGCCGAGAATCGAGCGATTACCCAAGGCACGTGGACCAAATTCCATGCGGCCTTGCATCCATCCCACAGCCTTGCCCTCAGCCAAGGCGGTTGCCGTATTGGCTATCACGTCTTTTTCACCGAGGACAGAAAATTTTGCTCCGGCCGCTGCGAGGCGCTTTTCAATATCATCCTGCTTGTATTCAGGTCCGAGATAAGCGCCTGCCATGCCGTCACCTGATACACTGGTACCGCGCGGTGCTTGGCCCACGCCGTGGCTGGCGTAAAGTGCGGCACCCAAGGCTCCACCAGCATCACCTGAGGCCGGCTGAATCCAGATTTTTTTGAACGCACCGTCACGCAGAATTTTTCCATTGGCCACGCAGTTCAAGGCCACGCCACCCGCGAGACACAAATTATCGGCGTCAAATTCCTTGGCGAGTGAACGTGTCATTTTCAACAGCACATCTTCCAGCACCTGTTGCACCGATGCTGTCAAATCCATTTCGCGCTGCGTCAACAATTGTTCGGGCTTGCGGGCAGGGCTTCCAAACAAAGCATCGAACTTCGCATTGGTCATGGTCAGGCCTGTGCAATAGTCGAAGTAGTCCATGTTCAGGCGGTAGCTGCCATCGTCTTTGACATCGATCAGATGGTCGCGGATGAGTTCCGCAAAGCGCGGCACACCATAGGGGGCAAGCCCCATGATTTTGTATTCACCGGAATTGACCTTGAAGCCGGTGTAATAGGTGAAGGCCGAGTAGAGCAGGCCAAGGGAATGCGGGAAGTGAATTTCCCGGACGATGTCGAGCCTTGAACCGTGACCTATGGCAACCGAGGTTGTGCACCATTCACCAACACCATCCATCGTGAGAACCAAAGCGTGGTCAAAGGGTGAGGGGTAAAACGCGCTGGCCGCATGGGAAACGTGATGTTCGGTGAAGCCCAATTTCTGTGGATCAAAACTGGGAGCCATTTCCTTCAATTTGCGGATCAGCAGTTTTTTCTGAAACAGTTTTTCAGACAACCACACCGGCATGGCTTTGGCGAAAGATTTGAAACCGCGCGGTGCAAATTGCAGATAGGTTTCCAGCAGGCGTTCAAATTTCATGAAGGGCTTGTCGTAGAAGGTGACTTCGTCAATTTGTTCAAGCGAAATTCCACCTTCTGCGAGGCAATATGCGATGGCCTGTTCGGGAAAGCCCGGGTCGTGTTTTTTGCGGGTGAAGCGTTCTTCCTGTGCCGCCGCAATAATCTTACCGTCTACCACAAGTGCTGCGGCACTGTCGTGGTAGAATGCTGAAATGCCAAGGCAACGATGAGTCATCAGGGTTAGAATATCGTATATATGAAGGGAGCCAGTGCGGAGCCATTTACCAATAGCAGCAGACCGCCGAAAGCAGCAAAAATAAAGACCAATGGCAATAGCCAAAGTTTTTTTCGGGACTTGGCAAAGGCATAGAATTCACGAACAAAAGACATGGCTGCTCCGGATTAGAATTGATTGCGGATGGTGTGAGGATCGGGACCAGCGGGGTCACGCGGGATCCAATAAGATGATGTTTTGCTGTCAAAACCAGTTGGCAAAAAACGCTTGCCGAACAGCCGCATGACCAAAGCCAATGGCGTTAGCAACACCATAAACAGCAAGCCTAAGATCAAAGGATTGACCACATTGTGCAGCAACATTCCAAATTTGAACCAAAGCTTGTTGAGCGGTGTCAACAGCTTCGGGGCAATAAAGGTGACAGCCAAAAAAGCAGCCGCAATGCCCAAAGCCCAATAGCGTGGAGGCAAGCTATGCCGGAAAACCGGCCATAAACCAATGATAGCGAAAACAAATACAAACGTCAGCCCAAAATTTCGCAAACTGGGCGGGGCGCGATCATCAAAGCTGGCGGAATTCTCATGGACAGACATCGTGCCACAAGCCTATAGAGCGTGAGAACGCCGAGGTAAACGGATTTTGGCGAGGGAGTTAAGCCCCCGTCTGTTCCCGCATATCCGCAGCCGAAATCCCTGCCACTTCCACCGGCTTTTTCATGGCGTCCCTACGGAACGGTTCGCCGAGTTCCTGATTGATCATGGCTTCGATCAGGGTGGTTTTGCCGAGTTGCATCTGGTCTTCGACGGCTTTCGCCAACGCGTCGCGCAGTTCG
>JAYUVC010000130.1:0-3361 GCA_043754325.1 Hyphomicrobiales bacterium
CGACCCACCATGATCAAGCCCGGACCATGACGCCACAGGCCAGGTATCATTCAACTGCCAATACAAGGTGCCCATGCAATGCGGCTTCAGAGACCGCCAGTATTCCACTGCCATACGCATAGCCAAACCGTGCTGGACTTGTGAGAGATAAACAAAATTCCCAAAATCCATCGGGAAACGGAAATTGCGGAACATGGTCTCGGCAATCCGCGCATTCCCCCCTTTGTTGCGCTGGTGATGCTCCATCACAGCAGAAGCGATATTGAGGTCTTCCTCCGACGTCGAAAATTCCTTGATCAAACGCAACGACGGAAACGACTGAAACCCAAACTCCGAACAGAACCGAGGCTTAACATCATAATAATGCTCAAAGTCCTTGCCCTCATGCCAAACCGACCAGAAGTGCATGTCCCCCTTGGAGTCATCATGCCATGTGTCACCAAAATCGAGAATGCCCGGAGAGGGAGAAGACGGCCACCAGATGGCGGAGGGATCGGCTTCTTTCATCGTTCTTTCAATCGTTCGATTAAGCCTATCATAATTGACGAGATAGCGATCACGGTTCTTGCGCGACTCTTCGAACCACGTCAGCGCACCCAGCAACTCATTGTCACCACACCAGAGTGCGATGCAGGCATGATGTTGCAGCCGCGCAACTTGATCCCGTACTTCCGATTCCACTTCTTCAAGAAACTCATCCGTCGATGGATAGAGTGAACATGAAAACATAAAGTCTTGCCAAACCAATAGGCCAAGTTCATCACATATATCGTAGAAAAAATCCTGCTCATAGTATCCACCACCCCACACACGCACCATGTTCATATTGGCGTCTTTGGCGGCTTGCAGAAGCTTACGTGTCAGTTCTGGTGTGGCATTTGAAGGCAGGGCATCGGCTGGAATCCAGTTAGCGCCTTTGCAGAATACGTCGCGACCATTTACTTTGAGAGCAAAGCGTGAACCTGTTTCATCCTTGTCTGTGTTCAGTTCAAGTTTGCGCAGGCCAATCTTGCGTCTTTCGATTTGATCACCGCAACGTATTACAAGGTCGTAAAGATATTGTTCGCCCTGTCCTGCAGGCCACCAAAATACGGGGTCGGCGATGTGGAATACTGCCGTGGCAGGGACAAAATCGTCATCATGGAATTCCGATCCCCGCAACGTTTGATCACCAAAGCTAAACTGATAATCTAGTTTCTCGCCATCAACCATAAGTGCGACCACTTCGATTGATACGTCTACGCTTCCGTTAGAATTGTGATTTTGTGAAACCAATACGTTTTCGATGCGAGTTTCAGCGAGTTGACGTAACTTAATCCTCCCACAAACTCCAAACGGCACAACCGCCAAATTCCAGTCCCAACCAAAATGGCATTGCGGTTTTCGCAACATGTTACCGTTGGGAATTGGATTGTTGCTCACACTGTACGGAATATAAAACGGCTGTTCCGACTGCTGCTCATTCGCCGCTTTGGTGTTGGAGTGCAAAGTCACCTCAACAATGTTCTCTCCAACTTTGAGAGCCATCGTCACATCAGGTCTGCAACGTCGAAAGCAGTTCTCGGCATGCAACACGTGCACACCATTCACACTGACATCCGCAACCGTATCGAGATAGTCGATATCCAAATAATAATGGCTACTTTCTATCGTCTCGACAAAAAACCGCGTCGTCGCCACCCACTCCTCATCCGCCACCCAACGCACCGCCAGCTCATCCGTGCCCTTGTACGGATGCGGAATCTGCCCTGCTGCGATCAGCGCCGAATGCACATCTCCTGGAACCGGATAATCCACCTCGATATTGCGGGCCTCACAGCGCAACCGCCAGATACCTGCGAGGTTGAATGTGTTTTCCATCACAACTCCTCCACTCACACCCCGTCATTTCCGCGAACGCGGGAATCCAGACTTTCAACCAGCTGTAACGCCGAAAGTCTGGATTCCCGCGTTCGCGGGAATAACGGTGCATTGGAAAAGGGCTTCATTTAAATCCGGTCCGTCGTCGCTTCATCGAAAATTGACGCCAGATTGATCCTGAACCGCACCTTCACCTTTTGCCCCGGGACATAACTCTCATTCGATTCAACCCGCGCCGAAATCGTCTGCCCCTCAACGTTCAACCAGATCAAGGTATCAGCCCCCATCGGCTCCACAATATCAACCACTGCCGGATATTCCGCCGTCGCCCCATCCTCGGCCCCACCATTGACGCGGATATGTTCGGGCCGCACACCCAGTGTGGCCGCACGCGCCGTCAAAGGCTCATCCGGCAAATAACTCTTCAACGGTATGCTTAAGCTGCCCAGTTTGAATGCCGCTTTCACACCCACACCTTCAATCGCACCCTTCAAAAAATTCATCGACGGCGAACCAATAAAACCCGCCACATAGAGATTCTTCGGCTTGTTATAAATCGTCTGCGGCGCATCCAGTTGCTGAATGGTGCCACCGCGCATGACAGCCACACGGTCCGCCAGTGTCAGCGCTTCGATCTGGTCATGCGTGACATAGATCATGGTATTGCCGAGCTTCTGGTGCAGCCGCTTGATTTCCACCCGCAGTTCCGCTCGCAGTTTCGCATCCAGGTTCGACAACGGCTCATCAAACAAAAACACATCAACGTCCCGCACCAGCGCACGGCCGATGGCTACACGTTGACGTTGCCCGCCTGAGAGTTGCGATGGCTTCCGATCCAGCAAGGGCTGGATCTGCAAAATCTCCGAAGCCCGCGCCACACGTTTTTCAATCTCCGCCTTGTCCATGCCGGACACGCGCAAGCCGAAACTCAAATTCTTCTCCACCGTCATTTGTGGATAAAGCGCGTAGGATTGGAACACCATGCCAATGCCACGGTCCTTCGGCTCTTCCCATGTGACGTTCTTGCCCTTGATGAATACTTGCCCGGCCGTCGGTTCCAGCAGTCCGGCAATACAATTCAGTAGCGTAGACTTGCCACAGCCGGAAGGTCCGAGCAGCACGATGAATTCGCCATCGGCAATATCAAGGTCGAGCGATCTCAAAACCTGCAGCGCACCATAACTTTGCGCCAGCCCGCGCACCGAAACCGATGGCTTGTCAATACTCGCATGCATGTTCATTGCATCAACCCTTCACAGCGCCGGCCGCAATGCCGCGCACGAAATATTTGCCGGAGAAGAAATAAATGGCGAGAGGCACAAGGCCGGTCAAAATGGTGGCCGCCATGTCGACATTGTATTCTTTCACACCCTGCCCGGTGTTGACGATGTTGTTGAGCTGTACCGTCATTGGATAATTGGTGGGGCCTGCGTAAATCACGCCAAACAAAAAGTCATTCCAGATGCCCGTCACCTGCAGAATGACAGCCACCGTCAGGATT
>JAYUVC010000131.1:0-7317 GCA_043754325.1 Hyphomicrobiales bacterium
AGCCGCATCGATGTTCTGCCCGCCCTTTGGAATGGCGTAGAAATCACTCCAGATTTCACCACCGTCCTTGGCCAACACATATTTCATTTCCGGCATGTCGCGTTGCAACTGGATGGCGTCACCCGTCCAGCACACAGAGGCCCACGCATCGCCGCTGATCAGCGATGGCTTGTAGTCGGAATTGATGCCAAACAAATGCGGCTTGCAGGCGATCAACAATTTTTCGGCTTCAGCCAGCTCCTTCTCGTCGATGGAGTTGAACGCATAACCAAAGGATTTGAGCGCGGCCCCAATCGTCGTCAACTGATAGTCATGTACCATGACACGGCCCGTCATCGGGCCTTGCGTTGCCGCCCAGAATTCTTTCCATGAGGTTGGAAGTGTTGGCACGTTTTTGGAGTTTACAACAAAGCCCGTGGTGCCCCAGTCTTTCGGCACGGCGTAAGTCTTTCCGCCAATGATACCTTCTGCCGTGAAGCGTTGTTCTTGCGTTGTAGCGTCGTAATTTGGCAAACGCTTCAAGTCGAGTTCCTCAATCAGGCCCAGATCCTTGTAGGTGGAAACGGCGTAGTTCGTGGGCACGAACAGATCCCACCCCGTGGATCCCGCCTGCAACTTGGCCAGCATTTCCTCGTTGGAACCAAACACCGCAATGTTGATTTTGACACCCGTGTCAGCCGTAAACTTGTCGAGGTTTTCCTGCGCGAAATAGCTGGGCCATGTGGTGAAGTTTACTGTGCCTGACAAGGCCGCATAGGCTTTGCGTGGAGCCAACCCCGGCACGGCACCCGCCATCACAGCCGCCGCCATACCAAGCCCGGTGACGCCCATGAAATGCCGCCGCGTCACGCTGCCGTTCTGGAAGCGGCGCAACTCCTCCAGAAATTTTGCCGCCGAAATCGTGTCTGGTGTTTTTTTCATTGGTATTCTCCCTGTTTGTTATTCATCAGCCAATATTTGTGCCGCATCGCCCCGCCAGCCTGCGGCAACACTATCACCAATTTCAAATGTGCCAACATCGCGCTCGGTTCGGCGTGGACTGACCACGAGGAACTCGCCAAGCGCAGCACTTCCCAAACGATATTGCGTGAAGTCACCCACAAAAATCCGGTTCAGGATTTTCGCTGGCACTGACACAGCCAACCCTGTCGGCAATTTTTTCACCGTCGCCGCAAGCTCAATCATTTCGGGCCGTACACTGGTCACTGTTCCAACCTTGTCACCCTTGAAGAAATTCGACTTGCCGACAAAGTCTGCAACATATCGACTGTTTGGTCGATCATAAAGCTCCCGCGGTGAACCAATCTGCACAATGCGCCCTTCGCGCATCACACAAACACGACCTGACATCGACAGTGCTTCTTCCTGATCATGCGTGACCAGCAAAAACGTGATGCCGACATCGCGCTGCAGATTTTGCAATTCAAACTGCATCTCTGCGCGAAGTTTGCGGTCCAGTGCAGCAAGCGGTTCATCCAGCAATAAAACCGCCGGACGATTGATCAAGGCCCGCGCCAAAGCCACCCGCTGCTGCTGCCCGCCAGACAGTTCGTAGGTGCGCCGATGGCCCAGCCCCGACAGCCGAACCATCTCAAGCGCTTCATCCGCCGCCTTGGACAACTCCGGCGCTGATGGTTTGGGCGAGCGCTGCCGCAACCCATAAGTCACATTGTCGGCCACACTCAAATGCGGAAACAGCGCGTAATGCTGAAACACCATGTTCACCGGGCGGCGATAGGCGGGAATGCCGGTGACGTTATCACCACGAATAAAAACCTCACCGGACGTCGGCTGCTCAAACCCCGCGATCATGCGCAGTGACGTGGTCTTGCCACATCCTGATGGCCCCAATATTGACAGGAACTCGCCCGCTTCGACTTTCAGGTTGTTGTCCACAACCGCCAGGGTTTCACCAAAGCGTTTGGACACATCACGAAGTTCAACAACGGTTTCAGCCAAAATACACCCTGCACATTTCAGCTCAGTCTGGTACACCAAGCACTGACTGTCAATTTCACAACCCCCCGCCCAGATCGCTGCAATTGGTAGACCCATGTCTTTTCAAAAACTCGACGACCTTAACCGCAAACTCGATTCCCTCTCCCACGCGCTCTCCATGCTCGGCGTCGATGAAGCCGTCATGATGCCTGAAGGTGGCGGCGAAAAACGCGCCGAAGCTATTGCCTCATTGTCCGGTCTGTATCACGACATGGCGTCAGCACCCCATATCGCCGACTGCATTGCAAAGGCGGAAAGCGAAGCATTGGATGACATGCAGCGCATTGCGGTGAAGGAATTCAAACGCAGCTATATCAACCGCACCTGTCTCTCCTCCGCCTTCGTGCAGAAACAAACTGAACAACGCCTGCGCTGTGAACAACTTTGGCGGCAATTGCGGCCTACAGGCGACTGGAAAACCTTCCTTCCCGCCTTCTCCGCTGTCATCGACACCATGCGCGAGGAAGCAGCACTCCGCGCCGACGCGCTGAACCTTTCACCTTACGACGCACTGGCCGAACAATATGATCCCGGTGCCCGCGTCGCCGATATTGCGCCCGTTTTCACTGACCTGAAAGCCTTTCTCAAGGACTTCATTCCGGTGGCCGTTGAGAAGCAGAAATCCAGGACCCTGATACCGCTCTCGGCAAATTATTCCATCGAAGCGCAAAAAGCCCTCGGCCTCGAAGTCATGCAAGCCCTCGGCTTCGACTTCAACCATGGCCGCCTCGATATTTCGCACCACCCCTTCTGCGGCGGTGTTCCCTCAGACGTGCGCATGACAACGCGTTACCGCACCGATGAATTCTTGTCCGCCCTCATGGGCATCATGCACGAAACCGGACATGGCCTTTACGAACAAGGCCTGCCCAAACACTGGGGCCATTGGCCATCAGGCTCAGCCCGCGGCATGGCCATGCACGAAAGCCAAAGCCTGTTTGTGGAAAAACAGATCGGCCGCAATCCGGCGTTTTGGGATTGGGCATTGCCCCTGCTCAAAAAACACTTTGGTGAAAACTGGACCAAACAGGAATTGCTGGCCCACGTCCACCGCGTCAAACCCGGCCTCATCCGCGTCGACGCCGACGAAGTCACCTATCCCATGCACGTCATCCTGCGCTTCGAACTGGAACAGGACCTTGTCAGCGGCGCACTGAAACCCGTTGATATTCCAGAATCTTGGAACCAGAAGATGACCCAGTACCTGAACCTGTCAACGAAGGACAACATGCGCGACGGCCCGATGCAGGACGTGCACTGGCCAGCGGGCGCCTTCGGTTATTTCCCGTCATATACATTGGGTGCAATGATGGCCGCACAACAATGGGCGGCAATCACGCGGGAACATCCGAACGCGAACGACGACATCGCGAGAGGCGACTTCACCTTCACAAAAGAATGGCGACGCAAAAACATCTGGGAAAAAGCGTCGATGGCTTCAACACCGGAACTGATGCGGCAGGCGACGGGGGAGGCGCTTAATGCAAAGTATTTTATTGAACATGTGCAAGCGCGATATGGCTGATGTTGTATCGCTTTATGTGAGAACAGTAGGAAATTTTGTAGTTGCGTCGTCGTCACATTTTTTATCCCTTAAGCAAGAAATTTCTTAGTTTCAGATGTGGCGATTCCAGCTTTTTCGCTAGCTGCGTTGGGCCAATTGCCCGCCGTCCCTGCCGGAGAAGCAATTAGTTTTGCAAGTTACATATTGGACGACTTTCAATATTAGGAACGAGTACTCACCAAGAATGATGAGTACCCGCATGTTGCCAATTTTCAAGTCATTTGGCTGCGCGCCACATCATAACCAGCTACGAATTCTTCTTTTGGAATTCCGCTGCCATCTCTGGCAAATCGCTCCACTTCGCTTCGGCGAATAGTTTTGGACCTGTCCGGGGAATACCGAGTACCGATTTTCCCGCAGTTATAGGGTGTTGGCCACGCCGTTGGACTAGGCACATGCCTTCGAAGCATTTTCCCAGCGAGTCAAAATCCAGACCACGTTCCTTGCAGAAATTTCTGAGAGAGTCGTCTCTCAACAAACATCTTATCAGATCGCAAATTCGATCATCAGGCCCTGCTGTTTCGATGCCAATATGGGGTGGTTGAACATCACCACTTCTGAATATTGCCGCAGTCGAAATCTGCTCTCTCGTAAACGCAGCACCTTTGTAAGTCACGCCCTTTGCCATGGTCGTCAAGCGATAAATTCCCGGCAACCTGGCAATGGACGAACCTTCGAACACGCCTGGCTGGATTTCAACCAAATCAAGCTGGTCAGACGAGCGATCAGGTAGCTCAATTGAGACACGCACCTTCGCCCGCTTCTCAACTGGCTGGTTGTACTCCTTGAGGGTCGCCCGCATGGTGAAGGTCGAGCCCGGGGCATAGGCATTCTGGGTCAGCGAAGCCTGCATACGCAGATTCGAGAAGGAATGCATGCTCACGCAGTATCGGGCACCTTTGTTTTTCAAGGATCGCATAATCCTGGGATCCTTTTCACGCAAATTCGATATCTCGTGCTTGAAGAGTTTTTCGTCAATCTCAAGTATCGCTGACCATGTTCCTGCAACGTTACTTGTCACCTTAGGTGCAAGAGACATATTAAACGACACTGCTTTTGTGTTTCCATTTTGGGTTAACGTGGCACCCCATGCCGCCATGTCTGCCTCATCTATGACTTTTCCTTCCGGCGTTTCCAATGCCAATTTGACAACCGGAAAATCAGTTAGAAGAATTACCCTCACATTGATGTCAGCTTCTGTGATCTGAAATGGAACCCGGATTCGGGTTCCTGCATTGATGTACCCCAAGGGGTCCCTGACAATGTTTGTATTGGATACCGATGCCAGAATTTGGAGGAAAAACTTCTGTACACGGAAGAAATCGTCGGTGCTCGGGGTCAACAACCCGGATAGTAGTAAGTTGCCTCCCGTAGATCCAGAGATAGCGTTGAGAGCCCCGGTGTTTACTTGGAACTCATTGCCGAGACCGACTGCAAATGTGCGATTGTCGGTGGCACCAGCAGCAATGGCATCGGCAATTGTCTGAGGTTGGTTTTCTATACCATCGGTCAACAGTAGAATTGCAGTGCTGTCATAAGTTCCGCCGGGAATTGCCGACAGCTGGCTGCGGCCCATGATGAGACCGTCACCGACTGATGTTGCGCCATGGGCACCATGTGAATCAATCGCGTTGCGAGCTGTGTCACGATCTGACTCGGCAACAATTCGCGTTATCGGCATACCACCGAACGTAGGATCATTTGGACCATAGGCATCATGATCAAACCGCACAATTCCCAAACCATTGTTGTCCTGGATGAGAGTTGCAAACGTACGGGCCGCGTCTTTCAGAACCTGCAAGCGATTCAATCCACTGGTGCCAGCGGGGTCGGCCATGCTGCCTGACTGGTCAAGAACCATTTGCACAGCAACAGTAGGCCGATGGATGTAGTGGCCACGCAACTCAAACTGGAATTCTTCTCCAGTTTCATTGCAGATCACTGTTGTGTTGACAGGCCCTTCATTTTGTCCGCCGGGACCTGCGGTATTCAGAGCGCCTGCTGTGTATTGAAACCAGATTCTCACATCCTGAAATTGATGCGGGTGTGCGCCTTGTAAAAGAGTAACTTGGCCAACCGCTACTCCAAACGGGGCGACCGGCTCAGTTCCGGGTTTGACGCGGAAGGTGGTGTTATCACAGGTGAAGACCCTGATAACCGCAGCACGCCAAGTTGTTTCTTCTTCAGGCACATCGTTGAAAATCAACTGGAAACGGCTGGTGGCGACGTTGAAAGGATTTTCCACCTCATCAATCCGGAACGCGCTTAGATTTGTATCATAGCAGGGTGGAGCGACCACCGTTATGTGGTGATAGTCATGTGGAAAGCCCTGATTTTCATGTGTCGGCTCCCAAGGCCGAATCGGCCGATTTTCAGTGACTTGGATACCTGTGCTCCATGGCTCAACCAGATGGGTCAAATTTTGGACCTGAATTTCTCCCAATAGATCTGGGACATTCACGTCAAGATTGGCTTCTGTTCCGTAAACCGTGCTTTCGTCGAGGCGCTCTGGGTGAGCAGGGTCAGTTTGCCATTGGGCGAAAATACGATCAATATTGGAATGAATCATGAAAACAAAAGGATCACGAAACGCATTGTGCGGTGAAACATTTGCATAATAGACATGGGCATTGTTGTGCAAGGTTTCGAGCCTTGTCCGCATTGCCGGATAGGCTTCAGCGTTGTTGACGCCAATGGAATCAGAGCGGTTCGTTGTATCCAATGGTGCGGGCTGCGAACCGGGAACGAATACTGATCTTGTACGCGGAATATTGTTAGGAGGATCGACGGGGTTGTCTGTCGCATCCCGGTCTGCAGGATGTCCGGCAGTACCGGCCTGGGGATCGTAAAAACCGGCGGCGAGCCAAGGATCCCCTGCAGAGCCAGAAGATGACCCCATGAAATTGGCATCAAACAAACTTACAAAACCAGTGGCACCGCCACCAGTGTTGCCATTGGGAATGTTGCGAGGGTCTTCTCTGAAGTCCCAGTAGTGCAAGGACAGTTGTGGGTTAATCTGGCGCAGCAATTCTTCAAACCTGTTGGTGAATTCGCGATGCCAAGGCAAAAATTCCGGACCAAAATGAACATGTGTTGCCTGATGAACTTCATCCTGTTTGAACCACCAACTTACGCCACCAGCAGGTGTATCGCCTCTTGCGCCGGGATAGAAGCGGCTGTGCATTGCAATAATCGCGTCCCTGAGCAAAGTCCGCTCGGTTGGGTCCACATGGGCAATATTTCTTCTAATGCCATCACCTAGTGCCATTTGAGTATCCTTTTCATTTGAAAATATGCGCAGATGCGAAAAGACAATTCAGGCAGGTTTTTATCATTGAGCCAGCTATCAGGCGTAATATATTGTAAACTATTCCTATACAGACTGAGTTCTGAAACGGAATTTTCATTGACCCACCGTCAATATATTGACCAAGAGTGGTTTGGTCTGTGATCTAGTTCACGCCCCTTGCAATCCCCGCCCTCATCCGCCATAAGCCCGTCATCCAAAAGCACATGGCTGGTGGCTGTACGGAAGGCCTGAGTGATCAGGCAGGGGTAAATCCCCCGGCTTCCCGTGTCTCTGCTCATTCGTGATCGGTCTTTCGAGCCTTACTCCTGGTTCGTTTGAGGCTCTGCGCCGGTGCTGTTGGGACGTAAAACGAGAAAGGAAAACACCCATATGGGTATGTATGAACACACATTTCTGGTGCGCCAGGATGCGACGTCGGCGCAGGTTGATGCGTTGATCGAGCAAT
>JAYUVC010000132.1:0-2509 GCA_043754325.1 Hyphomicrobiales bacterium
CGCCGAAGCTTTTGCAAAGGCTGGCCACGCCATTGATCGCACAGGCTCCGAACGTGGCTATCGCGGCAAACTTACAGGCCTTGACACGATCAGCGTCGCCTTCCTCTCAGCATCTGAAATAGCTGCACATCTGCGTGACGGAAAAATTGAAGCTGGAGTAACCGGCGAAGACCTGCTCCGCGAAACCATTCCGCCTACGGATGAATCTGTAACCGTCGCCCTACGCTTGGGCTTTGGCCCCGCCAAGGTTATCGTGGCGGTTCCAGACTGCTGGCTCGACGTGGCGTCCATGGCGGACCTTGATGACGTGGCTGAACAATTCTACCGCGCCCATGGCCGTCGTCTTCGCGTTGCCACGAAATACAATAACCTCACCCGCCGCTTTTTCGCCGAAAAAGGCGTGACAGGCTATCGTATCGTCGAAAGCCTTGGTGCTACTGAAGGTGCACCCGCCGCTGGCACGGCAGAGTTGATTGTGGATATCACGACAACCGGATCGACACTTGCTGCCAACCACTTGCGCATTCTCGACGACGGATTGATTCTCGATTCATGCGCCGTTCTGGCGATTCGCGGGCAAAATAAGGTGCTCCATAACCTGCGGGACAAACTAAATTCGATCATCTCACCCATTTGAGGGATGCCGCCTCGCGCAGCAATTGCAATTATCTACAACTTAAGTATGATGTTCTCGATCTGAACTCACACCGGGGGAAACGATGGTGGGTTCTTGCTGCGGCCTTGGGCTCCGGCACTCTTGGGTCTGTGCTTGTGCTGCGGTGGCATCGCCCCCGGTCTGCCGTCAGCACGAATGAGTAGAGACCTGTTGGGTTGGACGCTTAAGCGAAGGGCTGCGCCGCAAGGTGCGGCCCTTCGTGCTTGTTAACGAACCTTCTTGTTTTGTTAAGAAACATGGCGGTCACCGTCGCAAACCATCCGCAAATTTGCCGTACCTTCAGCTTAAGCGCACAGTCCATTGACAACGGCGAATCGGTGGAGATTTTTATGGCGTTTAAAAAATTGGTTTCGGCGGCAATGTTTCTGATGCTGGCAGGAGCTGCACAAGCTGAAACCTGCGGCAACTCCGCCAAGGGCTTCGACAAATACATGAAGTCGGTCAAACGCGAAGCCGATGCGGCTGGCGTTTCACCCCAGTCCGTTGCGGTTTTGAACGATATCAAATACGATTCCAGCATCATCAAAAAAGATCGCGCGCAGAATGTATTTGCGCAAGACTTCCTCACCTTCCAGAACCGCATGGCCACCGCCGCCCGCATCAAAAAGGGCCAAGTTGTGATTGCGAAATACAAGGACGTGTTTGACAGCGTTGAACAGAAATATGGCGTGCCTGCACCTGTCATCACCGCCTTTTGGGCGCTCGAAACTGATTTCGGCGGCTTCATGGGCGATAGCCCCACCATTCAATCCATCGCCACATTGGCTTGGGATTGCAGGCGCCCTGAAAAGTTCCGCCCGCAATTGATTGCAGCATTGCAGCTGCTCGATGCGGGCGACATGAGCTATGACGAAATGCGCGGCGCCTGGGCGGGAGAAATCGGCCAGACCCAGTTCATGGCCTATGACTACAATGAAAGTGCCGTGGACTTTGACGGCGACGGCAAGCGCGACCTGAAACGTTCGATCCCCGATGTGCTGGCCTCCACCGCAAACCTGTTGCGCAAGCACGGCTGGCAACCAGGGCAACCTTGGCTGCAGGAAGTCAAAGTGCCCGCCAACCTGCCATGGGAAGAAGCCGACATCGCCATAAAACACCCGCGCAAACAGTGGGCCAAATGGGGTGTTACGTCGGCAAGCGGCAAGCCCATCAAGTCCGATGGTTTCCAGGCCTCGCTCTTGCTGCCGATGGGCCGCAATGGTCCGGCATTTCTCGCTTATGAGAACTTCACCACCGCCTATCTGAAATGGAACGAAAGCCTGATCTATTCAACAACCGCCGCCTACCTCGCCACGCGCATTGCGGGAGCGCCCGCAGTGGGAAAAGGCAGGGGTGGCGCGCAACCGTTGGGCTATGAAGAAATCGTCACACTGCAGAATGACCTTACAGCCAAAGGTTATGACGTAGGTAAATCCGACGGCAAAATCGGCGCAGGCACCAGAGCCGCCGTCAAAGCCGAGCAAATCAAACTCGGCCTTCCCGCCGATAGCTATCCGGATGCAGAATTGTTATCACGTCTGCAATAACCATTTGGGATTCGTCACATGACACAAAAACAAGCCCTCATCTGCTGGGGCGGCTGGGAAGGCCACACGCCGGAACGCTCCGCCTTGATCGTGCGTGACCTGTTGATGGCCAATGGTTTCAACGTCCGCATCGAAAACGGCACCAAGGCCTTTGCCGATCCTGCGATTCACGATTTGAATGTCATCGTGCCGATGATTACCATGTCGACAATCGAAAAAGCCGAAGTCGAAAACCTCTGTGCCGCCGTGCGCAGTGGCGTGGGCCTCGGCGGCATGCACGGCCAGATGTGCGACGCCTTCCGCAACG
>JAYUVC010000133.1:0-10579 GCA_043754325.1 Hyphomicrobiales bacterium
TGGGCGATAATGCGTTGGGTTTCACAAAGTTCTGATTTTGCCGTGGCCATGCGCGAGATCAGACCTGCCGCCGCGTCTTGCCGTTCACCACCACACAGCGACAGCATGTAGTGAAGATCAGCAAATGCCAGGCACCCGTCTGTTGCCCGCTTTTCCGAGAGGTCAGCCAGTTCAACCCAGCGCTGCCCCACATCAACCCCTTCAAGGTCCAGCCGCGACAGCAGCGACGCAGCATTGGCAATATCGCGGTAATCATCGGTTTTATCAGCGCGGATGTCGCGGTCGTAAAGTTCCAGTGCCTTATCATAGTGACCCATGTCGAGATGCATCAGCGCCTTGTGCCACCACACGTGATAGCGGAAGTTGTTGCAGTGCGCCCAGGACGCTTCGCGGCCCTCCAGCCACTTCAAACCTTCTTTGCTGCGCGCTGTCATGTCATAGACATGGGCCACGGCATGCAGGCCCCAGGCATCGTCAGGGGCAAGTTCAATGCCCTTGCGGCCCATCAGCTCTGCACGCTCATACTCGCCTGTTTCCTCCAACGTGAAGGCATGGCAGCCCAGCAGATAACCTTTGGCAGGGTGGTCATCCCACTTGCCGATAACAGCTTCAACAGAGGCCCGCATCTCCTGCGGCCGTCCCATCATGAAATGAATGCCTTGTACCAGCTTCATTGCCAACGCATCGCGCGGTGCCGCATCGAGTATGGACTGCAGGCGGGCAGTGGCACGGGTGGGCGAACCCTTGATCCAATCTTCCAGCGCCAGAATGAAATTGTTTTCCCGTGCCGTGCCGGGCGGGCACGCCTTGGCGCTTGCAAGTGCTGATGTTGCCACCACATCCATTTCAGAGCGCGCCAGAAGCTTGCAGGCAAACCCCCGAATGGCATGGCCCAAGCCAAAATCCGGCTGCTCTGAAAGCAGTTTGAGAAGGTCTGGACCCGGTGTGGCACTGTGGCTGAGAATACCCAGAATGATTCCGTTCCACAGCCCGATGTGGCTTTCGGGCAGGCTGGTTTTTATTCCACTGAGGTCTGTTGAATGCATGTCGCCCAAAACTATCCGTCCCCATTGTGAGCAAAACACGGTCCGCAAAAACCTGAACTGCACCCGACCACTAGCAGCAAAATACGATTGGAAAACTCAACTCCGCGTGATTTCACGTGGCTGTGAACAGAATTGAACATTTGGCAGGGTTATGAACAGGTTTCAGATGTAACCATCATAGGCACGGCTTGGGATCTGGATGGCGATGACCGAAAAGCTGCGGCGAAGCAGAGCCTGCTCAAGTGCAGATTCAAGATCCAACGCATTGGCCACGTCAGCACCATGCCCGCCATAAGCACGGGCCACGGCGGCAAAGTCGGTCTTTCCAAAGCTGACGCCGATGGAGGGCAGCTGGCTTTTGCGTTGCTTCAAGTCAATCAGCGCCAATGACTGATCTACCAGAACGCATATGATCACAGGAAGCCGCAAATCCCGGAGCGTTGCCATTTCACCTGCGGCCATGTCGAGGCCGGCATCACCCACCACACACACAATCGGCACGTCAGCCCGCCCCAGTTTGGCACCAGCGGCAAGCGGCAAGGCACAGGCCATGGTGCAGAAACCGGATGATTGCAGCAATGTACGGGGAGAACGACATTCCCACATTTGACTGAGCAGAATGCGGTGTGCGCCTGAGTCTGCAGTAACAACAGTGTCGTCAGGCATGACGTCGCGCAAGGTGCGAAAGGCGGCATGTGGCCCCCAGCTTTCCGGCCCTGAAAAATCTCTTTTCAGGGCTGCGCGCGCCACGTTCGGCTCATTCGCTGCCCAACGTTCTGGCGAACTGTGATTCAAAGCGCTCAAGGTCGATGCGATTTCACCGACGAGGGAAACAGTGGCGTTATGCATGCCATGACCACGCACAATCGGCGTGATCTCGATGACTGGTTTTTTATCATCCCAAGGATTGCGCCAACCCACACGCATTTCAATGGGGTCATATCCCAGCAGCAGCACACAGTCGGCTTTTGCAATCAACGGCAACAGGGTTTTGTCAGCCAGCGGAGAAAGCCCGGCCGCTCCAAGACAGAAAGGATCACCCTCAGGCATCAGTCCCTTGCCCTTGTAGGTCGTCACCAAAGGTATGTCATGCTGCTGGCAAAACGCTGCTATGGCGGTTCCGGCATCCGCAAGCACTGCATCCACTCCAGCAATTGCCAGCGGTCGCTTCGAAGTTGCGAGCAACACCAGCGCTGCTGCGATTTCTTTTTGATGAGGCACGCGGGTTATGGTTTTTGCGACCTGCATCGGTTCGTTTTCAATAGCCTCAGACTCCGCAACATCGACAGGAACATCAATGTGTACGGGACCGGGTTGACCGGACAGCGAAAGTGCAACGGCTTCACGCATCACCTCACTGATTTTGCCGCGCTCCAACCTGAAGCTACCTTTCACCACGGGCCGCAACATCGCCTGATGGTCCACCACCTGATGGGTGAAACTGCCGAGCAACGCGTCTTCGACACAACCCGTCAGAAATATCAGTGGCACACGGTCCTGCATCGCATTGGCCACAACATTGACAGCATTGGCAACGCCTGGCCCCAGTGTTGCAACAAGCACAGGAAGTGCACCCGTCATGTGCCAATGGCCCTCCGCGAAGAAGCCGCCGCTGTTCTCATGCTTTACCAAAACAAAGCGGATGCCGGCTGCATTGAGGCCTTGGATAAGTGCCAAAACCTCGCCGCCTGGAATGCCAAAAGCATGGGTGGTGCCCGCGCTTTTCAAGACTTGCCCAATGATATCGCCGCCTGTTGTCATTGTTGTTTTCCTAAAACGCCTTGCGCCCGCAAAGCTGCGATGTCCTGATCACTCAAGTTCAACACGGACTTCAAAACATCATCCGTATCTGCACCCAATTGCGGCGGTGACGTTGTGTAGTGAACCGGCGTTTCGCTGAACTTCAAGGGGTTGCCAATCACATCAACATATCCAGAGCCTGCACTTTCATGCGGCAAGCGAATGCGCATCTGCCGTGCGGCAACCTGTTCGCCCTCGAAAACGCGGTCCAGACTGTTGATCGGGCCCGCAGGTACACCCGCCGCTTCCAACGCCATGATCCAGTCTGATGTTGTTCGTTTGATTGTGAGTTGTCGCAAGATCGGTATCAGCACCTGCCTGTTGCGCACGCGATCTGCATTTTTCGCATAGAGCGGATCAAGCGCCAACGCTTGTGCGTCTGCAAGTGCTGCAAATTTCCGAAACTGTTGGTCATTGCCGATGGCCAGAATGAAGTCGCCGTCGGACGCTGGAAAAACCCCATAGGGCACGATGGTTGGATGGTCATTGCCGCGCCGGGGTGGCACTTGACCATCTGTCAAATAAGCCACACCCTGATTGACGAGCAGCGCCACTTGCGCATCCATCAAGGCAATATCAATGAACTGGCCTTTACCCGTTTTGTGGCGGGCTTCCACGGCTGCGAGAATGCCAATCGTTGCGTAGAGCCCGCATGCGACGTCGGCAACACCAACGCCAGCTTTCATCGGCACAGCATCGCCCGTCAGCGACATGAGACCACCTTCTGCCTGAATGAGAAAGTCATAACCGGCGCGATGTTTGTTGGGACCTGTGCGGCCAAAACCGCTGATGGAACAGTAGATGAGTTTCGGATTGAGTTTGCGGAGGTCATCATAGCCCAGTCCATAACGGTCAAGATCCCCCAATTTGAAATTTTCAACCAGCGCATCTGAGGTCTGGGCCATCCGCCGGATCAAAGACTGGCCCTGTGCTGTTGCAATGTCGATGGCAACCGAATGCTTGCCGCGATTGGAAGAAAGGTAGTAGGCGCTCTCACGCGTTTCCTGGCCCTCTGCATCTTTCAGAAAAGGCGGCCCCCAGGCGCGCGTGTCATCACCACTTCCGGGCTTCTCGATCTTGATGACTTCAGCCCCAAGGTCGGCCAGCAGCTGTGTCGCCGTTGGCCCTGCCAGAATTCTTGAAAGATCAAGAACGCGAAGACCAGAAAGTGCAGTGGGCATGTGATGATCTGTCATGAAAAAGGGCGGAGAAACCTGTTCTCCGCCTTGCTATCGTAAACTGCGGTGTTGTCAAAAACTCAATTCGGTGCCGAAGAGGAGAAAGCCGGGATCGCCCGCGTCGAAGCGCCTTTGGATTCGAGCTTCTTCCAGTTAACCGTCGACTTCTTCAAGTTACCGGGAATGTCAGCTTGCCAATCACCCTGCACTGACTGCGTGATGTTGAGATAAAGTTTACCCCCGACAATTTTCCAGAGCTTCGGATTGGCCGGAACCTTGCCGCCTTGGGCCACGCCGAACGCACAGTGACCATCATAGGCGGGTACATATTTGCCGGGGCTTGCCTGGAATGCTGCGAGGTTGGCTGCTGTTGAAAAAGCAAACTTCGCGCCGTTGTAGGTTGTGGTGAATTCCTTTTTTCCGGCCTTTGGACCACCGTTGAAATAAGACACGGCATCATAGCCGGATATGGCAAAACCCGTGCCATCAACATATTGCGGGCCTGCGAATACATTGCCAGCCAATCCGGCCAGAAACACGAGTGATATCAGGGAACGTTTAAACATGAAATTGTCCTTTCGAAGAATTTCTGTATACAGCGTTACGACCGCGCACGGCGCTGACATGTCCGTGAACGCACGCGCTTGTGATGTGGTGTGATGGGCCTAACCCGCCAACTCAGCCTTGAAGGCGCTGCACAGCGACCCCTTGATCAGTGACAAAAATTCGCGCGCGGAATTCTCGGTGGGATGATAGGGATCCTTCACAGTACCATCCGGCTTCAGGCGGAACTTGCTGGCATTGCCTTGGTTGGCTGCAATCGTGGCGGCTGTGTAGCCTTGAACGAATGTGCAGCGCTTGCCCGCTGTCTTGAATGCCTTTTCGATATTATCCTGCGCCCTCTGGCGTTCACCATTGATCTTCGACGTGTAGCCCGGCGCTGTCGTCATGAAAATGCAGGGGAGATCATTTGGTACATCCTGCATGGTTCGTTTGACATCATCCAAGGCTTCAGCCTCGCTGTTGGCCCAGCGCTCTGTGGCGTTGCCCAGGAAAGCCATGACGAATATTTTGGGGTCATAATATCCACCAGCAAACATCGACTGGAAAGGCGATCGTTCGGCCGCACAGAATTGATAGGCGTCACCCTGTCCAATCTGCACATACTTGTTTCCGGTCTTGTTGATGAACCCAAACGAGCCTGCGTTCACTTTCCATTTCGGATCAACATCACAGATGGCTTTCTTGCCACCACCATCTCTGGCAGTCCACGCACGCAGCGAACTCGACCGCACCCCAAGAACCCCAATCGACCAACTCGGATCGAGGCCACAGGCCTTGCCGTTTTTCTTGAGAAATTCGATAAAGGCCACGCCTGCACCAAAGCTGAGTTGCGAGTCGCCGAGGACCAGCACATCTGGTGACGTGAATGCGTCTTGTGCCATGGCCAATTGGGTCGATCCAAACGACAACCAAAGGGCCGGAACGGCAAGGCAGGCATGCATGAGAAATTTTCTGACCAAGACGCTGCGGCTCCATTCCACGATTCGACAGGCCGCTTGATACGTTGAAATCCATGTCGGATGCCAGCGATGGTCCGCGAAATCACCTGAAAGTGACCGGAGGTTTCTTTCAGGACGTCCACAGAAGTGACATCACAGACAAACGCAAACCTTGATCGGTCATGACGGTGTTGGCTGGGCCGTGGTCAAAATGCAATCTGCACTTTCATGGCGCGGCTGCGGTCAAGCGCCAGTTCAAAGGCCTTTGTCGCGTCTTCCATCGGCAACACTTCGGTAAGGAGTGGTTTCAAATCGACGCGTTTCCGGTTGATCAAATCCACCGCCAAGGCAAATTCCACGTGAAAGCGAAATGAACCACGGATTTCGATTTCCTTTGCCACGATCATGTTCTGCGGAATGCTGATATCGCCGCCCAACCCCAGTTGCAGCAACACGGATCGTGGTCGCAAACATTCAAGGCCCGTGCGCAAAGCCGCTTCGTTTCCCGAAGCCTCGATCATCACATCAAAACTGCCCTTGTTGATCTTGCGGGCATCGAGCGCGCTGGCGTTTGTGGCGACATTGATGGTCTGGTCGGCACCCATGTGTTTGGCGAGATTGAGTGTAAAGTCTGACACGTCAGTGGCCACAATTTCCTGTGCACCATGCAAGCGCGCTGTGGCAATGGCGAGCACACCAATGGGACCACATCCCGTGACCAGCACATGTTTTCCGGCCAGCGATCCGGCGCGGACAATGGCATGCAACGTCACGGCAAAAGGTTCGGCAAAGGCGGCTTCCTCAATGCTCACACCGTCGGCAATGACGTGGCATTGGCTGGCATCGGCAACGAGGGATTGCTGGAAGGCACCCTGCACATGGGGCATGCGCATGGCGCTGCCGTAAAAGCGCATGTCGAGGCAATGGTTCTGCTGGCCTTTTTGACAATATACGCAGCAACCACAGGGCCGCGATGGACTGACCGCCACACGTTGACCAACGTTGAGCGTGGTCACACCTTCGCCCAGTGCTGCAATCTCCCCTGCCACCTCATGGCCCAGCACCATGGGTTCTTGCAGCCGAATGGTGCCAAATCCACCGTGCCGAAAATAGTGCAGGTCAGAGCCGCAAATGCCGCCACGCTTGATGGCAACTGAAACCTGGCCCGGCCCCGGTGTTTCTGCGTCGCGCTCTTCAATGCGAAGGTCATGGGCCTTGTGGATGACGACGGCTTTCATGGGATTGTCCATTGGCGGAATGAAGAAATCTTGTCGTTGCAAGTGTTAACATGTTAGCGTTTGGCGTCAAGATGACCAAGGTGACGGGATGATGTTGGAACAGATGTTTGGACTAAAAGGCAAGCAGGCGCTGGTGACAGGGTCAAGCCAGGGTATAGGTTTGGCCATTGCCGAAGGCCTTGCTGCAGCAGGGGCCAAGGTTATACTGAATGGGCGTAATCTCGATAAATTGAAAACAGCAAAAGCGGCCTTGGAGAAAAAAGGCATCATCGTTGCAGCGGCAACATTTGATGTGACCAATGAAGAAGAGGTTGAAATCGCCATCAACCATATAGAGCGCGAGCGCGGCCCCATCGACATTCTGTTCAACAATGCGGGCATGCAGTTCCGCACTGCGCTGGAAGATTTCCCATTGCAGAAATGGCGCGAATTGTTTCAGGTCAATGTTGAAAGTGCATTTCTGGTGGGCAAGGCCGTGGCGCAGTACATGATCAAACGGAAGGCCGGCAAGATCATCAACATCAGCTCTGTGCAGAGCGAGCTGGGCAGGCCCACCATCGCGCCCTATACCGCAACGAAAGGGGCCATCAAAATGCTCACCAAGGGCATGTGCGCGGATTGGGCCCGGCACAATATTCAGGTCAATGCCATTGGTCCCGGCTATTTCAAGACACCGCTCAATCAGGCACTGGTTGACAACCCGGAGTTTTCAGCTTGGCTGGAAAAACGCACACCCGCCGGGCGTTGGGGCGAGGTGCATGAACTGGTGGGGGCCGCAGTGTTTCTGGCCTCACCGGCGTCGTCATTTGTAAACGGTCACATTCTCTATGTCGATGGCGGCATAACATCGGTTCTGTAGGATGATGAATTGCACGGTCGTTGCGACAGTTATTCACGCATTGACTCCCCGCTGCGGGCAGGCTTAATTTTTTGCTGAAAACAAATTGATCGCGATTGGCGGCAAATTTTGGACGTGATGTTGCAGCAGCGCCTGTTGGAATTTCAAAACATCAGCAAGCGTTTTGGTGGCACCACGGCCTTGCGTGACGTGACCCTGCATCTCGAAGCTGGCGAAGTACTGGCGCTGCTTGGTGAAAACGGTGCGGGCAAATCCACCTTGATCAAGGCGCTGGCGGGTATTCATGTGCCAGACGAAGGGCAAATTCTGTTCAAGGGCCTGCCCTATCATCACACAGCCGCGAAGCCGAACATGAAGCAAAGGGTGGCGTTCATCCATCAGGACCTGGGACTTGTCGAATGGATGACGGTGGCAGAAAATGTGGGGTTGGCGCAGGGTTATTCGCGCCGCTCAGGCTTGATCAGCTGGGCCGACACGGAATGCCGGGCAACAGAAGCGCTGGCCTTGGTGGGGTGTGATTTTGACACGACAAACCGCGTGCAGGATTTAAGCCGCACCGAAAAATCATTGGTGGCAATTGCCCGTGCACTGGCCGTCGAAGCTGACGTGCTGGTGCTGGACGAACCCACCGCCAGTCTTCCCGCAGATGAAGTGGAACGCATGTTTGTGGTGCTGCGGGCCTTGCGCCAACGCGGTGTTGGCATGATCTATGTGTCCCATCGGCTGGACGAAATATTCAGGATTGCTGACCGTGTAGCGGTATTGCGCGATGGCACATTGGTGGGCGTTCAAGCTGTCAAAGACACAACATCCACGGATTTGGTCAACATGATTGTAGGCCGTGAGGTTAAAGATCTTTACGTGCGCGCCAAAGCTGCAAGGGGTCGTGAGACGTTGCGGGTTTCAAAGTTGGCGACCCGTGATGCCGGGCCCGTAACTTTCTCGGCATACCAAGGCGAAGTGCTGGGCCTTGTGGGTTTGCGGGGCGCAGGCCAGGAAGCCATTGGACGGGCTCTGTTTGGAGCGGAAAACTGTGCTGGCATGTGCAGCTGAACGGTGCGGCACTTGATCTGTCATCACCGCGCTTGGCGCTGCAACAAGGTGTGGGGCTGATCGCACGGGATCGCACAGAAGAGAGCGTTGCACCTTCATTGTCGATCCGTGAAAACATGTTTCTCAATCCCCGGGCCATGGGGCGGCATGTGTTGTCCCTGCTTTCACCCCGCGCAGAAGCTGGGGCCGCTCATGACATTGGCCTTGAGGTTGGCTTGCGCCCGAATGATCCTGCCTTGCCGGTTGAAGCATTGTCAGACGGCAACCAGCAAAAAGTTGTCGTGGGGCGCTGGTTGGCGACGGGACGAAAACTGTTGATCGCCGAAGACCCAACGGCGGGTGTTGACGTGGGTGCGAAATCAGAAATCTATCGCCTTATCGTCAAAGCACTGGAGGCCGGTTTGACCGTCATCGTCATATCAACCGACTTTGAAGAGGTTGCCCATATCTGCAATCGGGCCTTGGTGTTTTCACGAGGGGTCATTGTTGCTGAAATTCCAGAGGCACAGTTGACTACCCAATCCCTGATCCACGCGGCCTCGGCGTCCGAGGCGGCATGACATGAATTCGCTCCAGTCCACAGCGCTTGAGCCAACACGCAGCGAGCTGAAAGGCCTCACAACCAGCCAGAAAATACTGCGCCTGATCCCTACCTATGGCCTGGTGATCCTGAAGGTGGCACTGATTGTGCTGTTCTCCATCCTGCTGTCAAACACCTTCCCCACCTTGCTCAATTTGCGTTCGATCATCTCGGACAAGGCCATCATTTTGCTGCTGTCACTGGGTGTGATGATTCCCATGTCAGCTGGCCGCATTGATCTCACTGTGGGTTACGGCATCGTACTTTGGCACATTCTCGCGATATCACTGCAAACCATGTTCGGCGTGCACTGGATCGTGGCTGTGCTCATTGTGCTGGCACTGGGCGCCATCATGGGGTTTCTAAACGGCCTTCTCGTCGAAGTCGCAAAGATAGACAGTTTCATCGCAACGCTTGGCACCGGCACGGTGCTTTACGCGCTGGCACTGTGGCACACAGGCGGGCGGCAAATTGTGGGTGCGCTGCCCAAGGATTTCTATGGACTGAGCACAACCATGGTGGTGGGGCTGCCCATCACGGGGTTCTACGTCATTGTGATCGCGATCCTGATGTGGGTGATTTATGAATACCTGCCACTTGGCCGCTATCTCTATGCCATTGGCGCGTCACCGATAGCTGCCGCCCTCAACGGCATTCCGGTTCGGCGCTATGTCATCGGATCATTCCTTACACCATTGCCATTCTGAAAGCCGCAAAGCTGAAAGAAGTCATTGAAGCTGGCGGCGGCAAGGTTCTGGAATGGGTGGATACGCCCATTGCCGAAACATCAACCCGCATGGGCCCGTTGACGACAACGCTGCTGCAAAAGCACGGCACGGCATGGACGCATTCCCTCGCGATCAATGATCTCTACTTCGACTTCATGGGTCCAGCCTTGGCTGCCGCTGGTGTGGCCGGCAGCGCAAATCCAAAGGCCGGCTCTGCGGGCGATGGTTCGGAAGCCGCCTTCCAGCGTATCCGCGCCAATGAGTATCAGGCCGTCACAGTTGCTGAACCCTTGAACCTTCAGGGCTGGCAACTGGTTGACGAATTGAACCGCGCTGTGTCGGGCGAAGCCTGCTCAGGCTACATCACATCACCAGCCTTGGTCACGCAGGACGGCCTGAAGGCGGCTGGCGACAGTAACCAGTTCGATCCGCAAAACGGCTATCGCGATGCCTATGCAAAAATCTGGAGCAAGATGTAAAACCAACCGTTATTTGAATTAGAGTGCCCATGACTAAGGCTGACTCTTTTGGTCTTCCCAAATCAGAAAAAGCCTGATTCAAGCTGCTTGCCGAAGGAGGTTGGCATGCATGGCAC
>JAYUVC010000134.1:0-8499 GCA_043754325.1 Hyphomicrobiales bacterium
GCGTCGGGTGAATATGCCGCTGCCTGGCTCAACCTGCGTGATGCCCGGGCTGACCTGCAAGCCATTGGTGGCAGCCACGCCCAGCGCGATGTGTTCCAGCGGGTTTGCATAGAGGCTGCCATTCGCGGCGGCTATCTTGATGCGGCCGAAGGCTTGTTGTCCGAACGGTCGGTACAGCGCAACCGCACAATGGATGGTTATGCGTCCCGACGTCTGGAGCTGATCAACCGCGCCAAACGGTATGTTGTTTGAGGTAAGTTCGGTTAAATTCGCGCGATGACCACTGTTTCAACCCAAGACCCTGCCAAGAAACTCCGCGATGTGCGGCTGGATTTTTTCCGGGGCCTTGGCATGTTCATTATCCTCATCGCCCACATCACCAACAATCCGTGGACGCTTTACATTCCTGCCCGCTTTGGTTTTTCAGATGCCACCGAGATGTTCATTTTCTGCTCGGGCATGGCGTCTGCCATTGCCTTTGGTACGGTGTTTGCGCGGGCTGGATTCTTCATGGGGCTGTTTCGTGTGGTGTTCCGCATATGGGAAATCTACTGGGTTCACATCGCCACTTTCATGCTCACGCTTGCTGCGATGTTTCTCCTCAACCGCACGGGACTGTTCGCCCGTGATGAGGTGAACACGCTCAACCTTGCGCCTTTCCTCAAGGCTTCCGGCAATCAAGTCATCGGGCTTTTTACGCTGACTTACGTGCCCAATTATTTCGACATTCTGCCAATGTATATCGTCATCCTCGCGTTGCTTCCGGTGATGATGTTGCTGGCCCGCGTCAACGTCTATCTGGCATTGGCGGCAAGCGTGCTGCTGTGGCTTGTGGCGACCACCACCAATCTTAACCTGCCTGCAGAATATTGGTTCTCCAACAATTCAACCCGGCAATGGTTTTTCAATCCCTTCGCCTGGCAATTGGTGTTCTTTACCGGCTTTGCCTTCATGTCCGGCTGGTTGCCCGCACCACCGCGCAGCCGTGGCCTTGCGATTGCCGCTATAATTGTCATTTTGATTTCTCTGCCATTCGCATGGCATGTCACCATTGGCGAGTTTGAATTTATAAAAACATGGCGCAAGGACTGGCGCATTCTCATTGATAAAACTGATTTTGGCTTGTTGCGCTATGTGCATTTTCTGTCACTTGCCTATCTGGCTTGGCTTGCGGCAGGCATGGCGGGAGCCAAGCTGTCAAGCACACCCTTCATGGCTGGACTGTCCCGAATCTTGATCCCGGTCGGCCAGCAATCCCTTGCCGTCTTTGCCTCGTCAATCGTTCTCGCCCGTGTGCTGGGCGCTGTTCTCAACGCACTCGGATCAGGCTTCTGGGCTACGTTGTTTGTCAATGTGTTGGGTTTCTTTTGCATTTATGCTGTTGCAAACATCGCGAGTTTCGCCAAGTCAGAGCCTTGGAAGAAATCATCCGCCAAACCACGGGCCGCCGTTGAAACGGAGGATATGCAACGGTCCACCCCCAAGCTGGTGGTTGTGAAATAACATGTTGAAGCGTGTTCAGCGCGAGCAAGTTTCGACCGAACCCCTGTTCATGCCGGACCAGGATTTCCGTTCGATCTTTGTGGATGTTTTGGCCCCCGGTCTTGGTCACCGGAATGCTTCGCGTGCGGCGCGGATTGTGTTGCTCGGACTTCCGCTGATATTTTCAGTTGTGATTGCAGCCATTCTGGTGACTGCATTTCGCAGTGACGGCCAACTTTCGTTGTCCGAAACGGTTCTGATTGCACTCATGGCATTGCTCGCAGGATGGGAGGCCTTACCAAGCGCTAGCGCCATCATCGGTCTTGTCATGGCACAAAAGCCTCAACTGCTCGCACCGGGAAAACCTCTCACGATCGCGATCCTTGCAACCATCAGAAATGAAAACGCCAACGACGTCATTGTTGCAAAGTTGAACCTGTTGCGTTCGCTCCAGAACAATTCCCGCCACAGCTTTGTCATGCATGTTCTGTCTGACAGTTCATCACTGGCCCAGGTTGCAGCCGAGCAGCATTTGGTTGCAACTGCATTTCCGCTTCCCGTCTTTCACCATCACAGGCCTGTCAACGTCGCTTTCAAATCTGGCAACATCCGCAATTGGATCGGCAGCCATGGTGCGGGGTATGATGCTTTCATCATTCTCGATGCTGACAGTGAACTGGACCGCGACACTGCACTTTCACTTGCAGATGCCATTGCTGCCGATCCGGCATGCGGTTTGATTCAGACGGTGCCCCTTGTTTTGCCTGGCATCACGCGCTGGCAGCGCATGCAGTCGATTGCATCGCGTCACTATGGCGTGTTGCAAGGAAAAGGCCTTGCGGTGTGGATGGGTAGGGAAGCCAACTACTTTGGCCATAACGCCATCATCCGTACAAAAGCATTTGCGGCCTGTGCGGGTCTCCCGCATCTCAAGGGAGGCGGGCTTTGGAACGGCAGCATTCTCAGTCACGACTTTGTCGAAGCGGCGTTGCTGCGCCGGGCGGGCTGGGCTGTCCGGCTTCTGCCCACTCCAGCCGGCAGTTTTGAACAGGCACCCACTGATGTGATTGCACATCTAAAGCGCGACGCCCGCTGGTGCCTTGGAAACTTTCAGCATAGCCGCGTTCTGGGGGCAGCGGGGTTGCACACTGTCTCACGGTTTCACCTGATCAGTGGCATTTTCACATATCTATCAAGTGCAGTGTGGCTGGCAACGCTGGTGTTGTGGGCCACGCGCGACAGCACGCAGACAGGAGTTGGTGGCACACTGGCGGCCTCAGCATTTTTGTTGATAGTCCTCAATCTGCTGATGCCGCGTGTTTTGGGCGTTATCCACACGACCCGGCAGACACCATCGCGCCGCTGGACCGTTGCAAAAGATGCAATTGCCGAAACTCTCTACTCGTCACTGTTTGCGCCTTCATTGATGCTGCAACGCGTGATGATGATCGGACGCGTTGTCGCCAACCGCGGCATCAGTTGGGCACCACACGAAAAAGCTGACCGCAGCCTGCCGCACTATTTTCTTTTCCATGCGGCAGAAGTGTTGTGGGGCCTTGGGTTGCTTGCCCTTGTTGAGCACGGATTTCTGACGCTCTGGTTTTTACCGCTGGCACTCTGCCTGGCATTTACACCTGTATTGTCATGGTTTGCAGCACAACCACTCCAATATGGTACACACGAAAAATTGAATGAGGCAACGCCCTTGTGATGAGGCGCTTGACTGCTGCTGCGATATTCAATCTCCAACATAGGGGAACACACATGTTTTCACGCCGTTCTATTCTGCTTTCTGCCTTGGCAACACTGCTCGCGCCATTGCCTGCATTTGCCCGCGATTCTTATTCCGACGCCGCATTCCAATCCGCGGCGGCGTCTGGCAAGCCAATTCTTGTGCAATTTCATGCCGATTGGTGCCCCACCTGCCGCGCTCAGGAGAAAGTCATCAACTCGTTCAGGTACAATCCGGAGTATAAAAATCTTGTCATTCTGCGTGTCGACTTTGACACCGCAAAACCCGTGCTTGAACGATTTGGCGTTCGCCGCCAGAGCACGCTCATTGTGTTTAAAAATGGGGAAGAGGTCGGGCGCTCCGTTGGTGAATCAAGTCCGGACGGCATCAAAAATCTCTTCAACAAGGCACTTTGAGTCTGCACAATGAAACGGCTTATGATCTCAGGAATTCTGGCACTGGGTAGCACTTTGGTTGTGCCAACGGCACAAGCGGGATGTTTTGATTCAGCCGGTGCCTGCAAAGTTGCCGGTGGCAGTTATCATGTGGCTTGGCCTCCCGGTGTGGCGCGTGACAAAACGGTTGCCGCTGTTGTGGCTCTTCACAGCTACAAAGGCTCAGGCCTCGGCCTGATCAAAAGCGGCAAGATGGTGAAAGCCATTTTGGCGCGCGGCTATGCGGTGATCACGCCAGAAGGCATCAACGGCAACTGGCAGTTCAGGGGTGGCGGACGCGACGATGTCGCATTCATTCGCTCGGTGGCTGATGATGCCGCCAAGCGCGGCAACATTGCGCGTGGCCGCATGATGCTGGCAGGTTTTTCCGTTGGCGGGTCCATGGTGGCTTATGTCGCCTGCCGCAGCCCCGGTGCCTTCAAGGCCTATGCGCCAGTGTCCGGCAACTTCTGGAAGCCGGAGCCCAAGTCTTGCGCTGGTCCTGTCAACTATCTGCACACACACGGTTCCACCGACACCACCATGCCGATTGCTGGGCGCAGCGTAGGCGGTGGCTTGAGACAAGCCAACCTGCTGGAATCACTGGCGACACTCGCCCGCGCCAGTGGATGTGATGATGCTGATGTAAAATCTGCAACAACCCATAGCTGGAAGGGTTGCAACAGCAGTCTGCGCCTGGTCATGCATCCCGGTGGTCATTCTGTTCCGCGCTCCTGGGCTGGAACCGCACTGGATTGGTTCGCAGGGCTCTGATGCTGGCGACTTTGTTTTTTGCATTTGTGGCTGGCACGTTGACGGTGATGTCACCTTGCGTGCTGCCGGTCTTGCCGATGGTGCTGGGTGCTGCTGCTTCGAAGGGTCGCTCTGGCCCGGTGTTTCTGGCTTTGGGCCTCACGCTTTCATTTGTTGCCATCGGTTTGTTTGTGGCGCTGTTTGGTTTTGCCATTGGGCTGGATGAAGGTGTTTTCCGGCAGATCGCCGCTGTGCTGATGATTGCTGTTGGTGCCGTGTTGGTTGTGCCGGTTTTGCAGACACGGCTTGCAACAGCAGGCGGTCCGGTGAGCGGTTGGGTCAACGAGCGCTTTGCGGGAAGCGAAGTAGGCGGCAATGGTGGCCCCTTTGGTCTTGGCGTTTTGATGGGTGCCATCTGGGCTCCTTGTGTCGGGCCAACATTGGGTGCTGCATCGGTTATGGCCGCACAGGGTGAAAACCTCCTCGAAGTGACGCTGACAATGTTGCTCTTCGGCATCGGGTCTGCGCTTCCGCTTTTGTTGCTCGGGCTTTTGTCACGCGAAGTGTTGATGCGGTGGCGTGGCAAAATGCTGTCATTGGGTGGCAACCTGAAATCACTTCTGGGGCTGCTGCTTGTCGTCAGTGGATTTCTGGTCCTGAGCGGATATGACAAGCAGGCGGAAGCCTATCTGGTTGAGAAATCACCAGACTGGTTGACGGTACTCACCACACGTTTTTGAGGTCATGACATGACAATCACCCGTCGTCACTTTGCAGCAGGCATCACAGCATTTGCTTTGGCTGATTCGGCTTTACCGTTGCATGCTGCAGAGGTTTTGACGGCAACCCAGGCCTTTGCGAAAGCGGCAACTGGCAAAATCATTCTCATCGACATTCGGACCCCTGCGGAATGGGCAGAGACCGGATCGGGCTCTGGTGCAGCACGCCTGGACATGCGCCGTGATGACTTTGTGACCGAGCTGGACAGAATCGTTGGTGGTGACAAGTCCAAGGCTGTGGCGCTCATTTGCGCACGCGGTGTTCGGTCAAGCCGCTTGTCACGGACTTTGCGCGAAGCTGGTTATACCAACATCATTGACGTACCCGAAGGCATGTTGGGGTCTTATGCCGGCCCCGGATGGCTGGAGCGGGGATTACCGGTTTCCCGGTAACCGACAGCGCATAAATCAACGACTTGTTTACCATTCTCGGTAAAATTGCTGCTCACTGCTTTGTGAACTTTTCAAAGCCAAGGTGATTTCCATTTGCAGGCTCAACTTTGTAGACAGAATGTCAAGGCCACACCAATCGGCCTTTCACATCAAGAGGAGTTTCCCATGAACACCACCCGTCGCGTATTCAGCGCTGCTGTCCTGGCATCCGCAGTGACCGCTGCTGTTGCCGTAGTTTCCACTTCAACCCCCGCCTTCGCCGCCAAGAAGGAAAAGTGCTATGGCGTGTCGCTGAAGGGCGGCAATGATTGTGCCGCCGGAGCAGGCACAACATGTGCAGGAACGTCTACAAAGATTTATCAGGGCAATGCCTGGAAATATGTAACCAAGGGCACATGCGTATCCATGTCATTGCCAGGTGGCCGCAAAGGCTCGCTCTCGTCATTGAAGCGTGATACGTAATCGCTAACACGGGGCAGGCGCAGCATATGGTCCAGCTTTCTGACAAGAGACCATCGCGGCTTCGCCTGCCCATTTTTCCGACACCATTGAAGGCTGGTGCCGGGTTCAAGCATGAACATCTCGGCGATATTCTGCGGGATGAGGATGGCGTTGGATTCTTTGAAATCCATGCCGAAAATTTCATGGGTGATGGCGGTGCGCCACACGCGGCACTTGCCAAACTGCGTGAAGACTATCCCATCTTCCTGCATGGTGTTGCGATGTCAATTGGGGGTGAAGCGGCACTGAACCGCGACCACCTCAAGCGTTTCCGCGAGGTCGCTGACCGCTACGAACCGATGATCGTGTCGGAACATCTGGCCTGGTCTTCGCACGACACAACCTACTACAATGATCTTTTGCCCGTGCCCTATACCAAGCCTGTGCTTGACCGTGTCATTTCCCACATCCACCAATTCCAGAATGAACTGGGCCGCAGTATGTTGTTGGAAAATCCTTCAACCTATGTTGAATTTGAACGCTGCGACATGAGCGAGACTGATTTTCTGCGTGAGATTGTCAAACAAACGGGTTGCGGCCTGCTTTTGGATGTCAACAATGTCTACGTCTCCGCCACAAATCACAACTATAGTGCGGACAAATATCTCGCTGAATTTCCACTGGCCCATGTCCGTGAAATCCATTTGGCGGGGCATGCAACCGAGGAAGACGAGAAGGGTGCCCCACTCCTGATCGATGCCCATGACCGCGAAGTTTCAGACGCCGTCTGGTCAATCTATGAGACGGTGATTGCGCAGATTGGTCCTGTGCCGACGCTCATCGAATGGGACAATGATGTGCCTGCCTGGTCCGTGTTGAAGCGCGAAGCAACGAAAGCCGACGCCATACTCGCACGCCACACCCGCCAACCCAGCTTGCTGAAAGCCAGTTGACGTGGGCGATACAGCAGAATTTGCCGCAGGACTGCTTCATCCCGAGCATGTCGTGCCTTCGCTCGTCAAAGGCCAGATCGAACGCCGCTATGCCGTCTACCGCAACAACGTCACTGTGGGTCTCATCCGTGCGCTCGAAGCCAATTTCCCTATTGTGCGCAAGCTACTGGGCGAGGAATATTTCGCAGGCTTTGCGCGCGACTTTGCACAAGTCCAGCCGCCGCAGTCACCGCTGATGTTCCAATATGGCGCGGCATTTCCCAAAGTCTTGGACGACGACGCTGATCTTGCCGGCTATCCTTATCTTGGCGACGTCGCGAGGCTCGAAATCCTGTGGCGTGAGAGCTATCATGCCGCCGATGCGCCACCCCTTGCAGGCGATACTCTTGCAACCACGGACCCGGATGTCATGTTCGGCAGCCGTTTCACCCCGCATCCAGCCATGCGTTTGATCCAGTCGCTTTTTGCCGTTCACACCATCTTCTCAACCAACACACCAGGCGGTGAGGATCAAGCTGTTGATCCCTCTCAACCCCAATGCGTCCTGGTCAGCCGCCCGCACCACGACGTCGCAATTCATGCCATCACAACTGAACAGTTCAGGTTTTTTCTTGCCTTGAAGAATGGGAAAACCTTTGGCGAGGCGCTGGATCTTGCAGCAGACGTCAACCCAGATTTCGACCTTTCCGGCACACTCACACTGCTGCTTCAGTCAGGTGCATTTCAATCCCTCCAAAAAGGCAACGCGCAAACACCATGATGAAAATCGTCCACAGCATTGAAAACCTGATCACCACGTGTGTGCCTGATTGGCTGGCAAGCCTCGTTCTTCGCTTCGGTGTGGCCATTCCCTTTTGGAAGTCGGGCCTCACCAAATGGGATGGTTTTGGGGTGCTGTCTGAAACGCCCGTCATCCTGTTCGAAAACGAATTCCTGCTGCATGTTTTTGGCCAGGAATACAGTTTCCCGTTCCCAACCTTCATGGCTTACGCCTCCAGCATTGGCGAAATCATCTTGCCCATTCTGGTCGTTCTCGGGCTCTTCACCCGCTTTGCTGGTGTCGGGCTTCTGTTGATGACCCTGATCATCCAACTGACCTTCCCGGATGCATGGCCGCTGCACCTGACATGGGCCGCCATGGCCCTTGGCGTCATCTATCTGGGCGGGAGCCGGGTTTCGTTGGACAGTATCGTGCTGAAACGCTGAACACTGATTCAGGAATGCGGTTACGGAGAATATTTTCGAGGCTGGTTGGCAGGGCACTTTTGCCGCTTCCGCACCATCTGCTCAGTTATTGAAAAGATTGGTGGAGGCAGCCCGCCAATATCACGGTTACTTGGTTGCTAGTGGATCTCGCCTGACATTTGACTCCCGGAAGCGATTCCATTGTTTGATTGTTTGTGCAAGTCTGGCGCATGCAAACCGGAATATCCATTAGAGTGCCCATGACTAAGGCTGACTCTTTTGGTCTTCCCAAATCAGAAAAAGCCTGATTCAAGCTGCTTGCCGAAGGAGGTTGGCATGCATGGCAC
>JAYUVC010000135.1:0-31846 GCA_043754325.1 Hyphomicrobiales bacterium
TTCCTGCTTGCGATTCTGTATTCAGTGGCGGGCGCACTCCACATCATGCTGCCGACGCCGTTCTTGGGTATCACACCGCAATGGGTGCCATGGCCCCAATTGGTTATCCTCCTCACCGGCCTTTGCGAAATTGCAGGTGCAATCGGACTTTTTATTCCACAGTTTCGAAAAGCCGCAGGGCTCGGTCTGGCCCTCTACGCAGTGGCCGTGTTCCCCGCCAACATCAATCACGCCCTGCAGGACATGGCGCTGGCACAACCCGTGCTCGGCCTGTGGTATCACATCCCGCGGCTGGCGTTGCAGCCGCTGCTGGTCTGGGCAGCCCTGTTGGCAGGCGAAGTGATAAAGTGGCCGTTTCAAGAAAATGGTGACAGTCACTGACCGTCACTACACGCAGGAAAGCGATAGTTTATTTCAGCATATCAATATCAACCAGCGGCAGGGTATCAACCGTGCCGGCGCTCCACTCGGCATCGCAGGTCTTTAGCGCAACCAAGCTCTTGTCCAGAAGGTAACCATCTTCGCCAATGGCCTGCTGTGAGGTGAACTCTGTGACAAATTCAATCATGCCATTCGACTTTGCGAAGGCCTCAGCAACGACTGTTGCAAAGGGATAGACAGTGGAAGATCCTACAATGCGAATCTGGTCGCGGGCGAAAGACGGTGTGGCTGCAAGGGCAAGCAACGACGCGGCAAGCAAAAGGCGCTTCAAGGGAATGTCTCCGTTTCAAGATGGGAAGATTTGATTGAAAGCTGTGCGAAGCCTGCATCACATGCAGCTTTGATTGGCGATCGGAAGAATCTTGGCTTCGTCCTGGCCCCAATAGCCACCAGCCAATTCAAGGCTGAACATTTCGGATGTGAACAGGCCTTTTGCACTGGCACCAATTGCATCGTCATCATAGCCCACTTTGCCAGCGCCATCTTTCACACCACGCGTTGCATCATGAATACGGGCCGTGAAGTTCAACGGACCTTCGGAATAAGCCAGTCCAAAGAACGCGTTATAGGCGTCCCTGTCAAAGAAGCCGTCGCCGGCATTTTCAGAGCACACGCGCCTGTTGCCAAATGTCCAAAGCCGTTTTGTGTTTTTATCAATACCGTTTTCAAGACGTCCGCCATTGCTGCGTCCGGTTTCAAGCTTCAACGTGTCAGCAAATTGCGAGAAACCGACTGCGCATCTCGTCGCGCGCTTCTCATCGCCACCGAATTTGACAGAACATTGACAAATATGTGACGGTCAGGAATGAATCAGTTTGTCAATACAAAACTGTAGGAAAACAGTCTGGACATTATATTCCTTGGTTGAACTGTCACAAAGCCGTTACATCACACTGCAATTCAGCGCGTGGGCTGGGCCAAACCGGGCTTTGGCTGGATCAAACGAAACGGAGAATTCCAAATGAAAATTCGCAATATTGCACTTGCTGCACTGTGCCTGATGGCCTTGTCGGAAACCGCCCTTGCCGATTGCACCATTCACGACAATCGCACCGCTTGCCCCGGCAAGGAAAAAGAATCATATTCCAAGTGCAGCGGCACCAAGGAATGCGACAAGGAAGACTCAAGCGCTGTGTCGCTGAAAGCCTGCGAGCAAGCAGTTGCCGCAGCCTGCGCAAACAGCCGCCTGAACATCACCAAGTCGAAGATCATGACCGGAAAATTCAACGGCAAAGCCCTCCGTGGCGGCGCAAACTTCTGCGCCTCAAACCGCGCCGACTTCAACAAGTGCGGCTAAACGATTCTTTCGTTCTCCCCCGGCCTCTTCGCCGGGGGAGTGCGGCAAAGCCGGGAGGGGGTGTTTCAACACGCTTCGTGCCGGGACAATGGGGACGCTTCAGTTTAATTTGCACCTCCCTCACCAAACCACCCTGGCCCCCAAATCCGCAATCCGGGCATCAATTGTCATGATTGCCATGTCCTCGACAATCGCCTGCGCCGCCAGCAGGCGGTCAAACGGGTCCTTGTGAGTGCCGGGCAAACGGCCTGCAAGATCAGCATGGGGCACAAGCAATGGCATCGGGAGATAGCCATAGTCCTTGTATATCCCGGTCAAAGTATTTTGAAATTGTTGAGGCAACGCCAGTTTTCCAATCCGCCATTTGGTGGCGATCTCAAAAATCGACACCACACTCAAGTGGATTGTGTTGGAGTCATCATTGACTATATCAATGTGTCGTTGACTGATTTCAGCGCTGCGATTGACCAGCCATAAGAACACATGCGTATCAACGAGGAGGTTCAATCGGACCATCCTCCCACAGCGACAATTCTTCCGGCGTCATGTCGTCGTAGAAAGAGGGATGAATGACCATCTGTCCTTTCCAGGCGCCAATACCCATGTTTTTCTTTTTCACCTCCGGTGCCTGACCCGCCACGGCCTTCTCCGCCACATACCGCTCCACAGCCTCATTGATGATGAAATTCCGCGACCGCTGATTGGCTTTCGCCAAGCGATCAACTTGCACCCGGATATCTGGTTGCAGTCGGATTGATATGTTTTCAGATTTGCCAGTCATAACCAAAACTACTTCCGTCATTACAATGTAATCATTCTGATTACGCAGTCAAGCCAAACCCCCGCCCCTACGTTGCCTTCGCGGGATGTTGCACATGGCGACACTTGCCCAAGACTTGTGGGGTGAGGAATGCATCGGATGGATTTCTGGATTATCCCGAAATTGGCAGATCGACCGCGCGGTGTCAAGTGTTTTATTCCTTTCCGCCGAATTAAACCGTAAATTCCTGATTCTCCACCTGATTCCCGACGCAACCACCACATCCAGAACGAGCGTCAAAAACCACACGCAACCCTGACCCCTGCCCCGCCGCAAACAATATTTTTGCAAGCCCACACCCCCACCCCCTTGACGGCTGTCAAGCTTAACCTTTCGTTAATCCACTGTTCCACTCTGGCCTGTGGCTAATATCATGTTCGCACTTGAGCTTAGGCACAGAATCGCAGAATGTCGGGAACAAGACGGTCTGATGAACGTTGTGACACACAAGATATGGTATTAACCTTTCATTAACACACTAAGTGTTGACGCGTAATTGTGAGTCACCTAATGTTTGAGTTCAGGCCAGCAAGGCCAAAAGCCAAATGCCGAACGGGTCTGGAAGCATTGTTTTCAGGTTCTGGCTTCTCGGTTACGGGGGCGTAATAGCGCCAAAACAGGAAGTGTGTTGAACGCGGGTGGGTATCATTCCGTGGGCGTATGCGTGCGCCCACGGTCACAAAATTTGAGAACTTCGAGGGGAAGACTATGAAAATCGAACGTCGCTATACAGTTGAAGGTCAGGATGCGTACACGGGTATCGACTTCCGCAATGCTGTGAGCGAAATCAAGAATCCTGATGGTTCCATCGTGTTCCGTTTGGCCGACATTGAAGTCCCCTCGGCCTGGAGCCAGGTTGCGACAGATATTCTGGCGCAGAAATATTTCCGCAAAGCCGGAATCCCCAAGGCGCTCAAAAAAGTCGAAGAAGAAACCATGCCGTCATGGCTGTGGCGCTCTGTCATGGACGAGGATGCGCTGGCAGGTGTGCCCGACAAGGACCGCATCACCGGTGAACGGTCCGCCAAGCAGGTGTTCAACCGTCTCGCCGGCACCTGGACCTATTGGGGCTGGAAGGGCAAATATTTCGACACCGAAAACGACGCCCGCGCCTTCTACGACGAACATTGCTTCATGCTGGCCCGCCAGATGTGTGCGCCCAATTCGCCGCAGTGGTTCAATACCGGTCTGCATTGGGCCTACGGCATCGATGGTCCGTCACAGGGCCATCACTACGTTGATTTCGAAACCGGCAAGCTGACGAAATCGAAATCCGCCTATGAACACCCGCAGCCCCACGCCTGCTTTATCCAGTCCGTCAGCGATGATCTCGTCAATGAAGGCGGCATCATGGACCTCTGGGTGCGCGAAGCCCGCCTGTTCAAATATGGTTCAGGCACCGGTTCCAACTTCTCGCATCTGCGCGGTGAAGGCGAAAAACTGTCGGGCGGCGGCAAGTCTTCGGGCCTGATGTCGTTCCTCAAAATCGGAGACCGTGCTGCTGGTGCCATCAAGTCGGGCGGCACCACCCGCCGCGCCGCCAAGATGGTCGTCGTTGATGTCGATCATCCCGATATTGAAAACTACGTCGAATGGAAAGTGAAAGAGGAGGAGAAAGTCGCCTCCCTCGTCACCGGTTCCAAAATCGTCAAGAAGCATATGACCGCCATCATGAAGGCTTGCGTCAATTGCGAAGGTCCGGGTACGGATTGTTTCGAAATTGAAAAGAACCCTGCCCTCAAGCGCGCGGTGAAAGACGCCCGCCGCTCGTTGGTGTCCGACAATTACATCAAGCGCGTGATTCAATTCGCCCGCCAAGGCTATACCGAAATCTCGTTCGATACTTACGATTCAGATTGGGACGGCGAAGCTTACCGCACTGTTGCTGGCCAGAACTCCAACAACTCCGTTCGCGTCACCGATGCGTTCCTGAAAGCCGTTGAAAACGACGGTGACTGGAACCTGACCGCCCGCCGCAGCGGTGCCGTGATGAAAACCATGAAGGCCCGTTCGCTGTGGGACAAGATCGGCTACGCCGCCTGGGCCTCAGCCGACCCCGGCATCCAGTTTCATTCCACCATCAACGACTGGCACACCTGCCCGGCTTCAGGCGAAATCCGCGCAAGTAATCCGTGCTCGGAATATATGTTCCTCGATGACACCGCCTGCAACCTCGCCTCATTGAACCTCATTCAGTTCAAGCGCGCCGATGGTTCATTCGATATCGAATCCTATGAACACGGCGTTCGCCTCTGGACCATCGTGCTCGAAATCTCGGTGTTGATGGCGCAATTCCCCTCGAAGGAAATTGCAAAACTCAGCTACGAATATCGCACCTTGGGCCTGGGCTTCGCCAACATCGGCGGATTGCTCATGACCTCCGGCATTCCCTATGACAGCCACGAGGGCCGCGCCATTTGCGCAGCGATCTCCGCCATCATGACCGGCATTTCCTATGCAACCTCAGCCGAAATGGCCAGCGAACGAGGCCCCTTCCCCGGCTTTGCCAAGAACCGCGAACATATGCTCCGCGTCATGCGCAACCACCGCCGCGCCGCCTATGGTGCAGCCGTGGGCTACGAAGGAATCGCCACCAATCCGGTGCCGCTGGACGAGAATGACCTGAAAGACAAGTCGTTGGCCGAAGCCTCGCGCAAGGCTTGGGACAAGGCCGTGTCGATGGGTGAAGCCCACGGCTATCGCAACGCCCAATCCACCGTCGTCGCCCCCACAGGCACCATTGGTTTGGTCATGGACTGCGATACCACAGGTATCGAACCTGATTTCGCACTGGTGAAATTCAAGAAGCTCGCCGGTGGCGGCTACTTCAAGATCATCAATCAAGCCGTCCCCGAAGCGCTCCGCTTCCTCGGCTATCAACCCGCCGAAATCGAACGCATCATCGGTTATGCCGTCGGTCACGGCACACTGGCCGATGCACCGGGCATCAACCATGCCCAACTGAAAGCCAAAGGCTTTGCCGACGCGCAGATCGAAAAGATCGAAGCCGGATTGGCCTCCGCCTTCGACATCAAGTTCGTCTTCAACAAGTGGAACCTTGGCGAAGAGTTCTGCAAGTCAGTGTTGAAAATCACCGATGCGCAGTTGAACGACTTTGGCTTCGACATGCTGGCCCACTTGGGCTTCTCGAAAGCCGATATCGACAAGGCCAACATCCACGTCTGCGGTGCAATGACGCTTGAAAAAGCCCCGGGCCTCAAGGATGAGCATCTGCCGGTCTTCGATTGCGCCAACCCTTGTGGTCGCATTGGCAAGCGCTTCCTGTCAGTCGACAGTCACATCCGCATGATGGCGGCGTCGCAGCCGTTCATTTCGGGTGCAATTTCGAAAACCATCAACATGCCAAACGACGCCGCCGTCGATGATTGCGCCGCAGCTTATATGTTGTCGTGGAAACTCGGCATCAAGGCCAACGCGCTCTATCGCGATGGCTCGAAACTCTCGCAGCCCCTGTCCTCACAACTCATCGACGATGAAGATGACGGCGAAGACATCGGCGAAATTCTGGCAGCAAAGCCGATGATGGGTCGCGTCGAAACCATCGTCGAACGGATTGTCGAACGCGTGGTTGAGCGTCAGTTCGAACGCGAAAAACTGCCCTCACGGCGGAAAGGTTATACCCAGAAGGCCGTCGTTGGCGGCCACAAGGTTTATCTCCGCACTGGTGAATATGAGAGCGGCAAACTCGGCGAAATCTTCATCGACATGCACAAGGAAGGGGCCGCCCTTCGCGCCATGATGAACAATTTCGCCATCGCAATTTCCGTGGGCCTGCAATATGGCGTGCCGCTGGAAGAATATGTGGATGCGTTTACGTTCACAAAATTTGAACCGGCGGGAATGGTGCAAGGCAACGACTCGATCAAGAACGCAACGTCGATTTTGGACTACGTGTTCCGTGAACTCGCCGTGTCCTATCTCGGCCGCAACGACCTCGCCCACGTCGAACCCTCGGAACTCGAATTCGACACACTGGGCAAAGGCGTTGACGAAGAAGCAACAACACCTGCCAAACGCTACGTCTCGACAGGATTCGTCCGCAAAAGCAATCTCGGCAACGTGGTCATGATCCCGCAAAGCACGGCAGTGGCAAACTCGGCCGCCTACGCGCTTCAAATGCGGGCGGCAGACTCGGTGGGTTCGCTCGCCTTGGCAATGGAAACCAAAATTGCAATGCCGGAACCAGCCATCATGCAACACATGGACCGCCGTACAGAGGCCAAACTCAAAGGCTACGAAGGCGATTGCTGTGGTGAATGCGGAAATTACACCATGGTGCGGAATGGCACCTGCATGAAGTGCGATACGTGTGGGTCAACGAGCGGGTGTTCGTGAGTTCACTTGATCGGACTTAGAGTGGCCCTGAGCAGCAATGCTTGGGGCCAAAGTAATAAAGGAACAATACGGCAACTCGAAAGGCCACAACAATAAACACAAACGCCGAGACTTTCGTCTCGGCGTGGTTACCCGGCAGAAGTTTATCAAAAGCCTGCGGGCGACGAAAAAGCGAAAACGCCTTTTCTTACTGCAATTTGAAACTAGGTCGGAATCGCTAACAAGTCGAGCGGAGCTTTGGTCGCAGCCATCAAAAAGGAATTGAAAATGGCAAAACCGAAGAAATATAAATGTCGTAATTGCGGACATGGTTTCGTTTGTGAAGTTATGTCGCGCGAAGAAGCTTATGAGTATCGCAAGGAAGGTGGAAATACGAGGGCCGTCCAATGCCCCAAGTGTCAACATACCGACCTTTGTAACGATTAATCACGGAGGCCGGGGGAAACTCTGGCCTTTTTTAGTTTTGCTCATTCTCTCAATTGTCATTGCCGCACTTGTTGCGGTAATCCATCGTTCAGCACGAGTGGAGCCTTGGCGAAGCACTCCGCTTTCAATGCAAGCTCCCGCCCAGTCGAACCATGGATTGCCGGAATAAATCCGGCAATGACAATCTACAGAGCTTGACAATCCGCTTGTTGCACGATGGATTGCGGTAACGACTCCGGCAATGACAACGTGGGGAGAGCAACCGATGTACGAAGACAAGGTTTATTGCGTCTACCTCCTCGCTTCGAAATTCTACGGCACGCTCTACATCGGAGTAACATCCAACATCGTCGGGCGAACATGGCAACACAAGAACGGCGTCTTTGAAGGCTTCAGCAAGAAGTATGGGATTCATCGTTTGGTCTGGTACGAATGCTTCGGTGATGTGCTTCTTGCAATACAACGCGAGAAGACGATGAAGCATTGGTCGAGGCAATGGAAGATCAACCTCATCGAACGTGGCAATCCACAATGGCATGATCTCTATCCGCAGTTCTTCACCGCCGGACCAAAGCTGTTCTGACTCACTGCTTGTCATTGCCGGACTTGTTCCACTGCTGTCCGGTTAAGGAAACAATCACATTGAAATTGCTTTGTGTAGCTTCAGTCAGTTTGCATTTCTGACGCGTTGAGGCTCTGAATTGTTTTCGGACGTTTCAGCAGTCCATGGAAAGTAAAATCAAAATGCCTGACGCCACTCACGGTGTCATTACCGCACTTGTTGCGGTAATCCATCGTGGTGCGAGCGTGATTTATCAGCAAAACTCCACTCTTGTTGAACCATGGATTACCGCAACAAGTGCGGTAATGACAATTTTGAGAGTTGCCGAAGCTTCCATACGCCGACCATTTCCTTAACCGGACAGCAGTGGACTTACTCCGGCAATCCATGGTTCGACGGGAGTGGAGTTATCAGGATAGATCACGCTTGCACCACGATGGATTGCCGCAACAAGTGCGGCAATGACAGTGAAGTGAAATTATTTTGTGGACAACCCCCCACCCCTTCATCACTTCATCACCAACCCTCCAAATCACGCACCGTCAAAATCACATTTCCTCCGTCTACGGAGCATCCATGCACCACAACACTTCCATCATCCAACACACCATCAACTCACTTCCTCCGTCCACGGATGAAATTCAAAATCACCGAACGTTTACCACTTGTTAGCCTCATTCAATCACAACACCACATATGGTCCGGCATATTGCCGAATCACACAAACGGGTTCAGAAACATTTTCAGTGACAAGCGCGTAAATGAACCAGTGTCATGCATTGCGATTGTATCACGACTGTAGAGCCTGCGTTGTGGGGCAAAAACAACTCAATCATCCAGGAGATCAACATGGCTGCGAAAAAAGCTGCTGCTAAGAAAACCGTAAAGAAGGCTGCCAAGAAGGCCGCGCCTAAGAAGGCTGCTGCCAAGAAGGCTGCCAAGAAGGCCGCTCCCAAGAAAGCTGCTGCCAAGAAGAAGGCACCTGCCAAGAAGAAGGCTGCTGCCAAGTAAGGTAGTGACACTTCTGAGAGTTTGTCTCTCGATCATCGGCTCCGGGCAGCTAACGCTTCCGGAGCCGATCTTGTTTATTGATAGACGTAAATCTTCGCGCCAACTTTGACGCGGTCATAAAGATCGATCACATCGGCATTCATCATGCGAATGCAGCCTGATGAGACAGCACCACCAATCGAGGCTTCATTGTTGGTGCCGTGCACACGGTAAATCGTGCCGCCGATATACATGGCACGTGCGCCCAGAGGGTTGCCCGGTCCACCTTCCATAAAGGGTGGCAAGTCCCTGCCCTTTGCCGCTTCGCGGCGGATCATTTCTGCAGGTGGCGTCCATGATGGCCATTCAGTTTTTCTGCTGATGCGGTTTTGACCGCTCCACTGCATGCCATCCTTGCCCACACCCACAGCATAGCGAATGGCTTCGCCATTGCCCGTGACCAAATACAAGGCGCGTTCTGGTGTGCGAATGATGATGGAACCGACAGGATATCGTGACTCGCTCCAGTCCACGTTCTGGCGGGACTTGCGACCCGACAAACCAGCTGATGCCAATGAGGCGTATTGAACCGGGCGGTCGTTGCTGGTGACCCGCACTTTCCTGGACCCGAACAAACACTGCATGAAGCCCTTGCAGTCCCGTCGCGCCACAAGCTGCGTATCAGGGCGCTTCTGCACGGCAAACGGCTTTTGTTTTGCCACGGCCTTGCGAACCGGCAGCTTCTTGACATCAGCCACTTTCTTCTTCTTCAGAAGCAGCGCCTTCTCATCCTTGGTCTGGGTCGCCGCTGAAGCCATGGGGGCCAGGTTTGTTGCTGCAAAAGCAACAGCAATCGCCGCCGCCATCAAATATCGCATCATGTGTCGTCCTCGCGTTGTTCGTTCAGGCGCAATCCATCGTGGCCCCCACGATTCCGCCACTCAGGTTAACATCAGGTTTCCGGCAAGTTCAACCTTATGTGAAGTTCCCGCAGTTGTTTGGGCGTCACATCTGACGGTGCGCCCATGAGCAGGTCTTGCGCCTGCTGGTTCATGGGGAACAGCACCACTTCGCGGATATTGGGTTCATTGCACAACAGCATGACAATCCGGTCCACACCCGGTGCAATGCCGCCATGCGGCGGTGCGCCATATTGGAAGGCCCGGTACATGCCGCCGAACTTCTCGATGATCACCTCTTCCGGATAACCCGCAATCTCAAACGCCTTCTTCATCACTTCAGGCTTGTGGTTGCGGATGGCCCCCGACGACAGCTCCACGCCATTGCACACGATGTCATATTGATAGGCATTGATGGTCAGCGGGTCTTGAGAGTTCAACGCTTCCAAACCACCTTGCGGCATTGAGAAGGGATTGTGCGAGAAGTCGATCTTCTTCTCGTCCTCGTTCCACTCATACATCGGGAAATCAACAATCCAGCACAGGTCCCAACGGTCCTTGGCGATGAGATTCATGTCCTCGCCCGCCTTGGTGCGGGCTTCACCTGCGAATTTGTAAAACTTGTTGGGTTGCCCTGCCACGAAGAAGCAGGCGTCACCTATGGCGAGCTGCATCTGCGCCTTGATCGCATCACTGCGTTCAGTACCAATGTTTTTGGCAATGGGGCCCGCAGCACCTTCTTCTCCGTCGCGCCAGAACATGTAACCAAGTCCCGGCTGGCCCTGTGATTGCGCCCAAGAATTCATCCGGTCACAAAACGCCCGTGATCCCCCACCCTTAACGGGGATCGCCCACACCTCAACCTTGGGATCATTGGCAATCATGCCCGCGAACACCTTGAAGCCGGAGCCTGCAAAATGTTGCGTTACCGATTGCATCTTGATCGGGTTCCGCAGATCCGGCTTGTCAGTGCCATACCAGCGCACTGAATCCTTGAACGCGATATGCGGGAACTTCTGCGTCACAGGAAGCCCGCCACCAAACTCCTCAAACACGCCGCGCAATACCGGTTCCACCGCGTTGAAAACATCCTCCTGCGTCACAAAGCTCATTTCAATATCGAGTTGATAGAACTCGCCGGGCGACCGATCCGCCCGCGCATCTTCATCGCGAAAGCACGGTGCAATCTGGAAATAGCGGTCAAAGCCCGACATCATCAGCAATTGCTTGAACTGCTGTGGTGCCTGCGGCAGCGCATAAAACTTGCCGGGGTGAACCCGCGACGGCACCAGATAATCCCGCGCACCTTCAGGTGATGACGCCGTCAAAATCGGCGTCTGGAATTCAAAGAAGCCCTGGTCCACCATGCGGCGGCGCAGCGAATTGATGATCGCCCCCCGCTTCATGATGTTGCCGTGAATGCGCTCTCGCCGCAAATCCAGGAAGCGATACTTCAGGCGAATGTCTTCCGGATAATCCGTATCACCAAAAACCGGCAATGGAAGCTCCGCCGCTTGCGACAGCACTTCAATCTCGGTGGCATAAACCTCAATGGCACCCGTCGCCATGTCGGCATTTTCAGTGCCAGCCAAGCGCGCCCGCACCTCACCATCAATTCGCACCACCCATTCCGAGCGCAGAAGTTCAACCGTCTTGAAGGCAGGCGAGGCCGGATCAGCCACAACCTGCGTAATGCCGTAATGGTCGCGCAAATCAATGAACAGCACGCCGCCATGGTCCCGCACCCGGTGCACCCAGCCCGATAGCCGGGTTGCGCTGCCCTGATGGTCAATGCGAAGTGCGCCACATGTGTGGCTGCGGTATCTATGCGTCATGGCGCGGAAGTCCTTTGAATTTCCGCGCTAAAACGCATGTCACAGACGATTTGTCAAGGTTGACGGGCTAAACCTCAGCCGTTTGAAGCAGCCTTCACAGCCGGAGTTTTCGGGCAGGTTTTACCATCCGTGGCAACGCATTTGCCGGCGACCTTCTTCACTTTTACGATTGGTTTTACAGGCGCAATTGTTGCAACCTTCTTCGCCTTGCCATCCACTTTATTGACAGCGATGACTTTCGGTTTCTTGTTGGGGGCCTTGCTGACCACTTTCGCCTTCGGCTTGCTCAAGTTCCAGAAGAAGCCGCGATAGGGTTTCTTTTTGATCGCATTGTCAATATCATTGCCCACATCGGCAAAGCTGCGGCCACCACCACCAAAATCGAAAAACCCGCCTTTCAGAACAACGCGCGTATTGCTCATGCCCGCATCCTCAACGATGCCAAACAGGATTTCGGCATTCTCCGGTGCGAGCCGCACACAGCCATGCGAGGCTTTGCGGCCGAGGCTCTTGACGTGAAAACTGCCATGAATGGCATGGCCTTGGCCGGTGAAGAAAATCGAATGCGGCATCGGCGCGTCGTCCCACTCCTTCGAGAAGTGTTCGGCTTCCATGCGAAACGGCCGGAAATTGCCGGTAGGCGTTTCATATTTTGCTGCACCCGTTGATACGGGCCACACATATTCCGTGCTGCCATCCACCATCACCGTCATCTTTTGCGAAACTTTGCTGATGATGATTTCTACCCGCTTGGCACTGGCTTCCGCCACGAACAAAACTGTTGAGATGATCAAAGCGATGACGAGGCTTGAGATACGACGAAAGGGCATGGGGACTATCCGGGTTGATTTGCGCTGTAGCCAAACTACTCCATACGGTGGCAAACTGTAAATCACATATCCGTATTGGACCAAAGCCATGTCGTGGAAGCAACACAAGAGTATTTTCACCAAGGATTTCAAGTCTAAGCCGTATTGGTGGGAGGCTTATCAACCCGTGGCCCTGCAGCATGCAGAGCTGCCGAAGCACGTCCCCGTGGCCATTGTTGGCGCGGGCTATGCCGGTTTGAACACCGCGCTGGAACTTGCAAAGCACGGTGTTGAGTCGATTGTGCTTGATGCCGCAGAGCCTGGTTTCGGCGCGTCCACCCGCAACGGCGGCATGGTGTCGGGCGGCGTCAACGTTGGCAAACGCATCATCAACAAGGCCATGACGGAAGCTGAAGCCCGCCCCTTTCTGAACGATGCGGTTGATGCCTTCAGCCATGTCGAGAACTTCATCTCGGAAAACAAAATTCAATGCGGCTGGACCAAGGCCGGATATTTTCTGGGTGCGTGGTGTCAATCGCATTACGATGGCATGGCGAAGAAAGTCGACACATTGAATACCGACGCCCAATCCGGAGCCTTCATGGTGCCGCGTGACCAACAACGCGCCGACATCGGCTCCGACTATTATTACGGCGGCATGGTCGTTTCCCGCGCCGCGCACTTGCACCCTGCCCTTTACTACAAGGGCCTGCTTGACCTTGCACAGACAGCAAATATCAAAATCGCATCCCGCACGCCGGTCAACGGCCTCACGCAGGACGCAGGCGGCTCATGGACAGTCAAAACATCGCGCGGCTCTTTCCGCGCGGGTCAAGTCGTCATCGCCACCAACGGCTATACCGGCGATGTGACCCCACAGCTTAAACGCCGTGTGGTGCCCGTTGGCTCTTATATGATCGCCACGGAAGAAATGTCGCCCGACCTTGTTCAATCCATCAGCCCGAAAAACCGCAGCTTTGCCGACACCCGCCGCGTGCTCACCTATTACCGTTTATCACCCGATGGCAAACGCATGATCTTCGGTGGCCGCGCCAAATTCGGTTTCACCGACGCGACCGAAACCGCTCCCCTGCTCTATCGCTTCATGACCGATCGATTTCCGCAAATGAAAGGTGTCAAAATCACCCACGCCTGGACCGGCAACGTCGCCTTCACCATGGATGAGTTGCCCCACATGGGCAAACTCGAGGGCATGCATTTCGCACTGGGTTGCAACGGTTCCGGCATTGCCATGATGAGCTATCTCGGCCGCGAAACCGCACGGAAAATCCTTGGACTTTCAAACCGGAAAATCGCCTTCGATCAACCGGAGTTTCCAACCCATCCGCTTTATCACGGCAACCCGTGGTTTCTGCCCCTGGTGGGCGCATGGTTCAGATCAGCCGATTGGCTGGACCGTCGTTTTCATTGAGGATGAAACCATGACATCACATATGATCACAGCCGCAACCCTGTTCACCGTGCTGTTCCACATGTCAAATCTCATGGCATTTCTTGCGTTCTTGCTGCGGGACCAGTTTCAGCTGCGCGTGATGATGGCCGTCAGCCTGTTCCTGCAAGGTCTTTATTATTATTCGATACCGGGCGGCCCGTTGTTTGATCCGCTGTTCTGGAAGATCGTTTCATTCGCAGCCAATTTCCTGATGATCGTTCTGGTGTTTGGCGGACGCATCGACTTTGGTATTCCAGCAGACCTGCGCAGCCTCTATGAAAAAATCAGCGTGCTATCGCCGGGGCAATTCCGCAAACTGATCAAATCATCCACGCGAACAGGCCCATCGGAACAACCGCTCCTGCATGAAGGTCAAAAACCAGCGCAATTGCATTACCTGTTGAGCGGCAGCGCCAACATCAACAAAGGCAACACCAGCCACAGGATTGCGGCAGGCGTATTTCTGGGAGAAGTGGCTTTTCTGAATGACACAACCGCCTCGGCAACCGTGCACTTGCTCGATGGCGCAGAATGCGTAAGTTGGGACATCAAAACCCTCAAAGCCATGATGGAAAAAGACAAGGCCCTCGACATCGCCATGCGCGGCATTTTCAATCATGATCTCGCGGCAAAAGTTGCCGGCAGCATGCCGTTTCGCGCAGGCGAATGAACGTCAGGGCATAAACCTATTAGACTGTTTCACATCTGCAACGGGGGACTGCTTGCTCTTCCTCGCAAGCTGTCCCCGCTCTTCAAGATCAGGGACAGTTTGCGACAAAGCAAACAGTCCCTTTCCCGCGCAATCCCAAATAAAAATGATCAGGCTCTAAATGGCCCGACGTTTTTCGAATACGATGGGTCGAAGGACGCTCAAGCCGCTCGGACCACATCCAAATTCCCAAACCGCAACCGCAACAAATACCATACCACCGCCACGCCCACAGCCTTGGACAATACTTCCGTCACAAAAGCCGCCGGTGTCAGATATCCCGCGAGATGTTGAAACGCCAGCGTATCAACCGGAACCGCAATCAGTGACGACAGCAAAATCCGGTTTTGCAACGGGCGTTTCGTGAACGAATAGACCGCCCAATCCGTCATTTCCGACAGCGCAAAAGCCACCATGCTGGCAACGGCCAGGCCGGGGCCTGCAAAATACCAGACGGGAAGTCCGGCAAGCAACGTTGCCAGTAAAACCTTGTGGCCGATTTCGCGCTGCGCGTAGTCGCGCAGCACGAACACCAGACCGACAATCACATTGGCCAGGTACAATGTCCCCATCCATGTGTTGGTGCTCCACTGTGTCACACCTTCAATCAACTGTTCGGGAACAAACAGCCAATTCACCAGCACGATGAAGGCCACATAGGCCCCCACCGAAAACACAGTTGGTACAATCCTTTTCATCAGCCAACAATTTCCTTGGCCGAAAAGTTCTGCTTGATTTCTTTTTTGGCGTTTTCTGCGCTGTCTGATCCGTGTACGGAGTTTGCATCAATCGAAATCGCAAATTCCTTGCGGATGGTGCCGGCTTCGGCTTCCGATGGGTTTGTGGCCCCCATCACATTGCGATACTTCTTTACAGCACCATTGCCCTCAAGCACCTGCACCACAATGGGGCCGGACGCCATGAAACGCACAAGATCCTTGAAGAACGGACGCTCGGCATGAACAGCATAAAATTTCTTCGCATCAGCCAGTTTCCACTTCACCCGCTTTTGCGCAATGATGCGCAAACCGGCAGCTTCGATCTTGGCGTTGATGGCACCAGTCAGGTTGCGCTTTGTTGCGTCCGGCTTGATGATGGAGAATGTACGTTCGATAGCCATGTGTCGTCCTCGTTGAATGAATAAGGGCGCCGTTTAACAGCGCCCTCTTCATCCCGCAAGTGCGGAAACGCTTATTCTTCCGCCTCGCCAATCACAGCCGTTGCACGGCTGATCGATACGCGGCGGTTTTCCTGTTCAGCTTCCGCTGTTGGAATTTTCAGATAGCGCTCTCCCAGTCCCACCGTTTGCAGATTTTTGGACGGGATAACGTAATAGGTTGCGAGCGCTTTTTTGACAGCCTCAGCCCGGGCTTTTGACAACTTGTCATTATAGGCATCCGAACCTACAGCATCGGTGTGACCTTCAATCAGGAACACTTCACGTGGATATTTCTTCAACACCTGCTCCATGACAGACGCAATCTTGTCCAGACTGTCCACTTCTTCTTCGCGCACAAAGGCTTCGTTGAAACCAAAACGAATGGTGTCAACATCAATGCGTGTCATCGCCTTGCGGGCTTCTGGTTGTCTTGCAATGTCATTCACAGAAATTTTGCGTGTGATTTTCTTGCGCGGAGGTGCCAACAAAACCCGCTCAAGTTCGGTGTCATCGACTTCAGCAGCAAATACTTCATCAGGATATCCTTCATCCTCATAGCGTCTGCTGTCGTCAATCACGATACGACGGATGTTTGACGGACGGTCCAGTTCAACACGTCTGATATTGCGGTCTTCTTCCAACCGGCCACGCAGGAATTCACGGTCGCGGCGTGTGATCTGACGCCACTGTTGCCGCTGCTCTTCATCATAGTCACGGAATTGCTGCGATGCTTCAAATTCACGGCGTGCGCGGATGCGGTAACGCAATTCACTTTCGTCAATGTCTTCCGCATCGCGGCGATCGCTCAAAATATCGAGCAATGGTGTATTCGCAGTGATGATGATGTTGATGTTGGGCTTTCTGTCTTTCCTGGGCTCGGGCTGTTTTCCAGCAGCGGCATCGGCTTCCGCTTTGGTCTTGTCTTCAGCAGCTTTGACCGCAGCTGCCTTGGCGTCTTCATCCGCCTTGGCCTTGGCAACACGGGCCCGCAATACATCGCGTTCCGCACCAAGTTTTTGCCGAAGCGCCCGTTCGGTTTTAATCGAAAGTTCGTTCTCAGCCATCAAGTCGCGAATGCCATCAAGGCGCGCCCGCAAGGCCTCATCCGTCAATGAGTCAGCCGGAGTGGCATCGTCAAGGAAGGCACGTGCCTTCTTTTCAGCCGTAGGGTCACCAGCATTGCCATCAAGTTCCTTGACGTCAGCCTTGTCAACAACAGGCGGGGGTGCAGGTTGCGCCGCAGGTTCTGCCGCTTTTGTTTCCGGAGGTGGTTCAGTTACAACAGGAGCAGGTTCGGGTTGTGCAACAACTGGCTCGTTTGCCTTGGGAGCGGCTTGCTCCGGCTGAGCCACAACCGGTTCTTCCACTTTGGGGGCCGGAGCTGGTTCCGGCTGCGCAACGACAGGCTGATCAGTTTTCTTTTTCTCTTCACTCTGCTGCTGGCGTGCCACCATGGCCTGGCGCGCTTCCTTGCTGATGCTGCCGAGTTTCTGCTGCACATCTTCCGGTAAGGCGGCGTTTCGCGATTGGGCCCGCGCATTGCGGGCACGATCCGCCAACTGCTCGTCGGTCAATTCTTCGAGCGGTCGCGCATCATTCAGCATCTCAGTAACATCAGCCGGAATTTCCGCAACCGGAGCAGGCGCAGGCGCAGCTTCAGGTGCTGCCTGCTGAACCGGCTCTTCTACTTTTGGCTCTACCTTCGGCGCGGGAGCAGGCTCAGGTGCGGCTTCCTGCACCGGTTGTTCAACGGGCTTCTCAACCGGCTTTTGCGCGGCAATCCGGGTTTCGAGTTCAGCCCGGTCTGAATCCATCATGGCCTGCAACTGGCTTTTGATATCTTCCGGCAAGCCGTCAGTCTTCAAGGCGCGGCGAGCCTGTTTGGCCCGGCTCTTCAATTCGTCATCACTCAACTCTTGCGAGGAACGGCGGTCGTTCACCAATGCCAGCACAGCATCAGGAAGCTGAACAGGCGCTGCGGCTGGTTGTTCAGCGGCTGGTTGTCCCGCTGCAGGCTGTTCGGCAGCTGCCGGTTGATCAGCCGGAGGCGGATCTTCCGCCAATACAGGCCCAATGAACAACGCCAAAGCCATGACGCTGGCTGCTGCAAACTTGAAATTCATACCGTGCTCCTGTTGAATTATGATCGCCGTTTGTGAATGCCCAGTAGGGCAAAACTAAGGGCCAGATGTGACTTTTTCGCCACATAGATGAACCGGGAATGAACGAAAGCTAAAGCCGACCCGCCTCAATAATGCGCTTGAGAAACGAACGCGTACGCTCCTGTTTTGGTTCCCCGAAAATTTGTTCCGGTGGTCCCTCCTCATGCACCACGCCCTCATGCAGAAAGCACACCTTTGACGCGACCTCTTTGGCAAAGCCCATTTCATGTGTCGCCAGCAACATGGTCATGCCCTGCGATGCCAGATTTCGCACGATGTTGAGAACCTCTGATACCAGTTCCGGATCAAGTGCCGACGTGATTTCATCGAGCAGCATCAGCTTCGGTTCCATCGCAAGTGCCCGCACAATGGCAACCCGCTGTTGCTGCCCACCCGAAAGCCGGTCCGGATAATCCTGGGCTTTCTGCTCCATGCCAATGCGCTTTAACAAAATCATGGCTTTCGCTTCAGCTTCATCGCGGCTGAGCTTCAACACCTTTCTGGGTGCCAGTGTTACATTTTCCAACACGTTCATGTGCGGGAACAAATTGAAACTTTGAAACACGATGCCAACCTGCTGGCGCAACCGGTTCACATCCACACCAGGCCCTGAAACCCGGTCACCTCCCAAACGGATTTCACCAGACTGGATGGGTTCAAGCTGGTTGATACACCGCAGCAACGTTGACTTCCCGCAACCTGAAGGGCCAATCAGGCACAGCACCTGATGCTCATCGGCACTCAGGTTCAAACCGCGCAAAACCTGCACCGGGCCAAAATGTTTTTCCACATTCAGGATTTCGAGAAAAGCCATGCCGTCATCCTCCCGCTTTCATGCGTTCGGCATCTTTTTCCAAAAGGTGGTCGACCAGCCTTGCCTGGGGTATGGTAATCAGTACAAAGAGTATTGCAACAACCGTAACAGCCGAAAGATTGAAAGCATTGGCCGCAATGATCTTGGACTGGTTGAATGCGTCCGTCAGCCCCACCACCTGCACAAGTGCTGTATCTTTCTGCAACCCGATGAAGTCATTCAGCAGCGGTGCCATGATCCGGCGAATTGCTTGCGGCACCACCACATGTCGCATGGTTTGCATGTAACTGAGGCCCAGCGATCGTGCCGCTGAAATTTGACTCCAGTGAATGCTTTCAATCCCTGAGCGATAGACCTCGGCCACATAGGCGCCATAGGTCAATGTCAGCGCCAATATGCACCACCACCACACAGGAATGCGCAAGGCGGTTTTCAATTCCTGCGGCGACATTGCCGACATGTCGTAGAACAGCCCGTAAACATGCGGCACAATCAAATCCGGGAGTCCGGACGTTGGGATTCCAAAGGCAATGAGATACAAAGTCACAATGCCGGGCAGCCCGCGAAACACATCGCAATACAGCGTGGCCAAGGCCCGGATGGGTTGACCAGCAGGCCCCGGCATCAACCGCATCAACGCCACCATCAGGCCCCAGATCAGGACCAGAATTTCCGCCACGACAAAAACAAAAATATTGACGGTGACAAACTTGGAAGCCACCAGCCACCATTTTGACTGCATCAGCGGCAACAGGAAAAACGTGCGGCCGACCGCAACATCATTCATGAAAATGAAACTGAGAAACCCGACGGAAAGCAGAGCAAACACACTCCAACCAAGGGTGATCTGTGCTTTGTCACGGGCCTCTGCCGTGGCAATGCGGGCCTGAACGGCATCATTGCTCTGTCGGGCTTTGGCCGCGAGGCGATTGGATTGAAGGGATTGCAGGGCTGGCCAAAACAAAACGGCAGTGGCCGCTACAATCAAAACGGCGATGACGTGGAAAACACTTTGCGCCGCACCCAGATCTGCAATGGCCGTTAATACCAAACGTGTTGAAGCAAATGAAGCCAGCAGACACAAACAAGCCACAGCCATGGCAGCGATGACCCACCGGTCAGCGGGAGCAGGCATATTCGAACGCGGCATCTTCATCTTTGCTGTCACCACAAAAGAAAAGGCCGCCGCTTTTCAGCGACGGCCCGGTTTGATTTACGGTGTGAGATAAGGAATTGACGCCGGGTCTTTGCCCCAGGCCGATGCCAGATATTTGACACCCAGTTTCTTGATGGTGCCGTCATCAATCATCGACTTCAGAATTCCGTCGATGGCCGCATTGTTGGCATTGCCCTTGGGATAGATCGCGCCATAGCTTTCACCCGTATCATATTGCCCCACAACAACCGACTTGCCGGCGGTGGCCACTTCTTCGGCAAGCGTGATCGATGTGTCAGTGATGGCCGCATCAATCTGTCCGGCGCGCAGGCCCGCAAACATGCTGCCTTGGTCGTCATATGTTTGTGGATCGGCAATCCCCAGTTTTTCGGTGGCAAATTTTGCTCCCGTGGTGCCCTGTTGCACGCCGACTTTCGCAGCCTTGATTTTTGCAGGATCAACCGGAGCATCCGCACGCGTAATGACTGCCATGCCCGAGTTGAAATAGGGAATGGAGAAATCATGAACGGCCTTCCGCTCATCCGTGATCGAAATTTCCGACATTGCCATGTCCCAACCGCTGGTCTGTCCGGAAATCATGGCGTCCCAACCAAGGTTGACAACTTCCAGCTTGTCAAAGCCTGCACGCCAGGCAATTTCTGCGGCCATGCAATATTCCATGCCGTCTTTCACGGTTTCAGGCGTATCGCCATTCCACCAGATCGGCGCTGGCAGCGAAACACCAACGGTCAATTGTCCGGCCTTGGCGGGCGCTGCAATTGCCATCGAACCCTTGGGCCCGGTCACTTCGCAATTTCCAATCATGTCGGCAGCAATGGCTGGTGCAGCCAAGGCAACCACCGCAACGGCGGCAAGCAAAGCACGTTTTGTAAATTTCATTGTTGAACTCCCTGTTATTGTTGCCTCCATATGAGCGAAATCGGCGGGACTTTGCAAGGATATGACAACTGCACTTGATTTGGGCGGCAAGCTGCCGCATCTCAGGGCAATGACGTCGCAAACCATCACAGTCGCTGCATTTTACCGGTTCCATCCGCTTGTCGATATCGCAGCAATTCGCGAAAAGCTGTTGCCCGCCTTGAAGGCAGCAGGTGCAAAGGGCTCTGTGTTGTTGGCTGAAGAAGGTGTAAACGGCACATTGGCAGCACCAGCGGACCAAATTGAAATCGCGCTCAATGCGGTGGTCACACTCTGCGGATTGCCGGAACTGGATCGCAAATATTCCAAAGCGCCCGCTCTGCCTTTTTTGCGTCTCAAGGTGCGCCTGAAAAAGGAAATTGTCACCATCGGCAATGTGAAGGCCAATCCGAATGAACTCGTCGGTGAATACGTCGAAGCCAAAGACTGGAACGCCCTGATCAGCGACCCGGACGTCATTGTCATCGATACCCGCAACGACTATGAAGTGCGCATCGGCACATTCCAGAACGCCATTGATCCGTCTACGGAGAGTTTCAGCCAGTTCCCGGCTTGGGTGAACAAAAACCTGCACAACATGAAAGGCAAAAAGATTGCCACGTTCTGCACAGGCGGCATTCGCTGTGAAAAAGCCACCAGCTTCATGCGGCACGAAGGCTTTGAAAACGTCTATCATTTGAAAGGCGGTATTCTGAAATATCTGGAAGACGTGCCCCCCGAACAAAGCCTGTGGGACGGTGCCTGTTACGTCTTCGACGAACGCGTGGCCGTGGGCCATGGCCTGAAAATCGCCGATTTCACCACCTGCCATGGCTGCCTTGAACCCGTGTCAGCAGACGAGCGACTGTCCCCGAAATACGAGGAAGGCGTGTGCTGCCCGAACTGCGCCGACAGCTTGACTGAAGTTCAAAAGGCGTCAAACCGCGAACGCCAGAAACAGTTCGATCTCGCTCAAAAACGTGGAACCAAACATTTGGGGCCAGTGGAATAAAGTCCAAAAGGCCCCCATCGCCCTTCGGGCACTTCTCCAATAAATTGGGGAAGAACTGGTGTGGCAAACTCCCTCGACGTCAAACAGGGAGGACTTTCAACGAGTCCTTCCCCAACTTGTTGGGGAAGTGGCCGAAGGCCGATGGGGGCCTTCCCGCATTCGTGATTGCCCCCACCCCGCGCGCCAGCTATGTGCGCCAGCATGTTACAAGTTCAGGGACTCACCTACCGCATCGGTGGCCGCGTTTTGTTGGAAGACGCATCCGTTACCATCCCCTCAGGCCACCGCGCCGGATTGGTGGGACGAAACGGCATTGGCAAATCGACGTTGTTCAAAATTGTGCTGGGGGAATTGTCAGCCGAATCCGGCACCACCGGAATGGCCCGCAATGCCCGCGTCGGCACCGTGGCGCAGGAAGCACCGGGCGGTATTGACAGCCTGCTTGACACCGTGTTGGCAGGAGACGTCGAACGCGACGAACTTTTGACCGAGGCCGAAACCGCAACGGATCCCCACCGCATTGCTGAAGTGCAGATGCGCTTGTCTGACATCAACTCCCATTCCGCCCCCGCCCGTGCCGCATCCATTCTCGCAGGGCTTGGTTTTACCGATGCGCAAATGGACGGCCCCTGCTCTGCCCTCTCCGGCGGCTGGCGCATGCGTGTGGCCTTGGCTGCCGCACTTTTTGGCCAACCTGATGTGTTGCTGCTGGATGAGCCCACAAACTATCTCGACTTCGAAGGCACCATCTGGCTTAAAACCTTTCTCAAGGTCTATCCGCACACCATCGTGCTGATCAGCCATGACCGCGATTTGCTGAACGAAGTCGTCACCTGCATCGTGCATCTCGATCAGGCCAAGCTCACCATGTATCAAGGCAACTATGACAACTTTGACCGCCAGCGCCGCGAGCAGCAGGCTCTCAGTGTAAAGCTTCGCAAAAAGCAGCAGGACCAGCGCGATCACATGCAGGCCTATGTTGACCGTTTCCGCTACACGGCGTCAAAAGCCAGCCAGGCCCAAAGCCGTTTGAAAGCCTTGGCAAAACTTGAACCCATCGCCGACATTGTCGACGACCGCGTGGTGCCCTTCCGTTTCCCAAGCCCTGAAAAAGTGCTGGCCCCGCCGCTCATCAACATGGACAAAGTGGCCGTGGGTTATGAGCCTGGCAAAGCCATTCTGCGCAACATCACGCTGCGCATCGATCCTGATGACCGCATTGCCATTCTGGGATCGAACGGCAACGGCAAATCCACCTTCGCCAAATTGCTGAACGGCAAACTGAAGGCGCAAGGCGGCACCATGGTCACCGCTCCCAAAATGAACATCGGTTTTTTCGCCCAGCACCAGATGGAAGAGTTGGCCGACAGCTACACGCCCTTCGACTACATCACCAAACTGATGCCGGAGCGCACCGTCGCAGAACGCCGGGCACGCTTGGGCGCCTCCGGTTTCGGCAGCACCCTCGCTGATTCAAAATGTTCGACACTCTCAGGCGGCGAAAAAGCAAGGTTGCTGTTCCTGCTCGCCACCTTCAACGGTCCACACGTGCTCATCCTCGACGAACCCACAAACCATTTGGACATGGACTCCCGCGAAGCCCTGATCCGCGCCATCAATGACTATGAAGGTGCCGTCATCCTCATCGCCCATGACCGTCACATCATTGAAACCTGTGCAAATCGCCTGTTGTTGGTGGAAAACGGCGGCATCCAGAACTTCGATGGCGACTTGAACGATTATTCCGAAATGGTCTTGTCGCGCCGTCGCGGCAAGGAACCCTCGAAGATACAGGCGGCAGCACCCGTCATCGTCGAAAAACGCATCGTGCGCCCTGCCAAAAATCTTCATAAAATGATCCAGAATCTCAACGCAACCATGTTGAAACTGCAAGAGAAAATCGGCATTCTGGATCAGGCTCTGTCCGACACAATGTTATACAAGGACGCGCCCCAGAAAGCCGCTGATTATGCCAAGCTGCGCAACAAACTGGCGGATGACTTGATTGACAATGAAAACCAATGGCTGGAGCTGAACGAGGAGCTGGAACATGCCTGAGCTGGATTTGACACAATCCTGGTTTGGCTATGCTGCCCTTGCGATTTTTGTCCTGTCCTATGTTCTCGTCGTTTTCGAAGAAGCCATCCAACTCCGGAAATCAAAACCCGTTCTCGTCGCAGCCGGTCTGATCTGGGCACTCATCGGCTTTGCCTACACCGCCGCTGGGACACCGGAAATCGCCAAGGCAGCGGCCGAACACACGATCTATGAATATGGCGAACTGTTCCTGTTCCTGCTTGTCGCCATCACTTACGTCAACACACTGGAGGAACGCCGCGTCTTCGAAGTTCTGCGCGCCAAGATGACGGCACGTGGATATTCCTATCGGCAACTGTTCTGGATTACCGGTGCTGCCGCATTTTTCCTGTCAGGCATCCTGGACAATTTGACCACGGCCTTGGTCATGGGATCGGTCGCCTTGGCCGTTGGCAGCAAGTCACTGAAATTTGTCACCGTTGCCTGCGTCAGCATCGTCGTCGCGGCGAATGCTGGCGGTTCCTTCACACCCTTTGGCGACATCACCACGCTAATGGTCTGGCAAAAAGGCAAACTGGGCTTTTTTGAATTCTTCGCGCTGTTTGTTCCGTCATTCGTGAACTGGATTGTGCCAGCCCTCATCATGCACTTTGCCATACCAAATGAAAAAGCGCCGCAAGTGGATGAGAAGGTAAATCTCAAACCCGGTGCCGTCGGCGTCATAGTCCTCTTTGCACTGACGATTGCCACTGCGGTCTCATTCAAAAACTTCCTCGGCCTGCAACCGGCATTGGGCATGATGCTGGGCTTGGGCTATCTGCAAATCTGGTCTTATTTTCTGCAGCAAAAAGGCAAACGCGCCGAAAACTCTGACATGGTGCTGAACTCCTTCAAGCAGATTGAACGCGTGGAGTGGGACACGCTGCTGTTCTTCTTCGGCATCATCTTTGCTGTGGGTGGCCTCGGCGTATTGGGTTATCTCAGCCTCGCCAACCAATATCTCTACAGCCAATGGGGACCAACCTGGGCCAACATCGCCGTGGGCGTTCTCTCCGCCATCGTCGACAACATCCCCGTCATGTTCGCCATCCTGACAATGGACCCGCAAATGAGCCACGGCCAATGGCTGCTGGTCACACTGACAACAGGTGTCGGCGGCTCCATGCTATCCATCGGCTCAGCCGCAGGTGTAGCGCTCATGGGTTTGGCTCACGGCAAATACACATTCTCAAGCCACCTGAAATGGACCTGGGCCGTGGCACTGGGTTATGCGGCGAGCATAGGAGCTCATTTTGTCGTCAACGCAGCACAATTCTGAAGCCATCTCCCGCCTCCGACACTTCATTGATCATGAGGCAACAGGCGGACTGATCCTGGCTTTTGCGGCGCTCATAGCCATAATATTGGTGAACGCTGGTTTCAACACTGTGTACCAAACGCTTTTGCAACAGCATGTCCGCATCGGCGTGGGAGCCCTTGTTCTCGACAAATCCTTGCACCACTTCATCAACGACGGCTTGATGGCGATTTTCTTTTTACTCGTCGGCCTCGAAATCAAACGCGAAGTTTTGGAAGGCAATCTCTCCACGCCATCGCAGATTATATTGCCGGCAGCAGCTGCCATCGGCGGCATGGTGGTTCCTTCAGGCATCTATGCATGGTTCAACTGGGGCAACGCCATAACCATGAGCGGATGGGCCATTCCTGCCGCAACTGACATCGCATTCGCCTTGGGTGCACTTGCACTTGTCGGAACACGCGTTCCGCTGTCGCTCAAGGTATTTCTTTTAACCTTGGCAACATTTGACGACCTGGCAGCAATTGTCATCATCGCTATTTTCTATACCTCAGCCCTGTCTGTTTTTGCGCTGGCGGGATCGGCCGTTTGCATTGTCATCCTGTTTGCAATCAATCGTGCTGGTGTTGGTCATATCAGTGCGTACATGCTGATTGGCGTTGTGCTTTGGCTCTGCGTTTTGGAATCCGGCGTCCACGCCACATTGGCAGGTGTAGCGCTTGGCTTGATGATCCCGTTCAAACGCAACGATGGAACTTTCCCGCTGCATAAACTTGAAAGCGCGCTTCACCCCTACGTCAAGTGGACCATCCTCCCGTTGTTTGCATTTGCCAATGCCGGATTGCCTCTTGATGGATTTTCATTGTCCAATATTACCCAGTCCGCTCCACTCGGAATCATTGCCGGACTCGCGATCGGAAAGCCGGTTGGAATTCTTCTGACGGTCGCAGCATTGGTTTTTACCGGCCTTGCAAAACTGCCAGCTGCCGCAAGCTGGCGGGATGTCGTCGGCGTGGCCTGCCTGGCGGGCATCGGATTCACCATGAGTTTGTTCATTGGTTCCTTGGCTTTTTCTGATCCGGCACTCGAAGCGCAAGTGCGAGCGGGAGTGATGGCAGGCTCCCTGATTTCCCTGGTTTTGGGTTTGGGCATATTGCTGCCACGACGACATTAGACTTGTAATGCCTGATCCCTCCACCGCCCCTCTTCATCCTGCTTCCAATAGCGGATCGGCACCGCTTCGGTTTTGAACCTGCGCCATAAATCGCGGGCCTGCTGCACGGCTGTTTCGTCGCGTCCGTCAAACAGGATACTTGCTCGTTCAATGCCTGTCATCGCATCGGGCGCAGTGCCATCAATAAAAAACCGGAACCCCGCAGCATTCGGCACCCCGCCGTCAGCCGACAGAAAAATCGGCTGCTGTTCCGGCAGTGGTTCACCCTCACACCCATGCGGAATAAATACTGTATCCTCAACGCCCCACAGTTTTTGCGAAAGCTCCTTCACCCGTTCAACAGACGTCGTGACGACGGCCATGCGCACACCCCGCTCCAGCCCGCGCTGCAACAAGCCGGGCAGTTCATCGTCAACTGTTTTGCGTTCGAGGTGATAGAACCAGACCTCTGCCATTATTGTTCGTGATGTGTCGCCACAAGGTGATTGAGCAACCGCACGCCCCAGCCATTGGCCCAGCCTTGGCTGATCGGCGTCTTCGGCGAATCCATCGCAGTTCCCGCCACGTCCAGATGTGCCCACGGCGTGTTGTTGACAAAGCGCTGCAAGAATTGCGCGGCAGTAATTGATCCCGCCAGACGACCGCCGATGTTTTTCATGTCGGCGACTTCATGGTCAATCAACTTGTCATATTCAGGCGTCAGCGGCATCCGCCAGACTTTTTCACCCGTCGCCAGTCCGGCCTCCGCCAGCTGCACCGACAACTCATCATTATTGGAGAACAATCCTGCATGTTCCTTCCCCAGCGCCACCAGAATGGCACCAGTCAATGTCGCAAGATTGACCATGAATTTCGGTTTGAACTTGTCCTGGATGTACCAAAGCACATCCGCCAGCACGAGACGCCCTTCAGCGTCGGTATTGAGAACAGCAATGGTTTGACCGGACATCGACGTGACAACGTCTCCGGGGCGTTGCGCTTTGCCGTCGATGGCATTTTCGACAATGCCAATCGCCCCCACCACATTCACCTTGGCTTTGCGTTTGGCCAGCGCATGCATCAGTCCCACGACGCATGCGGCCCCTGCCATATCGCCCTTCATGTCTTCCATGCCGGCCGCTGGCTTGATTGACACACCGCCCGTATCAAAGGTCACACCTTTGCCGATGAAGGCCACGGGGCTCACGTCCTGTTTGCCGCCGTCCCAACGCATCACCACCAGACGCGCCTCATGTGGTGAACCTTGCGCCACGCCCAGCAATGCGCCCATGCCAAGTTTTTTCATGTGCACGGGCGTGAGTATTTCCACCTTCACACCAAGCTTCGTCAATTCTTTTGCGCGTCTGGAAAATTCAATCGGCGTCAACACATTTGCAGGCTCATTGACCAGATCACGCGCCACGTGATTGCCCGCCGCCACCGCTTCAAATGCCACGAACTCTTTTTTCGCTTTGGCTGACTCTGACGTTTGAATGCTCAGTGCTTCCAGTCTCGTTTCTTTTTTGTCCTTCTTGGTTTTGTAAGCCTCAAAACTGTAGCGCCGCAACATCGCCCCGGACGCAAGTCGCGCTGTATGTTCACCACTGCCAAGAGCCGTGGCATCCACCACTGCGGACTTGGCTTTCACCCCTTGCAACGTGCCTGCCATGGCACCGCCCAACAATTCAATTTCGCGCGGCTGCAAACTGGCAACCTTGCCCAATCCCATAAGAATGACACGGTCCAACCCGCCACCTGGTGCGAGCACGTCCAGCACCTGCTCCTTCTTGCCTTCGAACTTGCCAGCCTCGATGGCACGGGACAATTGCCCGCCACACGCTTCATCCAGTGCCTTGGCATGGCCCTTGGTGAGGTCGCCCTCATCCAGCAGTATGACAAGAATACCCGTTTTGGGCTGGTTTGGCTTTTCGAAACTGATTTTCATGGAATGTCCTGTTGCGCCGTCGCTTGCCCTGTGCATATCGTCAACCCGGCGTTTCGGCAACGCCGTTATAGAATTGTTTACCCTGTTGTTCGCAGGCCTTTTTCCTGCCCCATATTGGCAACAGTTCCCTGTGATGAAAGGGCTTTCCGAGGAGAAGGAAACACGTTAATGATCTGTAACGATTTGTGATCTGTGGAACGGTGGCGTGACTCGCACTGACAAGGGGCAGAGGCGGACGGATGAGATGCGTGGTCAGTTTGGCCAACGCACCCTGCTGCTTGGCCTCTCCGCTTTGGCGCTTTTAACTTTCACAGCTCCGGCTTATGCCATCAAGGAAAAGCCCTTCGTCAAACCTGTGACACAACAACCAGCCACCGGAACCGCGGCGGATTTTGTCGCCGACAAACTTACCTATGATCCCAAAACCAAAAACGCCGTTGCCACAGGCCGCGTCGTTCTCACCTACGGTCCCTACACACTGAATGCCACCAAGGTGACCTACAACGAAACCACCGACAAGTTCACCGCCAATGGCTCTGTCGAACTTCGTGAGCCCAACGGCAACATCATGCAGGCGGCAACGCTGGAGCTGACCAACCGCTTCAAGCAAGGCTTCGCCCGTCACCTGAAAGCACTGCTCACCAACGACGTCACCATCACCGCCGACTATGCCCGGCGCATAGACGGCGGCATCACCATTTTTGAAAACGCCCACTATACCGCCTGCAAGAATTGCGAAACCCACAAAGGCGATCCGCTGTGGGAATTGGTGACTGACCAGACCACACACCTGCAAAAACAACACGACCTCATCCACATCAATCCACGCCTGAAAATCGGCGGCGTCACAGTGGCTGGCCTGCCCTATATCCGCATGGCCGATCCATCAGTGAAACGCCGCACCGGTTGGCTGGTACCGAAGGTTCATTATGGTCGCGAATACGGCCCTGCCATTGAGGCGCCGTTTTTCTGGGCCGTGACACCGGACAAGGACGTCACCTTCCGCCCGCGCATGACACTCTACCAAGGCCCCGTGGCTGATGTTGAATATCGCCAACGCACGGCAACCGGGCAATACAATGTGCGCGGCTATGGCGTCTATGAACTGTCCCCCGGACGCACCACTGAGGACAACCGCCTGCGTGGCGCAGTCAAGACAAAAGGTAATTTCAAATTCAATCCGGACTGGTCCTGGGGCTGGAATGGTACGTTGGTGTCCGACCAAAGCTTCCTCTCGGACTATGACTTCGACAGCCGCCGCATTTCGCAAAATGATGTCTACGTCAAAGGCCTGTGGGACCGCGACTATGTCTCTGCACAGGCCCTGAATTTTGGTGCACTGGATTCAGACGTTGATGCAGGCAGCCTGCCAACAGCCTTGCCTTATGTTACCGGTGAGCACTTTTTCGAGCAACCCATCGTCGGTGGTGAACTCAGTTTGAACTGGACCGCCTATTCAATTTCGAGGGACAAATCCGGCACGCCGTTTTCTGAAGCGCCGCACGGCACCAGCCAGTCCCGCGCCACCGCTGACCTGCGTTGGAAAAGCCGCTATGTATCTGACGGCGGCATTTTATTGACACCCTTCGCCAATTTGCGCAGCGATGTTTACGTCACCAACAATCTCGCGGACCCCACAGTGGCAGGCGGCGAGCGCTCGCAGGAAACCACCACACGAATTTTGCCTGCAGCAGGTTTCGACGCGCGCTTCCCGCTGATTTCAAATTATGAATATGGTCAGGGCATCATCTCACCGGTGTTCCAGTTCATCGCCTCCGACAACGAGAAAAATGTTGACCAACTGTCGAACGAAGACGCCATCACGCTGAATTTCGACAATTCGAGCCTGTTCCTTGAAGACCGCTTCACCGGCTACGACCGTTACGAAAGTGGCGTCCGCACCAACGTCGGCCTCACCTATTCCTTTCTCGGCAACAATGGTGGCTTCCTCAAAGCCAGTGCGGGTGAAAGCTTCCATCTTGCTGGCAAAAACAGTTTCGTGTCGGGCTCCGGCCTTGATGGCTCAAAGTCTGATCTGGTCGGCGCACTCACCTTCCAGCCTTGGGACAATATGTCTTTGTCCTATCAGGTGCGGGCCGAAGAGGATCTGTCCGCCATCAACCGCCAGGAAGCCTTTGGCAGCCTCACTTTTGACAGCTTTAACATCAATGCTGGCTACTTGAACATCGCAGCCGAACCCGCCTATGGCCGTCTCGTTGACGAACAATGGGCAGAAGCGGACATGCGTGTCCGCTTGACTGAAGGGTGGTATCTCTTCGGGGGAGCGCGCTACGATATTGAAAACAGTTTCCTGGCCAAGCAAAAACTTGGCCTCGAGTTTGATTGTGATTGCATGAATTTCAAAATGACCTACTCCTCATCCAAAGACAGCGCATCGGCCAATTTTGACCATCGCGTCATGCTGTCAATTGATCTGGCAACGCTCGGCGGCACCAGCGTTTCGTCCAAGTTCTGAGAAGGTGAGATCATGATAAAACCATTTGGTGTTCTGGTCGGCGTTGCCCTGTTTTCAGGCTTGATGTTCTCGCCCGCAACTTACGCACAAGACCAGAAAGTCATTGTCACCGTCAACGACTTGCCCATCACCAGTTTCGATGTGCAACAACGCATCAACCTGTGGAAATTGGTCGGTGGTGGTGGCGGCCCTGATGGTGCCCGCAAACGCGCCCTCAACGAATTGATTGACGACATTGCAAAAGTCGAAGAGGCGAAAAAATTCAATGCCCAGGCATCTGAGAAAGAAATTGATGCACGGCTTTCCGAAGTTGCAACGGGGCTGAAAACCGACAGCAAGGGCTTGCAATCAAAACTCCGCGCCCAAGGCGTGTCCGTTCCGGCGATGCGCCAATATCTGGCAGGCCAAATTGCTTTTGGCCGCATTCTGAAAGGCAAATACAAAGTCTCCGTCGCAGCAACGCCAGCCGAAGTTGACCGCAAACTTTCCGGCTACAAAGCCGAAATCAACGGCAAGCTGAACAAGTACATGGCAGACCCGCGCATGCAGGCTGTCACCGTATATCAAATCCAGGAAATCACCTTTCCGGTTGAAGGTGAAATAACGCAGGAAGTTTTGCAATCCCGCGCCATCGAAGCCAACGCCTATCTGGGAAAGTTCAAAGGCTGCAAGTCAGCCCGCTCGGCCGCGTCGGGCATTTTCAATGTGCAGGTCGGCAAGTTGATTGAAGCAGACGGCCGCAAGCTTCCCCCACAATTGAAAACCATGCTCGACAAATCCAGTCCCGGCCGCGCCATCGGCCCCATGCGCAGTCAAAACGGCATGCAGGTTCTGGCCTTCTGTGGCGTGCGCAAGATTTCTCCTAAAAAACCTTCGGTGCAATATCCCACTAGAAAACAGGCCGAGACCGCAGTGCTCAACGAAAAATACGCCGAAGTTGTCACCAAATATTCCTCACAATTCCGCAAAGGCCTGCTGATCGAATACCGCGACCCCAGCTACCAGCAGTGACGAAGGAACCTCATCAGCCCTTTGGGCAGCTTCTCCAGAGGAGAAGCAACTCGTTGCCACATATCCCTTGATGGCTGAGGTTTCAGGGAAGTCTACCAACCAGTCGCTT
>JAYUVC010000136.1:0-4444 GCA_043754325.1 Hyphomicrobiales bacterium
CCGCCACAGAAGCCCATATTGTTGTGAGATCCCGCACCAACAGCAAGCAGGTCGCCGTCACAATACTCAACACCTTCAAAGGCTGTTCAGTCGCGGCAAGCGACAGTGACGGGACAACCATCAAACGCTGCCCCGCCAAGCTGGCCTTGTTCAGGGGTGGCGAAGTTGAAATCATCGATGTTGGCCCCGCCTGTTATGTTGAATACAGTGCCAAGGCTGATACCAGTCGCAATGCCGCTGTTGCAGCTTTCGACCCTGAGAGTGCATCCATCAGACTGGCGGTGATTTTCCAAGGCGAAATCACAGATGCGTGCCTGGTCAACATTCCGCTTCCAAAACCGCAGCAACAGGGATGAGGCCGTGACATCGAATAATCCTTATGCAGGCCTGAGTTACTTTGACGCCTTGCACACGTTGCTCAATGACCCTGCCACACATTGTTCTCTTATCGAACGCATCACCGCAGATGAGTATCGAGACGTGCTCGACAATGTTCACAATGCGCGATTGCTGCTCTTCATGCACGAACTGAGATTGGCGACACTTCAAACCCTTCATGCCGATACAGGAGCGTTGCAATGACCATGAAACCTCACCTGACTATCATCAGCCTCGCACGGCCGGAGGCCAGCCATCAAGGCAGCCCTTCGGGCGCGCGTCGCGCGGCCTGGACGGCAGCCCCCGCCCGTGCAGCGGCTTTACCTCCATCAAGGAGGTTTGCCATGTTCATTTCATCGACAATCTTTGCAGTTGCAATGGGACTGCCGGCCTGGGCTGCGGAACTTGCCCCCAAAGGTGCTTATGTCACCACCGAAATCACCTGTGCACAATTCAATGCCGGAGACGGAAATTCAATGTCACTCATTGAAGTTGACGGCATGCGATTCAGCTCAGGCAAGGCCTATTGCGACATGAAGCCTACAGCAAAGGCGGGCGTCTATCATGCGACGTGTCGCAGTTATCCGCTTCCTGGCGAAACCGCCTCGCCCAATGACATCATCGAATTCGAAGGTGAAAAAACATTCAAGCTGGTCGCACCCGACACCATTGAAACCGATACCAACGGCCAATTCAAATTGTGTGAGCTGAAGCCATGAGACATTGTTCATCCCTTGCCCTTGTCTTGACCGTAGCCATCCTGGTCAACTTGACGACAATATTGGCAGCAAAAGTTCCCAACAGTCACAGGGATGCGCCGTCCTGTGACCTCAGCAAAAAGGATAAACTGTCCGATGTTTGCGACGGTGGATTTGGCGCTGCCCATATCGCCGACCAACAAACACTTTTGGACTACAGTCCAAATCTCGCAAACATGATTGTCGAAAGCGCTGGAAATAACGGCGTTGATCCCCGGCTTGCCTTGGCCGTATCAGGTCATGAATCTGGCCTTAATGCCTGTGCGGGATCACCAACAGGCGTTCTTGGACCCATGCAGCTCACCCAATCCACCGGACACGGTTTTGGTTTGGATCGCGACATACTCACTGAAAATATCGACGGTGGGATGTTGGTGCTAAAGCGTGCTGTTGAAAAGTGCGGGGGAACATCAAATTCCGCATGCCTTGCCAAATACTACAATGGTTCACCCACGCCGGGCGAACAGGCAAGATGGGCAAAAGGTGTTGCCAAACGTTTTGCCCAGATGAAACAGATTGCTGATGCTGACATGCACAAGGGCTGCAAAGAGTGCGAGCCTGAAACACCGGTCGACGGCATTGCCCCACCGTCTCCGAGCGATGCTGACATCGAAGTCGATAGCGTTCCCATCTGATCTCGGCTGAGGACGGCGGGCCGTCCATGAACATTCTCGCGTATGAAAATGGTATGGTTCAAATCAGACTTGATCAGAAAATTCGTTATGCACAAGCAGATCACGTCTCAGCTGATTGCAATGGTTTGTTGATTTCAATGCAGACTTGGGTGTTTCGGGCGAAACTGCCGAACGGTACGAAACCCTGCTGGTTGGATCAATCGACTGTTTCTGCAAAGACCAATGTCATCTTCCGTCTCACTGACTTGACCAATTTCTCCTTCGCTTGCCTTTTCACCTATGACAGCGCCCTTGGCGGCGAAACCGAGCCAGTCCAGTTTTTTCCCCGTTGCTTATGGCAACTCCTCGCGGACGCTGACGCTTCAAAAAACCGCCCCGTCCCGGTCCTTCACATCCGTTGCGGCCCCAAGGGTTCCCCACCACTGTCTCCGTCATCACGGTTGAGGCATAGCGCAAGGGATTGGCCCTTGTCGCAACAACGGAGAATGACAATGGCTTCTATCGGAACAGTCAAAAAGCAAGCTGATGGTTCTTTCATCGGCAACATCGCAACCCTCACAATCAATGCGCCGATCCGCATGATCCCCAACAAAGCCAAGGTCAATGACGCACAGCCTGACTACCGCGTCTTGTCCAGGAATTTTGAAATCGGCGCCGCCTGGGAACGCACCTCACGCACCACCGGCGAAGGTTACATTTCCCTCTCGCTTGCCGCCCCCGAACTTGGCCGTTCCAAGCTCTATGCCAATCTCGGCCGTGCAGCTGACCAGGATGACAATGACGTGTACGCAGTCATCTGGAATCCGGTGGATTGACTGAATTCACAGATTGAGACCTCGCAAGCAGCGCTTGCGGGGTTTTACCTTCTTGATAACGGCCTGCATCACAGATGCAGGCCTGCCTCCTGGTGAAGGTGGGGAGATAGGATGGCAAGCCAAATCTGGAGAAGGGGATCACCCGCCCGGAAGGTCACGCGTAGCGTGATGCTGCACAAAGGCGCAGCCTGCGGAAGCACGGGGAGACTCCAGATTTGGCTTGCAAAGGACAAGAGGGGGAACGCCCTCTTGTCCTTACCGTGCGCCGTCTGGCGCACATTATTCTGGTCGTGGTGTCATGGCTTTGCCGCGCCATTCGGTCCCGCCTTGCGCGTTACGCCGCTATGCCAAGGCTCCTGCGGATGGCGAGGTTTTGGCAATGCCATGGTCGTCTCTGACAACGCTTGCGCTGTCAGGGCCTTCATTTTTGTGCCCGCTTCCGCGTGGCTTTGCGCGGTTTGGCTTTGGGTGTTGGTTTCACAAACACGTCGAAGCCGAAATGGACGTCTTCCGTTCTGATCTGATTTTGCAGCACGTCAAACGCCTTGAAGAATTCAGGACGCTCGAGGAACAGGAACTCAAAGTCTTTCATACCGAAGCGTTGTGCGACCGCTGAGATGGTTTTTGTTGTCGGGTTGCCGGTGGCCCGCATGTGTCGCCAGATATCGGCAGACGAAAGGCCGGTTTTTTCCTTGAAGGTTTTCCAGTCATCGATCTCTTTGGCAAGCGTACGCAGCCTGATGGCAAAGATTTCTTTGATGCCGACAGATGTTCCGTCGTGTTTTGGCGTTTTAACTTTTGCGATGCGTTTGGCCTTCATGACATGCTCGAAAAAGTCTTCATCCTGTGGACCTTACATGACGTTTCATGTGGATTGCAATCACGCAACGACTTTTCGGGTTCAATCGGCACTGGCAATTTCACGCGGAGCGAGAAGAGTTTCAACGTTCCAAGGGCATGGGTTGCGTCAGAAAAGGAAACGGGGGGAAGAGGCGCTCCGCCCTCTCCCCCCTTGCAAGCAGAAAATCGGTCTCCCCGTGCTTCCGCGCTTTGCTTGTGCAGCACCACGCTGTGCGTGGCCCTTCGGGCGGGTGATCCCCCTCCGATTTTCAGCTTGCCCCCCTCTCTCCCGGCTGCTCGCCGCGAAGGCAGGCGCTCATGGCGAAGGCCATGACGCGCCGCCAATCAAGGTGAAACGTCACAAAGGAGAACCTGAAAAATGACCAAGATTGTAGATGCTGTTGCGCAAGTCAAAACCCGGATGATTGCCTTTTCAAAGTTGCGGCTTTCACCTGAGAATGTGCGGAAGTCCTATCCCAAAGCCTCCATCAGACAGCTTGCGGCCTCCATTGCTGCCAAGGGCCTGTTGCAGAATTTGGCCGTGATCAGACAAGGTGACAGGTTTGAGGTGGCAGCCGGTGGACGCCGTTACCGCGCCCTGAAACTGCTTGTTGATCAAAAGCTGATTGGCAAAGACCATCGCATTCCCTGCCAGTTGCGCAACGAAGCCGAGGCCACGGAGGTTGCACTGACCGAAAACTTTCAGCGGGAGCAGATGCACCCCGCCGATGAGATCGAAGCCTTTGGCAAGTTGGACCGCGAGGGCCATGCCCCCGAAGAAATCGCAGCACGGTTTGGTATTTCTCAGATGACCGTCAGGCGGCGGTTGAAGCTGGCAAACGTCTCTCCCAAAATCTTGCAGCTTTTTCGGCAGGGTGAGGCCTCACTTGAACAGTTACAGGCTTTGGCGCTCACCGATGATCACGCTTCACAGGAAGCGGCCTTCATTGATGTGCAGACGTGGCAGCGCAACCCGCACCAGTTGCGGCAAGCCTTGTCAGGCGAAGCGGTGCCATCG
>JAYUVC010000137.1:0-24325 GCA_043754325.1 Hyphomicrobiales bacterium
CTCGCCCTTGTTCTTGCGGGCGTTATAGGTGTTCCACAATTCCGGGCGCTGGCTCTTCGGGTCCCAGCGGTGCTTGGTATCGCGGAAAGAAAAGATGCGCTCCTTGGCGCGGGATTTTTCCTCATCGCGGCGTGCACCACCGAAGGCGGCATCAAAGCCATATTTGTCGAGCGCCTGTTTCAGTCCTTCGGTTTTCATGATGTGGGTATGCAGTTGCGAGCCATGGTCAAAGGGGTTGATGTCCTTGGCTATGCCATCGGGATTGATGTGAACGATGAGGTCAAGCCCCAACTTTTTTGCCGTCTCATCGCGCATCCTGATCATGTCGCGGAACTTCCAACGTGTATCAATATGCATGAGCGGGAAAGGTGGCTTGGCGGGATAGAAGGCCTTCATCGCCAGATGCAGCATGACGGCTGAATCCTTGCCGATGGAATAAAGCATCACAGGCTTTTCACATTCCGCCGCGACCTCGCGGATGATGTGGATCGACTCCGCTTCCAGCCGGTCAAGGTGGGTCATGGGCTTTGCTGCAAGTGGAGTGGCAGGGGTTTCCGGAACGGGTGACATGGCAGCGCGGACCTTTTCCATGGTGCGAGTGGAGGGCGAACGGCCCTTGCGGAGGTCGAAAACAAAGGAGGGATCGCCCAGGACCTGTTTGCCAAAGCTGGTGGCATCAGCCTTGGTTTTGGCGAGATAAGCCTCGATATCTGCGAGGAAAGTGTGGGCAACAGGATCCATGAATAGGATAATGCCTATCTTTTGGTGTTGAATCAAGTTCAAAAGGAATTATCCTATTTCATCAATTGCCACCGACCCTTCGAGGCTCGCCAGGGCTCGCGCCTCAGGGTGAGGGGCCACGTACCCCTCATCCTGAGGTGTCCGCCCTCTTGCGGACCTCGAAGGGTCCTCACCGCGGAGTTGACTCATACAAACGCCGAAATCGGTGTATAGGGCGACAAAGTTTAATTCAGTGAGCCCGCCATGACCCGATTTTTGATCCTCGCCTTTGCCACAATCGCTTTCGCCACTTCTGCCTTGGCGCAGGTGAAACTGGATGGGCAGTTCATGGCGACGCAAAATTGCCCGGCGCTTTTTTCGATCAAGAAGGGCAGCAATCCCGGCGATGTGTCGATCAAGGTGGGGTCGTCGTACCACCTTCTTGGCAAGAACAAGGACGTTGCCACGCATTATTGGCTTGAGGTGCCGGGTGCCAATCCCGCTCAGCGCTGGGTGGGTTTGAATTGCGGCACCACTGATACTGTTGCCGCTGCTCCCTCCAACAGTGGTGCTGCGGTTGACACGCCGCAAGGCACGGTGAAGCCGAAGCCAAATCCGAAAGGGCCCAAAGACGGCAAACCGTTTTATGTTTTGGCGTTGAGTTGGGAGCCAGCCTTTTGCGAGAAGATGCAGGGCAAGCCCGAGTGCAAAACCCAAACTGCTGCCAGCTACGACGCCAGCCACTTTTCACTGCACGGGCTGTGGCCGCAACCCCGGCGCAATGTATTCTGCGGTGTAGACCGCGCCACCGCAGCGCTTGATGATCAACACCAGTGGGAGAAGTTGCCAGAACCCCGGATGACTGCCGAAACAAAGGCTGCATTGGACAAGGTCATGCCCGGTACGCAATCGGTTTTGGAGCGGCATGAATGGATCAAGCATGGCACCTGCTATCCCGGTGGCAATGCTGAAACTTATTTCAAAGACGCTGTGCGACTGACCAATGATGTGAATGCATCCGTTGTGCAAGCTTTCATAGCCGCCCATATCGGCAAGTCCATCCAGACGTCACAACTCCGCGCCAAATTCGATGAAGCCTATGGCAAGGGTGCAGGCCAGCGGGTGCGTGTGTCGTGCAGTGCTGATGGATTGATCAGTGAACTGACGATTGGCTTGAAGGGTGACATTTCGTCGGGAACGAAAATGGCTGACTTGATTGCGGCCTCAGAACCGACTGATCCGGGTTGCCCCGCGGGTGTGATTGATGTTGTCAACTGAGCGAAGCGGCCAGCGTAACGATGCGCCGTGCGGCCTCTGCCATGGTTGCCTCGTCAACTGTAAGTGCCACCCGCAAGTGACCTGCACCACCTGCCCCGAAACTTTCGCCCGGCATGGTGACCACGTTGTGTTCGCCCAGCAGCTTGTGGGCGAAGGCATCGCCTGACAGGCCGGTTGCGCGCACATCAACCATCACAAACATGCCACCTTCAGGCATGCGGGCCTGGACTTTGTTGGAGGCTTGCAAGCCTTCAACGAGGGCTTTGCCCCGCGTCCAATATGCGTCGCGCATGGCATTGGTTTCGGCAAATTCGTGATCAAGTGCAAAGGCCAATGCGTCTTCCAGAAAGGGCTGGCTGCCAAACAGCATGGTCTCGGTTACGGGCAAAACCTTTTCGCAATAATCAACCGAACCCGCCATCCAGCCACAGCGAAAACCCGGTACTGCGTGGGATTTTGAAATCGAGGAGACAACGATGGTGCGTTCTTCCAGATCCTTGTGGAAGAAAGGAGAGGAGAAGCTATGGCCATCGTGAATTTGTGTGGCGTAGACTTCGTCTGACACAATCCACAGATCATGCTTGATGGCGATGTCGCCAATGGCGCGGATTTCTGAGGGTGTGAATACAGCGCCTGTGGGGTTGGACGGGGAATTCAGCAAGATGGCTTTGGACTTTGCCGTCACTGCTTTTTCCAGAGCTGTAATATCAGGGTGAAAGCCACGGTCAGGATCAAGTTTCACCGCAACAGGCACACCGCCCGGTGCCGTGACCACGGCTTCGTATGTGGCGTAGTAGGGATCAAACATCAGCACTTCATCGCCCGGCTCAAGGATAGACAAGAAGGCAAGGGAGAGCCCGGTTTGCGTACCGGGCACAAACAGGAATTGTTTCGGGCCAATGTTGCGCCCAGTCTGTTTGGTGTAAAATCGAGACAGGCTTTTGCACAACGCAATGTCACCAGTGCCCGGCGAATAGCCGAGGCGACCCATGCGGATATTGTTGCGGGCTTCATCAAGCAGTGCTTGTGGCGGGGCTAAATCCGGTTCGCCGATGGAAAGAAAGATCAGTTTTTCTCCCGCAGCGCGGCGGCGTTTGCCTTCAATGTGGACGGCCCATTTGTCGGAACCAAGGGTGGCGAGGCGGGTGGCGATGGAAGCAAGTTTCATGATGTGGGGTGGATAGCGATTGGTGGGGTGGGGGGCAAGAGGTCCCTCCTTCGAGGCTCGCAAGGGCTCGCACCTCAGGATGAGGGTTGTGCTATATCCACCAAGAAAAGAGAGATTAAGTTGTCCCCTCATGCTGAGGTGCGCGCCCTCTTGCGGGCCTCGAAGCATGCGCCACGCGTCCGCTACTCCGCCACCTTCTCACGTCCCATTCTGTTCAGCGTCACATAATCTGTCTTGCCAGATCCAAGTACGGGAAAATCATCGAGATGGAAAATGCTTTTGGGGATCATCAGATCAGAACAGCCCAGTCGTTTCAGCCCCGTGCTTATTTCTTTGCGGTCTGGTTTTTCCAGCGTGGTGAACATCACCAATTGTTCGCCCTTCTTCGGGTCTGGTGCGGCAACAACAACGTGATTGAAGTCCTTGTAGAGTTCCTGCAGTTTTGCTTCGAGGGCTGTCAACGACACCATTTCGCCTGCAATTTTGCAAAAGCGTTTGGCGCGGCCTTGAATGGTGACATAGCCTTGCGCGTCGATGGTAACGATGTCGCCTGTGTCGTACCAGCCATCGGGGGGTGGCTCCAGCACACCGGGATTGTCAGCGCGCAAATAGCCCAGCATGACGTTAGGCCCTTTGATCCACAAACGACCACCTTCGGCAATGCCTTCCACGGGTTCAAGCCGATGTTGCATGCCGTCGAAGATGCGGCCCACGGTGCCGGGTTTAGAATGCATGAAGGTGTTGGCCGCAATGGTTGGCGCACACTCAGTGGCGCCATAACCTTCGATGATGCGGAGACCAAATTTTTCCATGTAAATGGCGCGTGTTTCAGGCTTCACCTTTTCTGCACCACCCACCAGCAGACGCACGTTGTAGAAGTCATAGGGGTGGGCGTTACGGGCGTAGCCGTTCAGGAAAGTGTCGGTTGAGAACAGGATGGTGGCGTTGGTATCGTAAACCAGTTCAGGCACAATTTTGTAATGCAGCGGCGATGGATAAAGAAAGGCCTTCATGCCTGTGGTGGCTGGCAACATGATGCCGCCCAAAAATCCGAATGCATGAAAAATCGGGAGTGCGCAGAAGAACGTGTCACTCGGCATCAGGGCAATGCGGGCGAGGATCTGGTGTTTGTTGGCGATCACATTGCGGTGGGAGAGCACCACACCTTTTGGCACACCCTCCGAACCTGAGGTGAACAGCACCACGGCTGGCGTGTTGGGGTCGGTTGCAGCACCGCAGGCCCGCAGCGAGGCTGGTGTAAAGAAGCGTTGTACAAGCCCACGCAGCTTGTCGATTGAGCCTACGGTTTCGCGCACATCTTCGAGGTAGATGAACGTGCAGTTTTTTTCGAGGAACTTCACATCCTCCTGCATCTCACCCGCTTCGATGAATTTGCGCGAGGTGATGATGGTGCGGATTTCGGTTGCAGTACAAGCAGCGGCCATGTTCATGGCACCTGTCGAAAAATTCAACATGGCGGGAATGCGGCCATAGGCATAAAGGCCAAAGACTGCGGCCACTGTGGCATTGGCGTTGGGCATGAGAATGCCAACGTATTTTTGGCCCGGTGTCAGTGCCGCGAGTTTACGCCCCAACACGAAACTTCCGGTGATCAGCCGGTTGATGCTCATGGGTTTGCGTTGGATATCTTCCAGAATGATACGGTCCCCGCCAAAGGCTTTTTTCGCATCAAGCAGGTTTTGCCAAATGGTCTGGTCAATGTTGGAGGAGCGGAACACCATGTCCGTCATCACGGTATAAAGTTTCTCCGCCTGGAATTCGCGAAGGGCCGAGCCTTTGAGATTGTCCGGCGATTGTGATGACACGGGCGGCAGGAAGGTGACGGTGATTTTCGGGAACCAGCGGCGGGGATACACACCTTTGAGACGCGTGAACGGCGTGAACTGCGCGCCATCAATGCGCACCGGCAAAATCTTGGCTTTCGCCATGGCGGCAACTGCACCTGGTCCCTCATAGATTTTCATCAGGCTGCCGGTGACAGTAATGCGGCCCTCAGGAAAAATCACCACGCGCTTGCCGTGCTTCAAGGCATCAACAAGGGCGCGCAGTGACATGGGGTTGCCGGAGTCCATGGGGCAAAGTTCGAACAATGCGAAGGCGGGCTTCACCCACCATTGCTTGGCCATTTGCGTGTTGATGGCGAAGCTGGCTTTCTCAGGCAGGAAGGCAGAGAGAATTGGTCCGTCAAGGAACGATGTGTGGTTGGCGACAATCAGGGTTTTGCGCCCGGCGGCATCCAGATGTTCGAGGCCTTTGACTTCGACCCGGTAGAACAGCCTGAACAGAAAGCGGGCTGCTGCGGCCAACAGGTCGTGTGGCAACAGGCGAATGATGTAAATCGCTGCAAAGAAATTGGCGATGGCCAAAACCAGAAACAAGCCCCGCGCCGACAAGCCGACAGCGAGCAAGACCACTGATATCAGGGTGACACTTACCATGAAGAGGGCGTTGTAGATGTTGTTGGCTCCTACAATGCGGGCGCGCTGATAAAAGGGGGTGCGGGCCTGCATGATGGCAAACAAGGGTACTACGAACAGGCCGGAGCAGAAGGCAATTGCCGTCATGTCAAACAACACGCGCCACACTTGCCAAAAGCCGAGGGCTGCTTGCATTCCGATCAATTGCGCACCGGCAATGCTGGTGTCGGCCAGCACTGACCCTGACGCGATTGCCGCAGCAATGGCCTGTTCGGAAGACCCCGCCGCAAAATACAAGTCGACCATGAAGAGTGACATGAGGAAGGCCGCCAGCGGCACATATTTTGCGCTGATCTTTCCCTTGAGCAGCACATTGCAATAAACCGACCCCACAGCAATGCCGATGGAGAACAGGGCGAAAATGATGGAGGCCACCGCTGGTGTTCCGCGCAGGCTTTCATTGGTGAAAAGCTGCATTTGCGTGACGAACACCACGCCCAAAAGCCAAAACCAGGAGATGCCCATGATGGCCTGGAACACCACATCTTTTTCGCGGGCCAGTTTCATGGCGGCCCATGTGTTGGTGAAAATGTTTTTGTTTATATCAAGCTCTGGCAAAGGAGGAGGTGCATCAGGAATCTGCCGCGCCGTCCAATAGGAAAATAGCCCGACGGCGACCATGAGAATGCTGATGGCCCATTTCCCCGATTCATGGGTGACGATCAGGTTGCCGAAAATGGTGCCGGCGAGGACAGCAAGGAAAGTAGCCATTTCCACCATGCCATTGCCGCCCAGCAGTTCATCTTTCTCAAGATGCTGGGGCAGAATGGAATATTTGATAGGGCCGAAAAACGCGGCCTGCAAACCTGCCAGAAAAATACAGAACTGCTTCAGCCAGATGTAATCAGTGAAAAGCGCATAGGCAGAGAGAATGACAATGCCGATTTCGATGAATTTGATGCGGCGGGCGAGAAAGGCTTTGTCGTATTTGTCGGCCAGTTGTCCGGCGGTTGCGGAAAACAGGAAGAACGGCAGCACAAAAAGTGCGGCTGAAATGGTGTTGAGTGTGCCTGCCTGATCTTTGGGAAGTGTGGTGATCAAAAGACTGGCCACGGCAAAGCGGAAGGCGTTGTCAATGAAGGCCGACAGGGCTTGTGTCACGAACAGTGGCAGGAAGCGTCGGGTTTTCAAAAGGGCAAACTGGCTCGGTCCGGATGCATTCATGGGTCGTGGTGCCTCATTGTTGGTCTGGCAGTCTGCCTATGTGATTGCGGCAGGGTCAAGCCATCACGCCTTGTAGCATCTGCAAGGTTTCTGAATGGTTTGCACTGACCAATTTGGCACCATTGGCTTTCAGTGTGTCGCGGCGGTTTGCATCGGTAGAAAAGCCGATGAAGTGGACGGCGTTGTTTATACCTGCTTCGACATCGTTGATGTTGTCACCGATGAAGATAATCCGTGACTGCGGCAGTTCGATGCGGTGTAGAAGTCGCGCCAGAATTTCCGATTTGTGCCCGCCGCCGTCGGCACCTTCAGCGTGGTTTGAAACAAAAGACCAAAGCCCCATTTGTTGCAGGCGAAGCATTGCTGCGGCTTTCAGGTTGGCTGTGGCAATGCCCAGTGTTGCAGTGCTGCGCAAGCTTCGCAGCAGTTGACCAGCGCCTTGAATTTCCACGCTTTGCAAATTTTTTGCCAAGGCCTGTTCCAGCAACACTATGTAGTGGTTGATGGCCGCCTGTTTGGAGGCCGGGGGCAAGCCATTGCGCTCCAGAATCTCCGCAATGATGTCGTCGTCGTTGCGGATCCGATAACTGTTCCAGTCGCGTGACAGGTTTTCCGTGGGCACAAATTGGGCGAGGGCTTCGAAAAAGATTTCCTCCTCAGGGCGGGTGAGTTCAAGCAACACACCGTCGACGTCGAAGATGATGGCGAAGTCAGCCACGCACCATGGCCTCTGACATTTCAATGATTGTGGGGCCGTCTGCTTTCAGGCTTGCGGAGATGGCTTTGGCGAGGGCGGTCAGGTTTTCCGGCTTTTCCGCCCGTGCGCCATAGGCTTTGGCCAGGGCTTGAAAGTCTGGATTGCGCAAGGTCACGGCATTGGGCTGAATGCCCTTGTGCACCATGTCATCGCGGATCTGGCCCAGGGCTGTGTTGTTCCAGAGCAGAATGGGAATGGGCAGTTTGTGTTCGACAGCGGTGCCCAACTCGTTGGATGTGTATTGAAAACCATAGTCTCCGGCGAGGGCTACAACGGGAGTTTCTCCCACGCCGATTTTCGCGCCGATTGCGGCGGGCAGTGCGAAGCCAAGTGTGCCAAAGCCTACGGGGTGCAGCCAAGTGCGGGGCTTTGATACCGGGAATATTTCATTTGCGGCATAAGCGATTTGCGTCATGTCAGAGGCGATGACGGTATCGGCTGGCAAGTTATCGCGGATTACGCCCAGAACTTTTGAGATCGTTTGGCGCAAGGGATTGTCGGCGGTGGCGGGTGATGTGCTGTGGCAGGATTTGCGGCTTGATACCGTCGCTGCGATGGCAGCCGTGGTGGACGTTGCATCGGCCAGAATGGCAAGTGTTGGGCGGTGCGGGCGGGCAATCACATCGGGGTCAATGTCAATGCGTATCATTGGCGCTGTGAGTCGATGGGAGCCGTTCCAGAAATCGGTTTCTGATAGCTCGGTACCGATGGCGAGAATGCAGTCTGAATTCTGCAATGCTGTTTGTGTGTCGGGATAGCCCAGACGGTAGCCCCACACATGCGGGTGTTCGGCCGGCACTGCACCCTTGCCCGCCGTTGTGGTGATGATGGCAGCGCCCGTGGCTTCGGCAATGTGAAGTGCGGCAGCACCAGCATGCAAGGCACCGCCACCCAGAATGATGAAGGGACGTCTGGCTTTCGCCAACATCGCGGCCGCAGCCGTGACTTGTGCCTCAGTTGCTGTTGCACGGGTTGCAAGTGTCTGCGCTGCCCAGCCCTCACCTGCAGGCTTTGTAAAGAGGTCGAGAGGGATTTCAAGATAGGCGGGTCGTGGCCGCGCCGTTGCGAAATTGCTGAAGGCCCGCGCCACAGCATCCTGCACATCAACGCTGGTATAGGCGCGGGTTGCATGTGTCGTCACACTTTGTGCGGCTTGCAGCTGCGAGCGCATTTCATGCAGGCGGCCGCGGCCTTGCGCTGAATCCACAACATCAAGGGCAGATGAGATGACCAATAGCGGAGATGAATCTGACCAAGCCTGCGCCATGGGTGTGAGAATGTTGGTGAGGCCCGGTCCACTGATGGTAAAACACACGCCGGGTTTGCCTGTGGCCCTGGCGTAACCATCTGCCATGAAGCCTGCGCCCTGTTCGTGGCGGGTGAGGATGTGATTGATTCTGGAACGCGGCAGGGCACGGTACATTTCGACATTGTGCACGCCGGGAATTCCAAAGATGGTGTCAATACCATAGGCTTCCAGCAAACCCACAAGCGCTTCGCCGATCGTGGTCTCGCTCATGTTGCAAATCTCTCCGGTGCAATATCAGCGCGGCTCAGACCCATGTCGATGACCGCCTGTGGTATGGGCTGTCCTCTTGCCATGTCGGCAGCGGTTGCTGAAAGACCGGGTGCAGACTGTATGCCATAGCCACCCTGGCCAACCAACCAGAAAAACCCGTCCGTAGACGGATCAAATCCGACGACCGGGCCGCCGTCTGGTGCAAAGGTGCGAAGCCCGCCCCAGCTGTGGTCGAGACGCTCGACTTCGAGTGTTGTGGCGGTCATCATGCGATCAATGCCTTCGGCAATCGCCATGTCATCGGTATAGGCGTCATGGGGTTCAACCGCTGTGGCATCAGCGGAGGAGACAATCAGTTTGCCGCTCTGGGGTTTGGCGTACCAGGTCTCACCCACGTCAGTGACCATGGGCCAATGCGCGAAATCCATACCATCAGGCATGGGGATGACGCCGATGGAACGGCGCTTCGGGATCAGACCGACAGGTGCCACGCCACAGAGTTTTGCAACCACATCACCCCAAGCGCCAGCGGCGTTCACGATCACGATGGCGGTGACATCAGTATTGCCACACCGGACATTCCACTGGCCTGAATGACGTGTGGCCGACAGCAGTGGCGAAGACAGCAACAGCTTGCTCCCGCGTTCCTTCAGCATGCGGAGAAAGCCGTGGTGGATCAGATCCACATCAAGGTCACCCGTCTGGCCATCGAGAAAACTGCGGGTGGCGTAGTCTGGTTTCAATACCGGAAACAGCGCGCAGGTTTGGGCGATGCTGAGTTCCGTCAAACCGCTCGATTTGGACAGGAGATAATCGGTTTTGTCAGCCTGCCCCTTGGCCTCCAAAAACAACGAGCCACGCGGCGTGAACAGTGGCGCATCGGTGAAGCCGCGGGGCGGCTCACTGAAAAAATCATGGCTTGCGCGGGTCAAAGCCAACATCGGCACCGGGCCATAATTGGGTTCATAACTTGCGGCTGAACGGGCCGTGCTGTGATAGCCTGCACGTTCTTCCATGTCGACGAGCAGCACAGAATGGGTTTCTGCAAGACGCGCCGCAACCGATACACCGGCAATGCCTGCACCCACAACAAGGAAATCAACTGTCATCATTCCTGCAGTCTAGCCTGTGGGCCAAGAGATTGTCACGGGCTGGTGGAATCAATCTGGCAATCGACTCGCCGTGCCAATCCTTCGAGGCTCGCAAGGGCTCGCACCTCAGGATGAGGGAGTTCCGGCGTCCACCCTCACCCTGAGGTGCATCGCCCTTTTGCGATGCCTCGAAGGGTGTGTCCCAAACACCAGACGCAGCAAGGTTGCACAGCGCGTTGAAAATTTGTTACGCTTGTTGCAACAGGAGTTTCCCATGGCTTTCAACCAACCCGTATCCGGTCTTGTCACCCCGCGCTTTGGCGGTGTGGCCACGTTTTTCCGTCTGCCGCATGTGTCGCTTGAAGATGCGCGTGACATTGATATTGGTATTGTCGGCGTTCCCTGGGATGGTGGCACCACCAATCGCCCCGGTCCGCGCCATGGTCCCCGGCAAATGCGTGACCAGTCTTCCATGGTGCGCCGCATGCACCAGACCTCGCATGTGGTGCCCTATGACCTGGCGAATGTGGCAGACCTTGGCGATGCGCCTGTCAATCCCGCCAATGTGGATGACGCACTTGCACGGGTTGAGAGCCATTTTCACGCGCTGGTGGCCAAGGGTATCAGGCCCTTGTCGGCGGGTGGTGATCATTTGTGTTCGCTCCCCATTCTGCGGGCGCTTGGCAAAAAGAAGCCCGTGGGCATGATCCATTTTGATGCGCATACTGATCTCTACGACAGTTATTTCGGCGGTTTCAAATATACCCATGGCACACCGTTTCGCCGCGCCATTGAGGAAGGTGTGTTGGACCCGAAGCGCACCATTCAAATTGGTCTGCGCGGCTCGATGTATGATCTTGACGACTTTGAGTATGGCATGAAAATGGGCGTGCGCATGGTGCGCATTGAAGAGGCCATGGAGAAGGGCCCGAAAGCCATCATGGCGGAGGCGCGCAAAATTGTAGGCGATGGCGAGACTTATGTGAGCTTTGATATCGACATGCTGGACCCGGTTTATGCGCCGGGCACGGGTACGCCTGAAATTGGCGGCTTCACGACATTTCAGGCCCAGCAGATGCTGCGGGAATTGCGCGGCGTCAACATTGTGGGCGCTGATGTGGTGGAAGTCTCGCCGCCCTTCGACCCAGCGGGCATGACGGCCTATGCGGGGGTCACTATGATGTTCGAGATTTTGTGTGCGATGGCGGAGGCAGTGGCGCAGCGGCGCTGATCACGCCCGTGCTGCGGCACGGGCCATCAACTCCACAACTTTCTTGCGTGGCACAGATGACAGGTCCGCCACTTTGTCGACCATTTGTTCTTCATGGCTGCGAATGCGTTTATCAGCCGGAATGATGGCGGCCAAAGTTATGCCGACGATGAATTTGCGCTGCGTCGGCGAGAGTTTGGCGTAGCCTCCCGGTTTTGCAAGAATCAACAGGACTTCATCCAAATGTGTTTTCGCGGATTGGCGGTTCTCGTCTGTCGCCGGCTGGTGCAGAATAATCATGATGGCTTTTTGGAGTGCACTGAATGTGCAAGTTGCCACTAGCAAGTCGATTCGCCACAATGCAACTGCTATTGGCACCATGGACGTACTATTATTGGTGCTATGGTTATTGCGGCGCGAAGCCGCCAAAACGGCGTGATGAATACACTACAGTTTTTTGCAACCAGACACCCTTTTTTCTTCAGGTTTGCCATGGGTTTTGGGCTTGCGCTGGGTTTGCCGCCAGTGTCGCAAATCTGGTTGGTTGTTGTGTGCCTGTCGCTGCTCATCATCGTCGATTCACGATCAAGGCAGCGTAGCTTGCGTCAGGCTTTCAGCGGTGGATTTGCTTTCGGCTGTGGCTATTTCGGTTTTGCCCTGCATTGGATCGGGTTTGCCTTTCTCGTGGATGCGAAAGCTGACCTGTGGATGATGCCTTTTGCCGTGGGCGGTCTGGCAGCGATTTTTGCCATTTATTGGGGCGTTGCTTTTACCGCCATTGAATGGGGCGCGCGACGTGGAATTCAACGCTGGCTGCTGTTGCCTCTCATTCTCGCATTGGTCGAAGGCTTTCGCGGTTATTTGTTTACGGGCTTTCCCTGGGCCGTTCCCGGCCTGATGGCAGATGGCATGGGCGGCGTGTTGCAGTTTGCCAGTATCGTCGGCATGCCGGGACTGACCTTGTTTGTTTTGCTTTGGGGTGGTTTGCCCGCAGCCTTGATGCTCAATCGGGGCAGCAGAAACGCCCTGATTTTGCCTGGTGTTTTACTCCTCACACTTCCCGCCGTCTGGGTGTGGGGTGAAACCAGACTTTCCAGCCATCCTGCCGATGCGAACAGCGGCCCGCTGATCAGACTGGTGCAGCCCAATATTGCGCAGAGTGACAAATGGCGCAGTGAAAACGCTGAGAAGGTTTTTGCGGATTTGATGGCCTTGACCACGGCTGCTGCATCCACTTCCGAAGTGCCTAAGGTTGTGATCTGGCCGGAATCAGCGTTGTCGTTCTTGCTGGATGAAAGCACCCCGGCCTTGCAGGACATTGCGTCTGGTCTGGGTGAGGGGCAAACGCTTTTGACAGGCGCCATCCGGCGCCAGCGCGGATCTTCCGGTGATGACTTCTTCACCAGCATTCTCACCATTGATACAAACGGCAAGGTCAAATCGCACTATGACAAGTGGCGTCTGGTGCCGGGGGGTGAGTATCTGCCGCTGGCGTGGCTGCTGGAGCCCCTGGGGTTTCGCAAGGTGGTCAATTTGCCGGAGGCGTTCAGCCCCGGCACCGGACCGTCGGTCTCTGACGTGCCGGGCGTGGGGCCTGCTTTGATGCTGATTTGTTATGAGGCGATCTTTCCGCACAAGTTGGTACCGGACAACATGCGCCCGCGCTGGATCGTCAATGTGACCAATGACGGCTGGTTTGGACGCTCTGTCGGGCCTTGGCAACATCTGGCGCAGGTTCGCATGCGGGCTGTGGAACAGGGCTTGCCTGTGGCACGGGCCGCCAATACCGGCATATCCGCAGTCATTGATTCCTTTGGCCGATATGTGGTTCGCACTGGCTTGGAAAACCGGCTGTTCATTGATGCCAGATTGCCTCCCGATTTGGAACCAACAGTCTATGCACAAGCAGGCGTTGTCCCTGCACTGGTTTTTGCCTTTCTTCTTACGGTCCTGGCTTTCATGCGCCGTGCAATGATCATAGAATTGGATAAATAAAGTTGATGTTTTCATTTGCACAGTTCCATTTCGAGGCTTAAACCTCTAATCCATTGATTCAACACCAATGTGACTATTGCCGATTTCCGGGGGGGGGGGGACGGGCCACATTGCAAACGCAGCAGCAGGCTGGGGGCAACGTCTGAGGAAAACATGGCAAGACGAGATCCGAACTACATCGACGTTCATGTTGGCTCCCGCATCAGGATGCGCCGCCAACTCATCAACATGAGTCAGGAACGGCTGGGCGAGCTTTTGGGCATCACCTTCCAGCAGATTCAGAAATATGAAAAGGGTGCCAACCGCATCAGTGCCAGCCGCATGTTCTATACCAGCAAAACGCTGGGCGTACCGGTGCAGTTCTTTTTTGAAGGTCTGCCCGGTGGCGAAAGCGACTCGGTCACGAAAGGGTCGGTTTCGTCCGACGAATTCACCTCGGCATTGATGACGCCAGAAGGTGTGCAACTGGCCAAGACCTTCCGTGACGCCGACAATGCCACAAAACGCAAGCTGATCGTTAGTTTGGCAAAGCTCATCGTCAATTCAGACGCCTGATCTTTAACCACAACACTCAATCTGGAGGGTCGGTTGCCATGCAATCGGCCCTTTGTCGCTATCGGCACTTGACCGTTGCAGGCTGGCCTGCCATTAGACGGCTGAAATTCACATAAGGATTTCTTTATGTGCTTGGCCAGGACTGTGCTTGGCAAAGACAATGTCACGAGGAGCCCCGTCGCATGGCGCGCAAAAATTTTGTTTTCACCAGTGAATCAGTTTCAGAAGGCCATCCTGACAAGGTCAGCGACCGGATTTCCGATGAAGTTGTAGACCTGTTCTTCCGCGAAGCCATTGCAGAGGGAATGGACCCTTGGGCGGTGCGTGTGGCTTGCGAAACCCTTGTCACCACCAACAAGGTGGTGATTGCGGGCGAAGTGCGCGGGCCTGCATCGGTGACCAATGAAAAGATCGAAGCCGTGGCCCGCAAGGCCATCAGGGACATTGGTTACGAGCAGGACGGCTTCCACTGGAAAACCGCCATTGTTGAAATCGTGTTGCATGCCCAGTCGGTCGACATTGCGGTTGGCGTTGATACCGCTGCCAACAAGGAAGAGGGTGCGGGCGACCAGGGCATCATGTTTGGTTATGCCTGTGATGAAACGCCCGACCTGATGCCAGCGCCCTTGTATTATTCGCAGCGCATCTTGCAGCTTCTCGCCGAAGCCCGTCACGGTGGTGAAAAGCGGCTGGGGCCCGATTCAAAATCACAGGTCACCGTGCAATACAAAAACGGCAAGCCTGTTGCCGCCACGCAGATTGTTGTCTCTCACCAGCATATGGACGAGAGCATGACATCGGCTGACGTGAAGAAAATGGTCATGCCTTATGTCAAGAAGGCACTGCCAAAAGGCTGGATCACCAAGGACACGGTGTGGCACGTCAACCCGACGGGGAAGTTCTTCATCGGCGGCCCTGATGGTGACTGTGGTCTGACCGGCCGCAAGATCATTGTCGATACTTACGGCGGTGCAGCTCCGCATGGTGGCGGCGCCTTCTCCGGCAAGGACCCGACGAAAGTGGACCGCTCTGCTGCCTATGCTGCACGTTATCTCGCGAAGAACGTTGTGGCCGCAAAGCTTGCATCAAAATGCACCATTCAGCTCAGCTATGCCATCGGTGTATCCGAACCGTTGTCGGTTTATGTTGATACGCATGGCACCGGCAAAGTGAAGGAAGAGAAACTGGAAAAGGCTTTGCGCAAGGTCATGGACCTGACGCCGCGCGGCATCCGCAAACATCTTGACTTGAACCGCCCGATCTATGCCCGCACGTCAAGCTACGGTCATTTTGGCCGCAAGCCCAGCAAGGACGGTGGCTTTTCCTGGGAGAAGACCGACCTTGCAAAAGAACTCAAAGCAGCGGTGAAGTGAGTAATACACTTCCGCGACATCAATTCTATGGGCGGCGCAAAGGCAAACCTTTGCGCCGTCATCATATCGGGCTGATGGATGACTTGCTGCCGCCGATCGCAGTGGATTTGAAGCATCCGCTTTTCAACACGGGCGAGCGGCGCTGGCTGGAGATCGGTTTTGGCGGTGGCGAACACATGGTGCATCAGGCGGCGCTGAACCCTGATGTCTCAGTCATCGGTGCCGAGGCTTTTCTGAATGGTGTGGCCAAGGCGCTGGCCCATGTCGAAGAAGCGGGCGTCAGCAACATCCGGATTCATTACGGCGATGCGCGCATGTTGCTTGAGGCCCTGCCGGACCAATGTCTGGAACGGCTCTATCTGCTTTATCCCGATCCATGGCCAAAAGAGCGGCAGAAAAAGCGGCGCTTCATCAACCCGGTCAATCTCGCACATTTCCACCGTTTGCTGAAGCCGGACGGGCTGTTCCTGTTTGCGAGCGACATTGATGATTATGTCAACTGGACCTTGCAGCACGTTGAAACACATGGTGGATTCACGTTGCAGGGCAATTCTGCCGTAGCTTTCGAAAACTGGGTGCAAACCCGTTACGAAGCCAAAGCCGTGCGTGAGGGCAGATCATCACATTACTTGATTTTGATGAAAAGTAACAATTAGAAGTTTTGTGCAATTTTAAGTAGAAGGTTAAAATTTAACGCTAATTTCCAATTGGTTGACAATAAGTTAATAAGATGTGTTATTTCAATGCGTGAGGGGCTCACTTCTAAACCTAGATCGGCGCTTTTGTTGATTGGAGACGGCCCATGAATAAATCATTCCTTTTGGCTTCAGTTTTTGCAGCCACACTTGCAATCCAGGTTCTGCCTGGCCACGCTTTGACGGTTGGCTTTGACGGGGCGAACGTCGACCCCTATATCGAAAACGGCTTTCAATTTGATATTGCACGAATCGTCAACGGCAACTGCAACGTGAAACCCTGCATGGCGTTGAACACCAACGAAACGTCTGTTCTCACGCGTGTCGGCGGCGGCATTTTTTCCTTGAGTTCCTTCTGGTTCCAGATCCTTGGTAGAAGAGCCGAACTGACAGTAAAGTCCTATTCTGGTGTGAACGCGCTGGAAACGATTGTGCTGACGGAAGCAGTTTATCCGCACAACAGCGGGCAGGTTTTCAGTCACTTGTTTGACAATGTAACAGCAATTTCATTTCATGATTCGGGTAAGGGCAACCTCCGCATTGACGATCTGACTGTCAGTGTAAGCACAGTGCCGCTGCCCGCAGCCCTCCCGCTTCTCATGGCAGGTCTGGCGGCAATTGGTTTTGTCGGAAGGCGCAGGAAAAACAAGTTGAGTGCCTGACTGAGCGTAGCAGACACCCTTCGGTAATTTCAAGGTCAGGCACATGTGAATGCGCCTGACTTTTCCTGTTTTAGGTGCCGATCTATTCGCGCATAGAGCGTCGGACGATCAATTGAACTCAGACGCAAGGTTTGTCATTGCCGGATTTATTCCGGCAATCCATCGTGGTGCGTGCGGGGTTTTACGGGAGACATCCCGCTTGCTGAACCATGGATTACCGGAATAAGTCCACTGCTGTCCGGTTAAGGAAACAATCAGATTGAAATTGCTTTGTATAGCTTCAGTCAGTTTGCATTTCTGACGCGTTGAGGCTCTGAATTGTTTTTGGACGTTTCAACAGTCCATGGAAAATAAAATCAAAATGCCAGATGCCACTCACGGTGTCATTACCGCACTTGTTGCGGTAATCCATCGTGGTGCGAGCGTGATTTAACAGCAAAATTCCACTCCTGTTGAACCATGGATTGCCGGACCAAATCCGGCAATGACAATAGAGCGGGGGATGAGTTCAAATGAGTGTCCGATGCTCCAAATCCGAAATCATCGCGCCAAGGTTAATTTTTCAATTTTAATCAACTGCAATTTGTAAGTTTTTTGAACCGGGCTATTTTTCAACTGGTTCGCCAGTGAGAAGGTCTCGCCGGTCGAACCTGTTCAAAAACAATTGGAGTTTGCTCATGAAAAAATTACTTCGAATGCTGAGTGTGGGAGCTGTCATGTTTGCAGCGCAATGTGCGCCAAGTCATGCGGTAACCGTGGGATTTGGTGCACTGGATGTTGATCCCTATCTCGAAAACGTTTTCAAATTCAACACAGTGAATATTGTGACCAGCAGTTGCGCCAGTGGTCCTTGCATGGGGCTGAACCGAAATCAAACCTCAATCATGACATTGGCGTCTGGTGGCGTATTTTCAGTCAGTTCATTCTGGTTCCAACTGCTGGGCAATTCTGCGGTTTTGACGGTGAAGTCATTCGCGGGCCTGACCAACCTCGAATCCATCATGTTCACCACGGCCGGCAATCCCAGCAACAATGGCGGGCAAACCTTCAATCACGTGTTTGCGGGTGTGACGTCAATTTCATTCACCAACACGGGGCGTAGCTCATTGCGGGTGGATAACGTCAGCGGAAGTCCCGCGTCGGTGAGTGCGGTTCCCACACCTGCAGCGTTTCCGCTGTTTGTTTCGGGTCTGGCCGCGCTGGGCTTTGCCGGACGTCGCCGGAGAAAACAAGCCTTGCATTGATTGACGTACAAGTCTCCGGGACTGCGTTTTGGTTAGCAGAGTGCGGTTCCGGCATGGTTTTGTTTGCGCTTAACTGTTGTACCAGTGTTGCGATGGTCATGCTAAGGCGTGAATGTGTCAAATAGCCAAGCCATCTCAAGTTCAAGCTTTGTCCGTGGCTTTGTATGTCGCGTCGTGTCCGCACGGTACATCATCTGATGCCGCGCAACACACAAGTGGCAGCCCTGCCTTGGCGACGGGGAAAGGCGGGCCTTGAGATTCTTCTCGTCACCACGCGCACAACAAAGCGCTGGGTCATTCCCAAAGGCTGGCCCATGGACGGCAAGGCCGATCACGAGGCAGCAGCGCAGGAAGCCTTTGAAGAGGGCGGTGTGCGCGGGCGCGTGAACCCCGGGCCATACGGACAATACGGCTATGTCAAAACATCAGACAAGGGCTTTGCCCGGGCGATTACAGTTATGGTCTATGCGCTGCATGTTGATGAGGAATTCAATGACTGGCCGGAACGTGCGGAGCGCGAACGACGGTGGATGACCCTTGCCGAAGCCGCAGAACGCGTGGGTGAGCCAGAGTTGTTGCTGGTGCTAAACAAATTCACCTTGGAAGGCCCGACGCGCAGTCTCTGGCAGCGGATTTGGGATTGGTTGGGCTGACATTTTTTTGTCGACGTTCAAACCTTCTTTGGTTTTCTGATCAGAGGAGCGCAAACTCTGTCAGTTGAATGACCTTTACATCACCCGTCGATCGAAACCCGCCATCATTCGTCAGAAGTGCCTGGCAGCCTGCAAGAGTGGCACAGGCCAGATGGATCGAGTCTATGGTTTTGAGACGGTGAGTTGCCCCAAGCCGGGCCGCTTCAACGCACACATCACTGTGCAGTGGAAGCATGGTGATAAAATTTTCTGTTCCCAAAAGCTCAAGATAGTGCTGCGCCAGTTCCTCAAGTCCAGCCCGATAAGCTCCATTCAAACACTCCGTGACGGTAATGTCGCTGGTGTATAGCGCCACCTCATGAACTTCGACCTCGCGGAAAGCGACAAGCACCAACTCACTTAATTGAGCATGTCCCTCAACCAGATAAATCAGAATATTTGAATCGAGATAGAGTTTCCCAATTCCAGCAAGTGATCTACTCATCGCCGCGCTGGTCACGGATCATCGCATCAATTTCAGCTGCACTGCGGCCTTTGCCCAAAAGCTTTGCGCCAACGCCACTGTATCGCTTGGCAATATCATACGGGCTGGGCGCTACGGTTTTCACCTCATCGCGTTCCACATCAGGGAGATATTTCTGTAGTGCGGCAATGGTGAGATAGGCGCGAGACCGATGGGTGCGAACAGATGCCCGCTCAAGTCGGGACTTAAGCTCGGAGGGAACGCGGAGCGAAAGGGTGACGTCAGATGGCGTGGGCATGGGTTGAGCTTGTGGCAGTTGATTGTGGCGGTAATGTAGTGCTTTGTCGTGCGCTGTCAAGGCCGCGTGCGACCCTGTTAGCGCAAAATGAGAATGTCCCTTGTGCCATTTCTCTAAATCCTCTATGAAGCTACCAAGAATTCACTCAAAAACGAGCAATCGATTTGGAGTGGGTCCCGAAAGGGGCCCGCTTTTTTTGTATTCGGATGGACGATGACTGAACAGCGCCTCACACGCGAAACCGGACCTGCCTTGCGGGTTGCGGTGCTTGCCGAACCGGTGCTTCTGGGCATGGGGTTCCGGCTGGTGCGGGTGCGCATGTTTGGTTCCACATTGCAAATCATGGCCGAACGGCCGGACGGCAGCTTTAGCATTGACGATTGCGAAATGTTTTCCAAAGCCTTTTCGCCCATGCTGGATGTGGCGGATGTGATTTCGGCAAAATACCAGCTTGAGGTGTCATCACCCGGCATTGATCGCCCGCTTGTTCGTGCCATAGATTTCGAGAACTGGGAAGGGCATGAGGCCAAGATTGAAATGGCGGTGCCACTTGCCGGCCGCAAACGTTTTCGCGGTGTGCTTGAGGGTTATGCCGAAGGTGAAGTCCGGCTTTACATCGACAACCCTGAAGGCGGCAAAGACAAGCTGCTCATCGGTTTGCCATTTGCCGATATTCATGATGCAGCACTTCTGCTCACTGATGAATTGATTGCCTCGGCGCGTGCCAAATTGCCAGCCACAGGCTATGGTGACGGCGCTGAAATTGACGAAGACCAAATTACAAAAGCCGAAGACGAAGAGGAAACCGACAATGGCTAATACTGCAGTCAGTGCCAACAGGCTTGAGCTTCTGCAAATCGCAGATGCCGTGGCGCGTGAAAAATCCATCGACAAGGCGGTGGTGCTTGAAGCCATGGAAGACGCGATCACGCGAGCCGCCAAAGCGCGCTACGGCGTTGAGAATGAAATCCGTGCCGAGATTGATCCCAAGTCCGGTGAAACCCGCCTCAACCGTTTGCTGATGGTGGTCGATACGGTTGAAAATGACGCCACACAGATTTCGTTGAAAGAAGCGTCAAAGAAAAATCCGGCGGCACAGGTTGGTGACTATATCGCCGAACCGTTGCCGCCCATAGAATTTGGCCGCATTGCCGCCCAATCGGCCAAGCAAGTGATTGTGCAGAAGGTGCGCGATGCTGAACGCGACAAGATGTATGACGAGTTCAAGGATCGCATCGGCGAAATCGTCAACGGCACCGTCAAGCGCGCCGAATATGGCAATGTGATTGTCGATCTCGGCAAGGGCGAAGGCATTGTCCGCCGCGATGAGGCATTGCCGCGTGAAACCTTCCGTCCCGGTGACCGGATTCGCGCCTATGTTTATGACGTGCGCCGCGAACAGCGGGGACCGCAGATATTCTTGTCACGTACCCACCCGCAATTCATGGCCAAGCTGTTTGGCCAGGAAGTGCCGGAAATTTATGATGGCATTGTCGAAGTGGTATCGGTGGCGCGTGACCCTGGTTCCCGCGCCAAGATCGGTGTGCGCTCGAAGGATGGCTCCATTGATCCCGTCGGTGCCTGTGTGGGCATGCGAGGCTCCCGTGTGCAGGCTGTGGTCAATGAATTGCAGGGTGAAAAGATCGACATCATCCAATGGTCGCCAGATGTGGCGACATTCGTGGTGAACGCGCTGGCTCCTGCCGAAGTGGCCAAGGTGGTGCTCGATGAAGATGTTGAACGCATCGAAGTTGTGGTGCCGGATGACCAGTTGTCCCTCGCCATTGGGCGTCGTGGCCAGAACGTGCGGCTGGCGTCACAGCTTACGGGTTGGGATATCGACATCATGACGGAGGCCGAAGAATCGGAACGCCGCCAGAAAGAATTTGCATCGCGGACCAAGACATTTGTCGATGCGCTTGATGTGGATGAAACCCTGGCCCAGCTTTTGGCGTCTGAAGGTTTCAGTGCTGTGGAAGAACTGGTGTCGATTGATGCCGGTGAAATTGCAGCGATTGACGGGTTGGACGAAGCCACAGCGCAGGAATTGCAGTCCCGCGCCACGGCCTTCCTCGAAAAACAATCAGCAGAATGGGAGAGCAAGCGCATGGAACTGGGTGTTCAGGATGATTTGGCCAATTTTGGCGGCATGACCGCGCAGATGTTGGTGGCTTTGGGCGAGGCCGGATGCAAGTCGCTGGAAGACTTCGCCGATTTGGCCACCGACGACCTCACCGGCTGGAATGAGCGAAAGAACGGCGAAACCATCAAGCACAAGGGTGCGTTTGCGGGACTTGATGTGACGGCGGCGGATGCCGAAGCCATGATCATGCAGGCGCGTGTGCAACTGGGCTGGATTGAAGCACCGGCAGTGCCCGAAATCGAAGCGGAGGCTGACGCCTGAGCGACAGTTTAACCACAGCCAAATTGCGGCAACGCATGTGCATCGTCACCCGCGAGGAAGCGGATGAGGATGCGCTGGTGCGCTTTGCAAGGGCGCCTGATGGCACGGTGGTGCCGGATCTTCAGGCCAAACTGCCGGGGCGGGGTGTGTGGGTCAGCTGTTCGCGCAAGATTTTGGGTGATGCGATCAAACGTCAGGCTTTTGCCCGCGGCTTTGAGGACGATTGTAAAGTGCCCGACGAATTGCCAGATATGGTGGGTAATTTGCTCAGGAAACAGGCTGTGAATCAGCTGTCGCTGGCGCGGAAAGCCGGGATGGTGGTTCAGGGTTTTATGAAGGTCGATGAGGCTTTGCGTAAAACGTCTGTCAAAGTTTTACTCCACACTATCGGTGCAGGTGCCGATGGTGTGTCCAAATTGGACCGGTTGAAAGGTCCAAAAACCGTCATCTCAGATTCTTTTCGGGGTGATGAAATGGATTTGGCATTTGGGCGACCAAATGTGATACATGCAGCCGTCGCGTCAAGCGGACTGGCTGATCGGCTGGTGATTTATCTCCAGCGCATGGTTAGTTTCGAAGATTTGGGACCAGATGGTCCGAAGGGTCAGAAGTAGAGCATATGAACGATACGACGGAAACAGACGGTAAAAAGCCCGGTGGCACACTGACCCTCAAACGGCCAGCAATTGAACAGTCACGCGTGAAGCAGAGCTTCTCGCATGGCCGCACCAAAACGGTGGTCGTGGAAACCAAGCGAAAAACTTTCGGCGCACCTGCAAAACCTGCAGGCTCATCGGGCGCTGAGGCAAAGGCCGTTTTTCAACAGAAACCGCGGGTGTCCGGCCAGGAAACCATTGTCCAGCCGACACAATCCATCCGTCCCGCACCTGCACCTGCAGCGCGTTCAGGCGTGGTGCTCCGTACACTGACGGCTGATGAGCGCGAGGCACGTGAACGTGCCTTGGCCAGCAGCAAGGTCCGCGAGGCTGACGAGCGCAAACGCCAGGAAGAAGATCTGGTTCGCCGGAAGTCACAAGATGAAATTGACCGGGTAGAGCGTGAAGCCGCTGCCAAGCGGAAGGCTGAAGATGATCTTCGGCACCAGCGGGAAGACGAAGGCCGCAAGAAGGCTGAAGTTGCTGCCAAGAAACTTGAGCCCAAGGTTGTCGGACGGGATACTTCCGAAGAAGAAGAATCACCGCGCAGCCGTGGTGGTGGTGCAGGCGGTGGCCCGCGCCCCGGACTGTCTCGTCCTGGCATGACAACGACGCGCGTGATCAAGGCCGTGGTGCCTTCCCGCAGCAAAGCCGACATTGAGAAAAAAGAAGGCCGTGGCCGCGTCACCGTGGGCAATGCGCTTGACGAAGAAGGCAATGCCCGCGGACATTCCGTCGCCGCCTTCCGCCGCCGCACTGAACGCCTGAAAAAGCAGGCGCACGGCTTCCAGATGCCGACGGAAAAAACCTCGCGCGAAATCATCATCCCTGAAATGATCACGATTCAGGAGCTGTCAAACCGCATGGCCGAACGGGCGGTAGACATCATCCGCATGCTGATGAAACAGGGCCAGATGCACACCATCAACGACGTGATCGATGCTGATACAGCACAGATCATTGCCGAGGAAATGGGCCACAAGGTCAAGCGCGTTTCAGAGTCAGATGTGGTTGAAGGTCTGGATGCCGCAATCGACGCGCCGGAGCTGATGCAGCCGCGCCCACCCGTGGTCACCATCATGGGTCACGTTGACCATGGCAAAACCTCGCTGCTGGATGCGCTGCGCAAAACCAATGTGGTGTCGGGAGAAGCCGGTGGCATTACCCAGCACATCGGCGCCTATCAGGTGAAGACAGATCGTGGTCTGATCACCTTCATCGACACGCCAGGCCATGAAGCCTTCACGTCGATGCGGGCGCGTGGTGCGAAAGCCACCGACATTGCCATTCTGGTGGTGGCCGCTGACGACGGCGTCATGCCGCAGACAATTGAATCGATCAACCACGCGAAAGCCGCTGGTGTTCCCATCATCATTGCCATCAACAAGATGGACAAGCCGAATGTGAACCCGACGCGTGTTCGCACGGATTTGCTGCAACACGAACTGGTTGTGGAAAGCATGGGCGGCGATATTCTCGACGTCGAAGTCTCAGCCCTCAAAGGCACCAATCTTGACAAGTTGCTGGATACGATTTTGCTGCAGGCCGAGGTTCTCGACCTCAAGGCCAACCCGGATCGTGAAGCCGGTGGTCTGGTCATCGAAGCCCAGCTTGACAAGGGTCGTGGTCCGGTTGCCACCGTACTCGTACAGCGCGGCACCTTGAAACATGGCGATATTTTTGTGGCCGGTTCCGCCTGGGGCCGGGTGCGCGCACTTGTCAACGAAAAGGGTGAACAGCTGAAAACCGCTGGTCCTTCGGTTCCTGTGGAAGTGTTGGGCTTGAACTCGGCACCAGAAGCGGGTGACCGTTTTGACGTGGTGCCGAACGAAGCCCGCGCCCGCGAAATCACTGATTATCGTGAACGCCAGCGCCGTGAAAAGCGCGGCACCGGTGTGGCCCGTGCCTCGCTTGAACAGATG